>SCTQ01000006.1 GCA_004322345.1 Aquabacterium sp. | reverse complement strand
ACATGGCGGCCCACGGCCTCAAGCGTGCGCGGCCCGCGGAGCTGGTGCCGGGCACGGTGCGGGTGATCACCGCGCGCATGGACTACCTGCCGCGCGACCTGGACACGGCCATCGTGCAGGATGGACAAGCGAGCGGCCAGGCAAGCTGGCAGGCCCGCGAATGGGCGCGCCTCGCCCAGCCCGGCGAAGCCGTGGTCTCCGTCTACGCCCGGGGCCGGGATTACCACAAGGTGCTGCGCAGCCGCCTGCAGAAGCTGGCCGACCGCCTGGCCGATGCCGTGGGCCCGCTGGGCCATCGCGTGTTCACGGATTCGGCACCGGTGCTGGAGGTGGAGCTGGCCAGCCGCAGCGGCCTGGGCTGGCGCGGCAAGCACACGCTGCTGCTGTCGCGCGAGGCAGGCTCGGCCTTCTTCCTCGGCGAGATCTACGTCGACCTGGCATTGCCGCTGACGCCGCCCGAGACCGCCCATTGCGGCAGCTGCCGCGCCTGCATCGACGTCTGCCCGACGCAGGCCATCGTCGGCGAGCGCCTGCTCGATGCGCGCCGCTGCATCTCCTACCTGACCATCGAGCACGACGGCCCGATCCCGCCGGAGCTGCGCGCGGCCATCGGCAACCGCATCTACGGGTGCGACGACTGCCAGCTCACCTGCCCCTGGAACAAGTACGCCAGGCGCGCCACGCTGCCGGACTTCGACTGGCGCGATGCGCTGGCCGCGCCCACGCTGCTGCAGCTGTGGGCCTGGGACGAGGCGGCCTTCCTGCGCCATACCGAGGGCAGCCCGATACGGCGCATCGGCCACCGGCGCTGGCAGCGCAACCTGGCCGTCGGCATGGGCAATGCCCTGCGCCGCCCGGACCTCGACCCGGCCCTGCGCACGGCCCTGGTGGCGGCGCTGCGCAAGCGTGCACCGCAGGCCGACGAACTGGTGCGCGAGCACATCGAATGGGCGTTGGCCGGCCAGCCGTAACGGCTCCTTTCGGTTGGGGCGCGCAAGGGTGGAACTCGTGGCCGGCGCTGTCGTCCGACATCAAGGGAACGGCGTTATGCCGTGCAGGAGAACGGCCATGAAGAACCACCACGACGCGCGCGCCACGCGTTCGCGTTTCCGCCGCATCGCGGTCGTCGCGGCGCTGGCGCTGGCCTGCGCGATGCCGGTTCATGCCGCGGTGCTGGCCGGCCAGCAGTTCGACGACACGCTGGAGCTGCACGACAGCCGCCTGCGCCTGAACGGCCTGGGCCTGCGCGGCGTGGCCTGGATCCAGGCCTTCGTCGCCGGTCTCTACGTGGCCGCGCCCACGTCCGACGCCAACACCATCCTGGGCGACCCGTCGACCAAGCGCCTGCGCCTGAAGATGATGATGGACGCGCCGTCGGCCGAACTGCTCAAGGCCATACGCGGCGGGCTGAAGAAGAACACCACGCCCGGGGAATGGGCCGCCATGGCCCCGCGCCTGGCCGAACTGGAAGCGCGCATGCGCGGCCTGGGCGAGGACGTGCACAAGGGCGACACCCTGGACCTGGACTGGGCGCCCAAGCGCGGCCTGATGCTGGCGCACAACCAACGCAGCCTCGGCGCGCCGATCGAGGGCTTCGACTTCTACCGCGGCGTGCTGAAGATCTTCATCGGCGACAAGCCGGTGGACGCGCGCATGCGGCGCGGCCTGCTCGGCGGCGCCGGCGTCGAGGCGGCGAGGGCTTCGGAACCTGCCTCGGCAATGCCCGCACAGCGCCTGTCCGCCAGCGAGCAGCCCTAGCTGTGATGTTCCAGGAGGTTGTTCACCCGTTCCCGGTCTGAGAAGCTGGAGTTTCCACACAACCAGTCGCTCAGGTCAGGAGAACGGATGAACAGCCACAAGCATGCGAGATTGA
>SCTQ01000072.1 GCA_004322345.1 Aquabacterium sp. | reverse complement strand
GGGGTTTCGGCCCGGCGGCCGACCTACTTTCTTGCTTGTGCAAGAAAGTAGGCAAAGAACACACCCCGACGTCCTCGTCGCCCGTGGTCACGGGCGATGCCCTGCGGTGCTCGGTCTTCGGGGTGGGTGTCCCAACTCCCTCCGCGGCCGTTGGCCGCTGCGGTCAAACAGAGGCCACCCAGTCAGTTCACGAAGCGCGCTGCGCGCGCACCCCGAAGCCCTGTGCTCCTCGGCGAGGCCGACGGGGACCCCGGGAGGCCTCGTTTCGTGAGGGACGACGGACGCAAGCGTCCTCGCAGAGCCGACACCATCAAAAGGTTCTCCGGACAACTTCACCGCACCCACTCCGCACCGGCTCGGCGAAGGCACGCAGTGCCCGTCCACCGTCCAGACGCCTTCGGGCTTTAGCCCCAATGGGGCCCCGTTGGCCTCGCCGAGGAGCGCAGGGCTTGGGGTGGCACGCGCAGCGTGCTTCGTCCTCTGACTCGAAGGCGCTGTCTGAGCGTAGCGGCGCAGCCGCGTAGCGAGTTCGCCTTCGCACCCCAAGACCGAGCACCGCAGGGGATCGCCCGTGACCACGGGCGACGAGGACGTCGGGGTGTGCTTTGGTATGCACATAACTTGGCTTCGCCAAGTGAGTGCATCCCCGCTGCGCGACCTTTGCCTTCTTTCTTTGCACAAGCAAAGAAAGAAGGTCGCCCGCCGGGGCGAATTCCCGGCGCAGCGCACTCAAGCAGAACGGGACCACGGCAAAAGAGCGCTCTACGGCAACGGCAAGGACTGCCCCCCCCAAGCGCCTCTTATCAAGGCTTGGGGCCCCTCAAGTCCCGACAAAACTTGTCGCCGAGGCCAGAGACCGGCCGTCCCAGGGTCTCGCCCCGGAGTCATCCCCAACATGCGCCACCTGCTGCCCACCGCCCTGCCCCTCGCCGTCCTCTGCCTCGCCGCCAGCCTCGCGGCCAACCATGCGAAGGCCCAGGGCCGCTGCGGCAACGACGAGACCACTGTCGAGCTGCTGATCAGCCGCGGTGCGGCGGTCGACAGCGTGGCCATGCCCAGTAACGACAACATCCAGGCCCGCAGCCTGGGCGACCCGCAGAACCAGCTGCAGCAGATCGCGCGCGAGGCGCTCTCGCGCAGCGCCCAGATGCGCTCCAGCGGCCTGGCCGCCGAAGCGGCCGACCTGGACGTCGAGGAAGCCAGCGCCGCCAGCCGCCCCCAGGTGAGCGTCGGCGCATCGCTGATGGCCGTGGGCTCGCGCCTGTCGCAGTCCGGCCTGACCGAGGAGGACGGCGGCCACGCGCAGTCGCAGCTCTCGCTCAACGCCACCGGCCCGATCTACGACGGCGGCCGGCGCTCGGGCCTCACCCAGTACCGCAGGGAGCTGGCCGGCGCGGCCGACCTGAACACCGCCTCGCTGCGCGAGCGCGTGGTGCTGGACGCCATCACCTATGCGCTGGAGCGCAACCGCCTGCGCCTGCAGATCCAGGTCTACCAGCAGTACGTGCGCAAGATGAGCTGCCTGACCGCGGCACTGGAGCAGATCGTGGCCCAGGACCGCGGCCGCGCCAGCGAGCTGGTGCAGGCGCGCAAGAACCAGCGCCAGGCCGAGATCTCGCGCGACGGCGCGATCACCACCGTGCGCCAGATCGATGCCCGGCTGCGCAAGATCGTCGGCGAGAACGTGATGCCCTGGTCGGGCATCGGCGTGCCGCTGGCCAGCCTGCCGGACTTCGGCGAGATCCTGCGCCAGATCGACAACAGCAACGACGTGCGGCAGCTGGTGGCCCAGGCCCAGGCCTACGACGTCTATTCCAAGGCCGTGGCCGCCGGCGGCGGCCCGCAGCTGAACTGGGTGTTCGGCGGTGCGGCCGGCAAGGGCAACGAGACCACGTCCCGCTCCTGGCAGGCCGGCGTCACGCTGAACTGGACCCTCTACAACGGCGGCGGCACCACCGCCGCGGCCAACGCCGCGAGCAAGCGCGCCGAGGCCATCCGCCAGCAGCTCGACGAGGTGCTCAACGACCGCAAGGCCCAGGCCGCCCAGCTGCGCGAGGCCGCCGTCAGCGCCTTCGACCGCGCCAAGACCACGGCCGAGGTGCTGCGCGACAGCGACCGGGTGCGCAACTACACGCTGGAGCAATGGTCGCAACTGGGCCGCCGCTCGCTGTTCGACGTGATGGGCGCCGAGGCCGAGCACTACAACCTGCGCGTGGCCTACATCAACGCGCTGTACGACGGCTTCTCGGCCTGCGCCCAGCTGCGCTCGCTGGGCAGCGGCCTGGCGGAGTGGCTGGTGCCGGCGGTGCGCTGAAACCTCGCGGCGAGCGCCATGCGCCTGCGCCTGCGCCTCCTGCTGATGCTGCTGCGCGCCGCCTTCGCGGCGTACTTCGGCCGCCGGCTCGGCCTGCTCGACACCTCCGTCCTGCGGCTGACCGTGCTGCCCAACGACATCGACGTGCTGCACGTCACCAACGACCGCTACCACGCCTACATGGACCTGGGCCGCATCGACCTGGGCGTGCGGTGCGGCGTGCTGGGCGGGATGCTGCGCGGGCGCTGGGCGCCGGTGGTGGGCTTCATGAGCATGCGTTACCGCTACCCGGCGCGGCTGTTCCAGCGCGTGGAGCTGCACACGCGGGCGCTGTGGTGGGACGAGGAGTGGATCTGGTTCGAGCAGACCTTCCGCCGCCGCGGCCGCATCCTGGCCCAGGCCTACTGCAAGGCGGGCCTGCGCGACCGCCGCGGCGTGGTGCCCACGGCCGCCCTGCGCGCAGCCTGCGGGCATCCGCACGCCGTCTCCCCGCCGGCGGACGAGCGCATCCGCCAGCTCGAAGCCACCGAGGCCATGCAGCGGCGGCTGTGCAGCGAGGCCTGAGCTTGCCGATACTCCGCGCTCGCCTGCGGGCAGCCAGAACAGGAGGGACGGCATGAGCAACACGAGGACGGCGCACGGCAGCTTCAGCGTCGAGATGAAACCGCAAGGCGACCCGCTCGCGCACGAGGGCGTGACGCTGGGCCGGCTGACCTTGCACAAGCGCTTCGAGGGCGACCTGGAGGCGACGGGCGAAGGCCAGATGCTGACCGCCCTCACCGCGGTGCAGGGCAGCGCCGGCTATGTCGCCATCGAGCGCGTCACGGGCACGCTGCACGGGCGCGGCGGCAGCTTCGTCTTCCAGCACACCGGCACGATGGACCAGGGCGCGCAGCAGCTGTCCATCGTCGTGGTGCCGGACTCCGGCACCGGCGAGCTTGCCGGCCTGCGCGGCAGCTTCCGCCTGCGCATCGAGGGTGGCAGGCACCTCTACGACTTCGACTACTCGCTGCCCGGCTGATCGCCGGCCCTGCCCTGCCGCAGCAGCATGACCTGCGAGGTCATCGCCAGCGCGGCGCGCCCGCGCTAGCGTGCGGCCTTCGCCACCTCGCAGGTCCCGCCATGCGCCACCTCGTCACCGCTGCCCTGCTGCTCGCCGGCATCGTCCACCTGCTGCCGGTCGCCGGCGTCCTGGGCGGGCCGCGCCTTGCGGCGCTGTACGGCGTGCAGGTGGCGGACCCCAACCTGGATCTGCTGCTGCGCCACCGCGCCGTGCTGTTCGCGTTGCTGGGCCTGCTGCTGTGCGCGGCGGCCTTCCGCCCCGTGCTGCAGGCGCCGGCGCTGATCGCGGGGCTGGCCAGCCTCGTCTCCTTCCTGTCGCTGGCGGCCCTGGGCGGCGGCCTCAATCCCCAGTTGTCGCGCGTGTTCGCCGTCGACGTGGCTGCGCTGGCGGTGCTGGGCGCGGGCGGCATCGCCTGGCTGCGCAATCCTGCCTAGTGTGGCGCGTGCGCCGCAGCCCGGGGGACCGAGGCATCATCCGACCCTCGGGACAACCACAAGCGCCAGGGAAGCGATGCATCCGTCACTGAGCAGCAACCAGTACTTCGTCAAGGAACACGTCGGCCTCTTCAAGGCGGCCAACAACTACGACATCCTCGATCCCGCCACCGGCCGCACGGTGCTGGAGTGCCGCGAGCCCGACCTGGGTCTGTTCGCCAAGCTCTTCCGCTTCACCGACTACAAGGTGATGACGCCCTTCGCCATCGAGATCCGAACGCCCGACGGGCAGAAGGTGCTGAGCGTCAAGCGCGGCGTCTCCATCGGCTGGTCCAAGGTCGACGTGCTGGACGAGCACGACCGCCTGGTCGGCCGCTTCAAGCCCAGGCTCCTCTCCATCGGCGGCAGCTTCGACGTGATCGATCCCGAGGGAAAGACCATCTGCACGCTCAAGGGCAAGTGGACCAGCTGGGACTTCCGCTTCATCCGCGGCGACAACGAACTGGCGCGTGTGTCCAAGAAGTGGGCCGGCCTGGGCAAGGAGCTCTTCACCTCGGCCGACAACTACATGCTGTCCGTCAACGACAAGGTGGGGCAAGACAACCAGGTGCGCATCCTCATCGTGGCGGCCGTGATGTGCATCGACATGGTGCTCAAGGAGTGAGCACGGCGCTGCCGCAGCTACCTGCTGTGCGGGCTGGGCGGCCTCGTGCTGGGCCTGGTGACCGGCCTCCTCGGCCGCCGTGCGATCGCCGCCACCGCGGCCCGGCGTCACAGCCCGCGCGCCAGCACGGCCTGCGTCACCCGGTCGTCCACCGATGACAGCGGTGTCTCGCGCCCCACCCATGCACTGCCGCCGAAGCAGAGCTGGAAGATCCGCTCCGCCGTGCGCGTGGCCAGGGCCTGGGTGGTCAGCGTCGGGTTCATGCCGCCGCAGCTGTTGGCCAGGGCCGCGTTGTCGGCGATGAACAGGCGCTTGACCCAGCGCGACTGCGCATCCGCGTCCAGCACCGAGGTCGCGGCGTCCTCGCCCATGCGCATGGAGGACTGCACGTGGAGCATGAACGGCGCGAAGTCGAGCCGGATCACCTTGGTCGCACCGGCGGCCTTGAGGATCTGCGCGGCCTTGTTGGCCAGGGCGCGGCGGTTGGACAGCGTGCGGGCGCTGCGCTGGCGCTTGCCGATCTCCACCCGCGGCACGGCGCCGTGCTCGTCGGCCGGGAAGATCTGCGAGAGCGACACGCGGTTGGACGCCTCCACGTCGTCGTCCGTCAGCACCAGTACGTTGAGCACGCGGTTGACGTTGTCCATCAGCTCCTTGAGCTCGCGGCCCATCACGCGGCCGGCGGGCCCGGTCCAGGCCCCCGTCTCCCCCAGGCCGAGCTTGTAGCTGCCGCGTATGCCGCTGTCGCTGTAGCCGGCGGTCAGCGCCTGCAGTCCGGGCGGAAGGCCCACGTTCTCCAGCCCGCCCAGGCCGGGGAAGTCGGCGCGGCAGGCCGAAGCCGGCCCCTTGGACGAGCCGGTGTCGAAGGGGAAGATGCCGGTCACCCAGTCGAAGGCGTGGTCGGTCAGGCCGCGGCCGACCCAGCCGTTGGGATCGGGCAGGCCGCTGTTGAGCCACAGCCGCGGATCCTCCACGCAGCCGCCGCACAGCACGACCACGCGTGCGTCCTCGGTGTAGCTCAGCCCCGTCTCGGTGTCGCGCCAGCTCACGCCCCGGGCCACCAGCTGCCCGCCGTCCTGCGACGCGTGCACCTTGGTCACGAAGGCGTGGGCCACCAGCGTGGCCGCGCGGCCGCCGGGGCTCCACAGGTCGGCCGTCAGCGCCATCGGCACGTAGCTGGTGCTCGTGGCGCGCTTGGCCTTCAGGTTGGCGGGAGACTTCAACGGCTCGCTGCAGCCCTGGTAGCAGTAGCCGCAGTAGGTGCAGCCGCGGGCCTGCGGGTACTGCAACAGCGCGGCGTCGCGCGTGAGGCCCGCATTGCCCTGCGGCTGCAGGATGGCGTTCTCCTGCGGCCGGAAGGCGTCGGCCACGATGTCCTTGCCGGTCTGCACCGGCAGGCCGATGCCCTCGCAGCCACGGAAGAAGACTTCCTCCTTGGTGCCCATCGCCGCCGTCTGCACCGGCAGGGTCTGCTCCACCCAGCGGTAGTAGCGCTTGAACTCGGCGTAGCCGAAGGGGAAGCGCGCCGCCACGTCGTAGCGCGCGGCGTCCGGGCCGGCGTAGTCGTTGAAGACGCCGGGCATGGCGCGCGGGCTGTTGCCGAAGTAGTGCGTCGTCGTGCCGCCGACGCCCGCCACCTGGTTGATGAAGGAGCGCTGCGGCGTCTCGCGGAACCATGCGGTCTTCGCGCGGCTGGACGGCCCCCAGCGCAGCGCGCCCTTGAACAGGTTGTTCTGGTCGTCCTCGAAGTGGCTCCAGTCCTGCTCCACCTTGCCGTGGCGCGGGCCGGCCTCCAGCAGCAGCACGTCCAGCCCCCTGGCGGCAAGTTCCTTGGCGACGACGGGGCCGCCGCCGCCCGCGCCGATCACGATCACGTCACGCATCGTTGGCACTCCTTCTTCCCTGGTAGTAACCGCGGAACTCGTCCCAGCCCTCGACCGGTCCATAGGGCTGGTACTTCGACAGCGTCCAGCCCACCGGCCGCAGCTTCAGCCGGCGCGTCGTCGCGTCCAGCGCATACCACTCGTGGTAGGCAGCCGAGCCCGCGAAGGCCAGCACGCCCGTGGCCACCAGCTGCACATAGCCCACCAGGGTCTGCGTCAGCGGCTCCTTCAGCCGCTCGGCGACTATGCGGATGGCATCGCTGCCCGGCAGCTCCAGCAGCTCGAAGACCTGGGCCTTGTGCTTCCACGACAGGCGGGGGAAAGGCGTCAGGAAGAGCCCCACCGCACTGGCCGGCTGCACCACCAGCGCCAGCGCGTTGAGCAGCAGCGCGACGAGGAAGCCCAGCGGCAGGCTGTCGGCCGCGGCGACGAACTCCGTCACCAGGGCCCCCAGGTCGGCCAGCTTGCCGTCGGACTGCGGCACCTTGATGCCGCGAAAGGGCGCCCCCAGCGCGGTGGCCAGTTCCCCCGCGCCGGGCAGGGCCAGGAAGTTGTCGAACATGAAGACGAGGAAGGCGTCGCTCTTGGCGGCCACGGCTCCGGGCTGCAGGGTGCTCACGCCCTGGGCCAGCGAGTAGAGATCGTTGCCCGGCACCGCGAAGGCGGCGACGCCGGCGAAGGTGTCGCGGGCGACGAGGTTGAGCAGCGCACTCAGGCGCTCGAGGGGCGACGGGGAAGCGGCCTGCGCCGCGGACGACAGCAGCAGCGGCGGCACGCCGCCCAGGGCCGACGCGGCGCCCAGCATGAGGACGATGCGCCTTCGCTGCGCGAAGGGCACGACGGGTTGCGGCATGGCAGACCTCGTTTCTTCCGGTTGCACCGCGAGAGGGGGCGGATACGGCGTACGCGGCGGGGAGCACACGGTAGGTGGAGCCCGCACGGCCTGTCGACCAGTCGATGCGAGGGTGGCCTGTGCACAGGCCGGGCCGGCCCGGCCCTGCACGGCCGGCCGCCGTTTGAGCCGCTCAGCCGACGCAGTGCCGCGTGGCGTTTGGAACGCGGCCCGCCGTCCCGCGTGCCCCGGTGCACGTCAGCCCGTTCGTGCCCGCCCACGCTGGCGGCGTGGAACGCGGCTTGCCGGGGCGCGGCCTCTTTTCAGGCCCGTGCGGACAGGCGGCCGGGCTCGGGGGCGTCGTCGCCCACCGTGCGATCGCGACCGCCGGCCTTGGCAGCGTAGAGCGCACGGTCGGCGCGCTCCAGCGTACGCTCCAGGTCGCCGCCCAGGCGGTGCACCGAGATGCCGGCGGAGAAGGTCACGGACAGCTCGGGCAGTGCATGCACCACCGGCTTGCGGGCGAGGTGCGCGCGCAGGCGCTCCAGGCCGTTGGTGGCCGCCGGCAGCGTGGTGTCGGGCATCAGCACGAGGAACTCCTCGCCGCCCCAGCGGCCGATCATGTCGGTCTCGCGCAGCACGGCGCAGGCGGCACCGGCGAAGTTGCGCAGCACCTCGTCGCCGTTGGCATGGCCGTGGCGGTCGTTGATGCGCTTGAAATGATCCAGGTCCACCAGGGCCAAGCTGAAGGGCTGGCCGCCGCGCTCCAGGCGCTTGCATTCGCGCTCGATCAGCTCCTGCAGGTGCTGGCGGTTGGGCAGGCCGGTCAGCGGGTCCTGGGTGGCCAGCAGGCGCACCTGGTCGGCCGTCTGCAGCAGCTGCTGCTTCTGCTCGCGCAGGCGGCCGCGCATGCGGCTGTGGTGGCGCGAGATGGCCGTCAGCAGGGCCAGGATGATCGAGGCCATGGCCAGGTTGATGGCCTCGCGATGCGGGTCGAAGTGCGGCGCGCCGGTGGCGGCCATCACGAGGTACATCGCCCACAGCGTGCCGATGGCGAAGCAGCCGGCGAAGAGCAGGCGGCCCGGGCGCAGGTTGAACAGCCCGAACATCAGGATCAGGCACAACAGCTGCAGCAGGGGCATGCGCAACTGCGGGATCAGCGCGTAGCTCAGCGCCGCGGCCACGCTGCCGTAGAGGATCTGCGGCAGGATCAGCGCCGGGTCGCTCTGGCGCGCCGTCAGGCCGCTGCGCACCAGCGGATAGAAGGCCAGCATGCCGATGCAGTCGTAGGCCATCACCCAGGGGATCGCCGCCGGCATGCTGAAGTAGCCCTGGGCGATGCAATAGCCGTGCATCAGGATCCAGCAAAGGTAGAGCAGCATCGCCAGCAGCACGAAGCGCATCCGCGTGCGCAGCAGCGGCTCGGTGCCCAGCAGGAGGTCGGACAGCCGCCTCATCGGACTCCCCTGCGCGCTGCGCGCTTCGGGATGAGCGCTTGGGAGCAGCCCGGCGCGCTCATGCGCTCGCCCTGTGCGGCAAGGCCGGCGCGGCCTCGGCGCGGTCGCGGCCGCCTTCCTTGGCTGCGTAGAGCGCATGGTCGGCACGCTCCAGCAACGAATCCATGGTCTCGCCGGCCGCGCATTCGGCCACGCCGGCCGAGAAGCCGACGCGCAGGCCCCCCGCGTGCGCGGACCAGTCCACCATCAGCATGCGGTCGCGCATGCGTGCCATGGCCTGCAGGCCGCCGTCGATGTCCACGCCCGGCATCAGCAGCAGGAATTCCTCGCCGCCCCAGCGCGCCAGCGCGTCCGAGCCGCGTGCCGAACGCCTGGCGGTGGAGGCGAAGACCTTCAGCACGGTGTCGCCCACCGCGTGGCCGTACTGGTCGTTGATGGATTTGAACCAGTCGATGTCCAGGATGGCGACGCAGAAGGGCTGGCCGCTGCGGCGGTAGCGTTTGAGCTCCTCCTGCAGCAGGTCGGTCATGCAGCGGCGGTTGTACAGGCCGGTCAGCGCGTCATGGGTCGACAGCTGATGCAGCTGGGCCACGAGGTCCGACAGCTCGGCCTTCTGGGCCACCTGGCGCAGCCGGATGCCGCCAACCTCGCGCGCGATCAGCGACAGCATGGGCAGCATCACCGCGGCCATCACGATGTTGATCAGCTCCTGCTTCAAGTTCAGGCCGTCCATCTCCAGCCCGTGCATCGCCGCCAGCGCGCCGGCCAGCAGCACCACCGCGCAGACGGAGACGTTGCGGATGCGCCGCGCATCCAGGCGCTGCATGTCGAAGACCAGCAGCACGCACAGCATCTGCAGCGCCGCACCGCGGGCAAAGTCCGCCAGGCAATAGGTCAGCACGACGGCGGTGACGCCGAACAGCACCTGCGGGTAGGCCAGCGTCGGATCCTGGTGGGCGATGGCGTAGCCGCTGCGCAGCAGCGCGTAGAAGCAGACCTGGCTGCTGACGAAATAGATGGCCAGCAACCAGGCGTGGTCCATCGGCATCAGCCCGGAGCGGGCCGCCAGGACCCAGAACGCAGCCCCGGCGAGGTAGGCGACGCCCGACCACAGCAGCCGCTTGACGCCGGAGCGCTGCGCCGCAATGGAGCCCAGCAGCCAGGCCCACTTGGCGGGCGCGGCTGCAGCTTCGGCGGCGATGGCGGACGGGTACGGCTGATTCATCGAACTGGGGCCGGTGCACGTGGCGGACGCGCCCGTGCACGGCTGGCGCCGGGTGCGGATGAAGCCCGCACCCCACGTCGATTTCGGCCCACGGCGCGGGCAGTTGAGCGCATGCGCGACGCCGGCGCCATTCGGGCAAGGCTCAATCGACAACCTTTGCGCGCTGGGCCTTGCGTTGCGACTGCTGGCTCTTGCCTTCCAACCGCCGCCGCTTGGAGCCCAGGGTCGGCTTGGTGGCCACGCGCTTGCGCGGCGCACGGGCCGTGGACTCCAGCAGCTCGGCCAGGCGCTGCAGCGCGGCCAGCCGGTTGGTCTCCTGGGTGCGATGCTCCTGGGCCTTGATGACGACCACGCCGTCTGCCGTGATGCGGTGGTCGGACAAGGCCAGCAGGCGCGCCTTGTGAGCCTCGCTCAGCACGCGCGAGGCACGGATGTCGAAGCGCAGGTGCACCGCACTGGAGACCTTGTTGACGTTCTGCCCGCCCGCGCCCTGGGCGCGCACGGCGCGCAGCTCGATCTCGTCGTCAGGGATGGCGATGGGCATGGCGCAAAGGATAGCGGCCCGATGAAAAAGAGCCCTCCGGCGACCAGGCGTCGAAGGGCTCGAAGGCAAACCCGGGTAGTGGAGAACCACGGGTCCGCGAGGAAACTGATGACGCCCCGGTCGCTGAGGCGACAGCCCCCGAGGGGGCCGGGCCTGGCTTGGGGCGGCCCGGCGCTCAGGCCCCTGCCGCCTCCACCACCTGTTCGGCTCCGGCGGGAGCCTCCCGGAGCAGCTCACGCATCACGCCACGATGCTCGGATCTTCCGCCAGCAGCCGGTCGAAGTAAGCAATGGTTTTGCCCAGTCCCTCTTCCAGCTTGACTTTCGGTCCCCAGTCCAGCGTCTTGGCCGCGAGGCTGATGTCGGGGCAGCGCTGCATCGGGTCGTCCTGGGGCAGCGGGCGGTATTCGATGCGCGACTTGGACCCGGTCATCTGCACGATGCGCTCGGCCAGCTCGCGGATGGTGGATTCCACGGGGTTGCCGATGTTCATCGGGCCGGTCACCTCGTCGGGGGCGTTCATCAGGCGCAGCGCGCCCTCGATCAGGTCGTCCACGTAGCAGAAGGAGCGCGTCTGCATGCCGTCGCCGTACAGGGTGATCGGCTGGCCGGTCAGCGCCTGCACGATGAAGTTGGACACCACGCGGCCGTCGTTGGGATGCATGCGCGGGCCGTAGGTGTTGAAGATGCGCATCACCTTGATGCGCAGCTTGTGCTGGCGGTAGTAGTCGAAGAACAGGGTTTCCGCGCAGCGCTTGCCCTCGTCGTAGCAGGAGCGGAAGCCGTTGGGGTTGACGTGGCCCCAGTAGTCCTCCTTCTGCGGATGGACCTTGGGGTCGCCGTAGACCTCGCTGGTCGAGGCCTGCAGGATCTTGGCGTGGACACGCTTGGCCAAGCCGAGCATGTTGATCGCGCCGTGGACGCTGGTCTTCGTCGTCTGGACCGGGTCGTGCTGGTAGTGGATGGGCGAGGCCGGGCAGGCGAAGTTGTAGATCTCGTCGACCTCCACGTAGAGCGGGAAGGTCACGTCGTGGCGCTTGAGCTCGAAGCGCGGGTTGTTCACCAGGTGCTCGACGTTGCGGCGCGTGCCGGTGAAGAAGTTGTCCAGGCAGATCACCTCGTGGCCGGCGTCCAGCAGCCGCTCGCACAGGTGGGACCCGAGAAAGCCGGCACCGCCGGTGACGAGGCAAGTCTTGCGGGTTCCCAATCTCATGCGCTGCTCCTGGTCCAGGGGAAAGCCGGCCGCAGGCGCGGCAGGTGGCGGGATGTTCCACCCCCCGACCGCCCGGCGGTCCATGAAAAACGCCGGGGAATGCGTGGGCATTTCCCGGCGTTTAGCGGAGCCCGTGACGCAAAAACGGCGGGAATGCGCGAGCGTTCCCTGCGTTTAGCGGAGCCCGCGACGAAAAAACGCCGGGAATGCGTGAGCATTCCCGGCGTCGAATCCCTGCCCGGCGGCCCCGACGGGGCCGGCGGGGCGGCGACAAGCGTCAGATCAGGATGTTGTTCTGCTTGTCGTCGATCAGGTGGCTGACGTCGATCACGGCCACCGAGGTGTCGTGGGCGGTCGTCGTCGTGGCCGAGGTGGCCGCCGCATGGCTGTCGCTGCCGCTGTCCGCGCTGGCCGTCGTCGTCGCTGCCGTGGAGGGATCGGCGGTGCCGGCCGTGGTGGTGGTCTTGCCATCGGCCGCCGCCGTCGTGGTGGACGAGGACTCGCCACCCAGCACCGCCTGGCCCGGGTCGACCAGCAGGTCGGCGACGGTGACCTCGGCTGCCGCCTTGGCCGCAGCCGTGCCGTTGTCGCGGGCGAACCAGACGTCGGCCATGTCGTGCGTGGCGCCGTCGGTCGTCGTGTAGCTCGACACCAGGGCCAGCAGGTTGCCGTTGTCGGTGGCGCTGCCGGCCTGGGCGTGCAGGTCGAGCGAGGCGACACCCAGCTCGGCCAGGCCGTGCAGCTCGCCGGCATCGGTGAGGCCGTTGCTGTTGCCGTCCACCCAGACCTTCAGCTCGCCGAACACCGCGTCGTGGGCGTCGATCTTGCCGTCGTGGTTGAGGTCCAGCTCGGCCAGGGCGTTGTAGCCGTTGCCTGCGCGGTGGCCGTCGGCCAGCTGCGTGGCGCTGCCGAAGAGCTCGGCACCGTTGTTGATCACGCCGTCGCCGTTGATGTCGCGCACCAGCAGGCCGTCGGACTTGGACACCCAGCCCACCGTGGTGCTGTTGCCGGTGGCGTTCAGGTCGAACTGGACGCCAGCGGACAGGCCCAGGGTGTGCACGCCGTCGTGGTTGAGGTCGAGCACGATCGGCGAGGCCGAGAGCAGCGCATCGACCTGCGAGCCGCTCAGTGCCTGCAACTGCGTCGTCGTGAAGGCCGTGGAGCTGGCCATCGACAGGGCAGCGAGGTCCGAGGTCTCCAGGACCGCCATCTGCTCGGTCGTGAAGGCCTGCAGCTGGGTGGTCGTCAGGGCGTGGAACTGGGCCGTGTTGAAGGCCTGGACGTCCGTGGTCTCCATCGCCGCGATGTGCGAGGTGGTCAGCTGCACGACCTCTGCGGTCGTGAAGGCGGCCACCTGGGTGGTCGTCAGCGCGACGATCACTTCGGTGTTGAACACATGCACCTGGCTGGTCGTCAGGGCCACGATGTCGGCCGTGTCGAAGGTGCCGATCTGCTCGGTGTTCAGCACCGCGATGTCGGCCGTGCTCAGGACGCGCAGGTCATCGGTGCCCAGGGCTGCGAACTGGGCCGTGTTCAGCGCGGCGACGTCGGCCGTGTCGAAGGTCGACACGTGGACGGTCGTCAGCGCGGCGATGTGGCTGGTGGTCAGGGCCGCGATGTCGTCCGTGCCGAAGGCCGCGAGGTGGGCGGTGCTCAGGACACGCAGGTCGGAGGTCTCGAAGGCGGCGATCTGCTCGGTGCTCAGGGCGGCGATGTGGGCCGTCGTGAGCGCCGCGGCTTCACCGGTGGTCAGCGCGACGATCTGGGCCGTCGTGAAGGCCGCCAGCGCCGCGGTGCTGAAGGCACGCAGGTCGGAGGTCTCCAGAGCCGCGATCTGCGCCGTGGACATGGCCGCGACGACGTCGGTGGCCAGGGCCGCGGCATGCGCCGTGGTGATGGCACGGATGTCCGTGGTCTCGATCGCTGCGAACTGCTCGGTGTTCAGCGCCGTGATCTGGGCCGTGTTCAGCGCCGCCACCTGGGCCGAGGTCAGCGCCACGATGTCAGCGGTGTTGAACGCGGCGAACTGGGCCGTGTTCAGCGCGCCGGTCTGGGCGGTGCTCAGGGCCGCCACATCGGCGGTCTGCAGGGAGGCGATCTGCTCGGTCGTGAAGGCCGCGACCTGGGCGGTGGACAGGTTGGCGAAGTGCGCGGTGTTCAGCGCCACGATCTGCTCGGTCGTCAGCGCCGCCACGTTGGCGGTGTTGAAGGCGCGCAGGTCGGTGGTCTCCAGCACGGCGACCTGGGCGGTCGTCAGCGCGGAGACCTGGGCCGTGTTCAGCGCGGCGGCGTGGGCCGTCGTGATGGCACGGATGTCGGTGGTCTCCATCACCGCGACTTGCGCCGTGGTCAGGTTGGCGACCTGGTTGGTCGTCAGGCCGGCCACCTGGGCGGAGGTCAGCGCGACGATCTGGTCGGTCGTCAGCGCCGCGAAGTTGGCGGTGTTCAGCACGGCCACCTGGGCGGTCGTCAGGGCCTTGATGTCGGTGGTCTCGATCGCGGCGGCCTGCTCGGTGTTCAGGGCAGCCACCTGCGCGGTCGTCAGCGATGCGGCCTGGGCGGTGTTCAGCGCCGCCACCTGTTCGGTGGTGAACGCTGCGACACCGGCGGTGGTGATCGCACGCAGGTCCGTCGTCTCCAGGGCCACCACTTGCGCGGTGTTCAGCCCGGCGACCTGGGCGGTGTTCAGCACCGCGGCCTGGGCCGAGGTCAGCGCGACGATGTCCTTGGTGTTCAGTGCCGCCGTCTGTTCGGTGGTCAGCGCGGCCACGTGGGCGGTCGTCAGGTTGGCGACGTGGGCGGTGTTCAGCGCGGCGACCTGTTCGGTCGTCAGCGCCGCCACGTTGGCGGTGTTGAAGGCACGCAGGTCACCGGTTTCCAGCGCGGCCACCTGGGCGGTGTTCAGCGCGGCCACCTGGGCCGTGTTCAGCGCGGCGGCGTGGGCCGTCGTGATGGCACGGATGTCGGCGGTGTTGATCGCGGCCACCTGGGCGGTCGTCAGGTTGGCGACCTGGTTGGTCGTCATGCCGGCCACCTGGGCGGTCGTCAGGTTGGCGACCTGGTCGGTCGTCAGCGCCGCCACGTTGGCGGTGTTCAGCACGGCGACCTGGGCGGTGGTCATCGCCTTGATGTCGGTGGTCTCGATCGCGGCGGCCTGCTCGGTCGTCAGCGCGGCCACCTGGGCGGTCGTCAGCGACGCGGCCTGGGCGGTGTTCAGCGCGGCG
>SCTQ01000071.1 GCA_004322345.1 Aquabacterium sp. | reverse complement strand
TCGCACTGGCGGTGGACAACGACGGGAGCCTTGCCGCCTTCGCCAATCTGTCAGGCTGGAACACGCAGGTCGTCACCGACGATTTCTGGGATGCCGGCATCTGCTCAGTCGCGACGACTTTGGCTCGGGCTCCTCGTACTGGCGCGCAGCACAAACGAAAACGGCGCCCGATGTGGGCGCCGTCGCATGAGAGGTCTTCCTTGGTGGGCGGTGCAGGGTTCGAACCTGCGACCCCTGCCGTGTGAAGGCAGTGCTCTACCGCTGAGCTAACCGCCCGGAAGAGCCGCGCAGTATAGCAGCAATTCCTGCGTTGTCTTCAGGCGGCCTGCGGCGCGGCTGCATCGGCCTCACGCCGCCACACCGTCTTGCCGCCGCTGGCCTTGTCCAGGTCGGCCAGCATGGCCTCGTGGGCAGCCAGTTCCTCGTCGCTCGGCGCGACGGCGATCAGCTCGTAGCGCGACAAGTCCGCCTCGCCCAGGGCGACGACGGTGTCCTCGGAATCGCCGGCGTCGATCACCAGGCTGTTCTGGCCGCGCGTCAGGCGGATGTAGACCTCGGCCAGCAGGCCCGCGTCCAGCAGCGCGCCGTGCAGCGTGCGGTTGGAGTTGTCGACCTCCAGCCGCTTGCACAGCGCATCCAGCGAGTTGGACTTGCCGGGGAACATCTCGCGCGCCATCGTCAGGCTGTCGGAGATGCCCGAGACCAAGTCCTCGAAGCGGCCGCGCTGCAGGCGCTTGAGTTCGGCGTTGAGGAAGCCGACGTCGAAGCCGGCGTTGTGGATGATGATCTCGGCGCCTGCCAGGTAGTCCAGCAGTTCATCGGCCACGTGGGCGAACAGCGGCTTGTCGGCGAGGAACTCGTCGGTCAGGCCGTGGACCTTCACCGCCTCGGGGCTGCTGGAGCGCTCGGGGTTCAGGTAGAAGTGCTTGTTGTTGCCGGTCAGGCGCCGGCTGACCATCTCCACGCAGCCGATCTCGATGATGCGGTCGCCGGATTCGGGAGACAGGCCGGTGGTTTCGGTGTCGAGGAAGATCTGACGCATGGTCAGTGATTCTCTTTCGCGTGGTTGATCGAGTACCTCGGGATCTCCACCGTCAACTCCGTCTTGGCAACGATCGCCTGGCAGCTCAGGCGCGAGTTCGCCTCCAGCCCCCAGGCCTGGTCCAGGCGATCTTCTTCCTCTTCCTCCGGCTCGTTGAGCGAGCCGAAGCCCTCGCGCACGATCACGTGGCAGGTGGTGCAGGCGCAGCTCATGTCGCAGGCGTGCTCGATGGGGATGCCGTTCTCCAGCAGGGCCTCGCAGATCGACGTGCCGGGGGCGGCCTCGATGGTCTTGCCATCGGGGCAGTATTCGTGGTGGGGCAGGATCTTGATGATCGTCATTGCAGTTCGTCCAGCTTGCGCCCCGTGAGGGCCTGGCGGATGCCGCGGTTCATGCGCTCGGCCGCGAAGGCCTCGGTGTAGTCGGCCAGGGCCTTGGCGGCCGCCTCGATCTCGGCGGCGTCCTCGCTGGCGCGCGCGTGTTCGAGCACGGCCATCAGACGCTCGACGGCCTCGTGCTCGTCGGCATCCAGCAGGTCGCCGTCGGCCGCCAGCGCGGAGCCGGTGGCCAGCAGCAGGCGGTCGGCATCGACGCGGGCCTCGCGCAAGGCGCGGTCCTTCATGTCGAACTCGGCCGTGGCGAAGCCTTCCTGCAGCATGCGCGCAATCGCGTCGTCGGCCAGGCCGTAGCTGGGCTTGACGATGATCGAGGCCTCGACGCCGCTGAGCTGCTCGCGCGCCGACACCGACAGCAGCCCGTCGGCATCGACCTGGAAGGTCACGCGGATGCGCGCCGCGCCCGCGGCCATCGGCGGGATGCCGCGCAGCTCGAAGCGCGCCAGCGAACGGCAGTGCTCGACCTGCTCGCGCTCGCCCTGCACCACATGCACGGCCAAGGCGGTCTGGCCGTCCTTGTAGGTGGTGAAGTCCTGGGCCAGCGCGCACGGGATGGTGGTGTTGCGCGGGATGATGCGCTCGACCAGGCCGCCCATGGTCTCCAGGCCCAGGGACAGCGGGATCACGTCCAGCAGCAGGATGTTGCCGTCCCGGGCATTGCCGGCAAGCTGGTTGGCCTGCACGGCGGCGCCCAGCGCGACGACCTCGTCGGGGTTGAGGTCGGTCAGGGGCTCGCGGCCGAAGGCCTCGGCCACGGCACGCCTGACCTGGGGCATGCGGGTGGAGCCGCCCACCATCACCACGCCCAGCACCTCGTCGGGCGCGAGCCTGGCATCGCGCAGCACGCGCTTGAGCAGGCTGATGGTGCGTGCCGTCAGCGCGGAGGTGGCGGACTCGAAGTCCGCGCGGGACAGCGGGAGGTCGATGGCGCCGGCTTGCAGCGTGGCGCGGGCCTGCAGCTCGTCCTGCGCGGACAAGGCTTCCTTCCAGCCGCGGGCCGCCGTCTGCACGGCGCGCTTGTCATGGGCCGACAAGGTCTCGACCGCACCCAGGCCTGCGCGCCCCAGGACCAGCTGGGCCAGCGCGAGATCGTAGTCGTCGCCGCCCAGGGCCGAATCGCCGCCGACGGCAACCACCTCGAACACGCCGCGCGCCAGGCGCAGCACCGAGATGTCGTAGGTGCCGCCGCCCAGGTCGTAGACGGCGTAGAGGCCTTCGTTCGCGTTGTCCAGGCCATAGGCGATGGCAGCAGCCGTAGGCTCGTTCAGCATGCGCAGCAGGTTGACGCCGGCCAGCTGCGCGGCGTCCTTCGTGGCCTGGCGTTGCGCGTCGTCGAAATAGGCCGGCACGGTGATGACGGCGCCGTAGACGTCGTCGTCGAAGCTGTCCTCGGCGCGCTGGCGCAGCGTGGCCAGGATCTCGGCCGAAAGCTCCACCGGCGACTTCTCGCCGGCACGCGTGCGCACGCTCAGCATGCCGGGCGTGTCGACGAAGTCGTAGGGCAGTTGCGTGCGCTGGGCCACGTCGGCCAGGCCGCGGCCCATGAAGCGCTTGAAGGAGGTCAGCGTGTTGTGCGGGTCGTCGGCCTGGGCGGCCAGCGCGGCGTGGCCGATGTCGCGCCCGCCGCCTTCGAGGTAACGGATGGCCGAGGGCAGCACGACACGGCCCTGCTCGTCGGGCAGGCACTCCGGCACGCCGCTGCGCACGGCGGCCACCAGCGAATGCGTCGTGCCCAGGTCGATGCCTACGGCAATGCGCCGCTGGTGGGGATCCGGCGACTGGCCGGGTTCGGAGATCTGCAGGAGGGCCATGGGATGGTTGGCTGCGCGACGTCCCGGATGCGGCCGCCGCGCGTGTTCTCGTTCTTGCTCAGGTTTCCAGCGCGTCCAGCTTGCGTTCGACCTCGGTGGCGAAGCGCTCGATGAACATCAGCGCGCGCACCTGCTGGGCGGCTGCAGGATAGTCGTGGGCATCGTCGAGCAGGCGCTGCAGCCCGGACAACACCGAGCGGCGGGATTGCGTGACCTCGGCGGACAGGCGCTCCAGTTCGGCCGGCTCGCGTGCCTCGTCCAGTGCCTCGCGCCATTCCATCTGCTGCATCAGGAAAGCGCCGGGCATGGCGGTGTTGTTCTCGGCACCGATGGGCGCGCCGTTGCGCTCGCACAGGTAGGCCGCGCGCTTCAGCGGATCCTTCAGGCGCTGGTAGGCCTCGTTGACGCGCACCGCCCACTGCATCGCCACGCGCTGGGCGGCAGCCCCTTGCGAGGCGAAGCGGTCCGGATGCACCTCGGCCTGCAGCGCCTTCCAGCGCGCATCCAGCGCCGCGCGGTCCTGCGCGAAGGCAGCGGGCACGGCGAACAGCGTGAAGTCGTCAGCGTCGAGATTCATACAAAGCCTACAAGACGAAAGCCCGGCAGATGCGGGCTTTCGCGTCGAGATCCCCGTGCGGGCGAATGTCGCCTAGACCCGGAAGGACTCTCCGCAACCGCATCGGTCGCGCTCGTTGGGGTTGTGGAACTTGAAACCCTCGTTCAAGCCTTCACGAACGAAATCAAGTTGCGTGCCTTCCAGGTAGGGCAGGCTCTTGGGATCGATCAGCACCTTCACGCCCTGGTCCTCGAAGACCACGTCCTCGGGTGCGATCTCGTCGGCGTACTCCAGCTTGTAGGCCAGGCCGGAGCAGCCGGTGGTCTTCACGCCCAGGCGCACGCCCACGCCCTTGCCGCGCTTGCTGAGATAGCGCGTGACGTGCCGGGCGGCAGCCGGGGTCAGCGTGACGCCGGCTGCGGCGGCCACCGCGGCCTGCTCGACGGTGTCACTCTGCATGGCGGTTCTTGTAGTCGGTGACCGCGGCCTTGATGGCGTCCTCGGCCAGGATCGAGCAGTGGATCTTCACCGGCGGCAGCGCGAGTTCCTCGGCGATGCGGGTGTTCTTGATCTCCAGCGCCTGGTCCAGCGTCTTGCCTTTCACCCATTCGGTGACGAGCGAGGACGAGGCGATGGCCGAGCCGCAGCCGTAGGTCTTGAAGCGCGCATCCTCGATCACGCCGGTCTGGGGGTTCACCTTGATCTGCAGCTTCATCACGTCGCCGCAGGCCGGGGCGCCGACCATGCCGGTGCCCACCGTCTCGTCCGACTTCTCGAAGGAGCCCACGTTGCGCGGGTTCTCGTAGTGGTCGATGACCTTCTCGCTATAAGCCATGTTCTTGCTCCAACTGATTCTTCAGTGCGCGGTCCATTGGATGGTGCTGATGTCGATGCCATCCTTGTACATGTCCCACAGCGGGGACAGCTCGCGCAGCTTGCCGACCCGGTCCTTCAGCGTGGACACGGCGTAGTCGATCTCTTCCTCGGTCGTGAAACGGCCGATGGTCATGCGCAGCGAGGAGTGCGCCAGTTCGTCGCTGCGGCCGAGCGCGCGCAGCACGTAGCTGGGCTCCAGGCTGGCCGAGGTGCAGGCCGAGCCGGAGGACACCGCGATGCCCTTGATGCCCATGATCAGCGACTCGCCCTCGACGAAGTTGAAGGAGGCGTTGACGTTGTGCGGCACACGGCGTTCGAGGTCGCCGTTGATGAAGACCTGCTCGATGCCCTGGATGCCCGACAGCAGGCGCTGCTGCAGCGCGCGGATGCGCTCGCTCTCGGCGCCCATCTCGGCGCGGGCGATGCGGAAGGCTTCGCCCATGCCGACGATCTGGTGCACCGGCAGCGTGCCCGAGCGCATGCCCCGTTCATGACCGCCGCCATGCATCTGCGCCTCGATGCGCACGCGCGGCTTGCGGCGCACGTACAGCGCGCCAATGCCCTTGGGGCCGTAGGTCTTGTGCGAGGCCAGGCTCAACAGGTCCACCGGCAGCGCGGCCAGGTCGATCGCCACCTTGCCCGTCGCCTGCGCGGCATCGGTGTGGAAGATGATGCCGCGCTCGCGGCAGATGGCGCCGAGGGCAGCGATGTCCTGGATCACACCGATCTCGTTGTTGACCAGCATGACGGACACCAGGATGGTGTCAGGGCGCAGCGCGTCCTTGAAGCGGTCCAGGTCGAGCAGGCCGTTGTCCTGCACGTCGAGGTAGGTCACCTCGAAGCCCTGGCGTTCCAGCTCGCGGCAGGTGTCGAGCACGGCCTTGTGCTCGGTCTTCACGGTGACGATGTGCTTGCCGCGCGTCTTGTAGAAATGCGCGGCGCCCTTCAGCGCCAGGTTGTTGGACTCGGTCGCGCCCGAGGTCCAGACGATCTCCCGAGGATCGGCGCCCACCAGCTGCGCCACGTCCGTGCGCGCCTTCTCCACGGCCTCCTCCGCTTCCCATCCCCAGGCGTGGCTGCGCGAGGCCGGGTTGCCGAAATGCTCGCGCAACCAGGGGATCATGGCGTCCACGACCCGCGGGTCGCAGGGCGTGGTGGCGCCGTAATCCATGTAGATGGGGAAATGCGGGGTCATGTCCATGGCCGGAGGAAAGCTCGAGAACTCCAGAAGCGTCGGAGTGCAGTTGAAGGGAGTTACTTGGTCAGCACGCTGCCCAGCGCGAAGACCGAGTTGGGCGCAGTCACCTTGATGGGCTTGACCACGGGCTGCGAGGAGATGGCGCGCTTGACCGGCTGGTCCTCGATCGAGATGCCCTTGGACAGCTGCTCGTCGACCAGCTTGCGCAGGTTGATGGAGTCCAGGTACTCGATCATCTTCTGGTTCAGGCTGGCCCAGAGGTCGTGCGTCATGCAGCGGCCGCTGTCGTCGCCCATGCAGTTTTCCTTGCCGGCACAGCCTGTGGCGTCGATGGGCTCGTCCACGGCGACGATGATGTCGGCCACCGTGATGCTCTCGGCCTTGCGGCCCAGCGAGTAGCCGCCGCCGGGGCCACGGGTGCTTTCGACCAGCTCATGGCGGCGCAGCTTGCCGAACAGCTGCTCCAGGTAGGACAGCGAGATTTGCTGGCGCTGGCTGATGGCAGCCAGGGCGACAGGACCCTGATGCTCGCGCAGAGCCAAGTCGATCATTGCAGTGACCGCGAAACGGCCTTTGGTGGTGAGTCGCATGAGTACTCCTTTTCGGAATCGGGAAGGACCGTCGGGGCGACATCGCAGCGGCTTGGGGCCACACGAGCGCCGAACCTCCTAGAGGCTGACGGATGAGACCCAGGTGAAACCCGAATGTTCCCGACTGTTTTAGTCGATTTTAACTCAAACCCG
>SCTQ01000070.1 GCA_004322345.1 Aquabacterium sp. | reverse complement strand
CCGGGCAGGCCACGCGCACGTAGCGCTCGATGCGCAGGTTGGGCTTGGACGCCTTAAGCTTGACGATGTCGCGCAGGCGCTGGCGTTCCTCGGCGGCGGCGGCCTCCAGGTCGGCCAGCTTGGCCCGGGCCTCGGCATCACCCTCGGCCGCGCGCGCGCCCAGGCCCGCCGGCGGCTGGTTGCCGTAGGCATCGATGGCCGCGCCGGGCACGCTGCCCAGGCAGGCGAGGTCGCCCACCAGGCCGCCGCGGGAATGCGTCAGCAGCGAGACCTGCGCGCCGTCGGGCAGGCTGGCCAGCAACTCCAGCGCGTTCTGCGCCGGGCTCTGCGAGAAGGTACGGTGCTCGTAGCCGTAGATGCCGCCGGGGAAGCGCTGCAGCAGTGCGCGCCAGGTCGGCGCGTCCTGCGCCAGCGCGGCATAGCTGCCCAGCGTGCTGGAGGCCGTGCCGTGCACGAGCACCAGCATGCGGCCGCGGCGCGCCGCCTCGGCCAGGCGCGTGTCGTCGGGGCCGCGGCGGTCGGACGGGCCCAGGCTGGCCTGGCCGGTCCATGCATACAGCCCGCTCTGCCCGGCCAGGCGCGACTCGATCACCTGCATCAGCGCCTTGGTGCCGTAGTGCGAGCCCAGCGCGTAGGCGCGCTCCTCCAGCCCGCCCGCGCCGAGCTTCTCCTGCGCCCATTCCAGCGCCAGCCCCTTGGCCTGCTCGACCAGGCCGTCGGGCTTGAGGTCCAGCACCTGGAGCCTGCGCCACAGCCAGTCGCCCAGGCCGCGCGAGGCGGCCTGGGGGTCGCGGAAGCGCGTCAGGTCCAGCGTGTCGCCGGAGACGGCCTGCGGCTGCAGCCGCGCCACGTCCTCGGCCAGCCGGTCGGCCCGGATGAAGACCGTCGTGCCGTCCTCCGCTTCCAGCGCCAGCAACTGCGCGCCGAGGGGCGTTTCCTGCACGTCGCCCGCGCCGCGGCTGGCGGACGCCAGCAGGTACTCGGCCTGTACCGTCACCAGGTCGGCTATCAGCGGGTCGGGTGCCTCGCGGTCCGCGGAGCGGCTGAGGGCTTGCAAGGCACGCGGCAGCGAAGGCTGCGCGACGGGTTCGCCGGCCAGGCGCAGCTTGAAGGGAGCGGGCATGGGTCTGTCGGGTCCTTCTTGTGGGAGATCACGGTGCCGGCCTCGCCGCCGGCAGGGCAGGCGCGGCGGGTCAGCGCGCGCGCACGAGCACCACGGCCTCGGCCCCCTGTTCGCTGTTGAGCCAGAGTTCGCCGGACATCTGCCGGCCATCGGGGGAGATGCTCAGGTGCAGGTTGCCGGTGTCCAGCGGGCCGTCGCCGTCGGCGCTGACGACCTGGATCGCGGCGTCCAGGATGGAAGGCAGCACGGGGTCGAAGCTGGCCGTGCCCTCGCCGCGGTAGACGACCTCGTCCAGGCGTGCGCCGGTGCGCTCCTGCCAGAAGGCGCGGTACTGTTCCCAGTCCGGGTTGATGGCGATGGGCACGCGGCGGCTGGTCAACGTGACGTGGCCGCCTTCCTGGCGGATGAGGATGGGGATGCGCGAGCCGTTGCTGTCGGTGGCGATCCACTCGCCGCTGAGGTCCACGGCCGAGGCGGCGGGCATGGCGGAGGCGGGCACGACACGGCCCGCCGAGGTCGGCGGCAGGTCGGCCACCGCGAGCGCCTGGGCCGTCGCCGCGTCGCCGCCGGGGCCGCGCGGCAGGGCGTACAGCGCGAGTCCCAGGATGGCCGACATCACGCAGGCACCCACGGCCGTCCAGAGGTGGCCGCGCCAGGCCGGCACGGATGCCGGCGCGCGAGGGCCGCGGCGCGGCACGCCCGCGGCGGCCAGATCTTCGTGCAGGCGCTGCACGTCGGCCTTCCAGTCGTAGGCGCGCAGCTTGCGCCAGGTGCGCTCGCCGATCTCGCCGAAGGGTGCCGGCAGCAACCGCAGGTCGGGCTGGCTCTCCAGGCCGTCGCACAGCAGCGGGATGATCAGCGCACGGGCACGCAGCGCGGCGGTGAACTCCAGGCGCACCGGGTCGGTGTCGTCCTCGATGCGCAGCCTGCCGTCGGTATGGCGCGCGCCCAGGTACATCGGCGTCATCAGCATCAGCAGCACCGGGCGCCGATCCAGCGTGCGGGTGATCTCCTCGCGCCAGGTCGAGCCGCCGCGCAGGTCGTCCTTGTCGAGGAAGACCTGCTCAGGGCCGAACTCCGCGCCGAGCTCGCGCGCCAGCGCGGTCGCCTTGTCCGCGCCATCGGCGCTGCGGTAGCTGATGAAGATGCGGCTCACGGGACCGCCCTGCGCGCCAGGCTGCGCGGCCCCGCTCAGGCGAAGATCTTGAAGCGGCGCGCCGAGGCGCCGCCGAAGAGCTGCGGCGCCTGCGGATAGCGCGAGCTGGGCAGGTAGTTGCGCATCGCCTTGAACCACTGCGAATACGTGGCGTTGGCCGGCAGCGTCTTCAGCGTCTTCAACGCGTAGTAGGTGAAGGCGCCGTTGGGCCGGTTGTTGAAGTTGGCATCCCAGGAGTACTCGGTGTCCTGACATCCGGCCAGCAGCAGGTCGCCGCCGGTGCGGCGCAGGCCGCTGAGTACGGTGGCCGGCTGGCGGGTGATGGCCGGCGGGAGCTGGTTGGGCTTCATCCAGACGGCAGGCGGCAGGAAGCGCGCGCGCGGCGCCTTGGGGTCGGCGTCGCTGTCGTCGCCGCGGGTCACCGAGCCCGAGTGGCAGCTGTCGGACAGCAGCAGCACGCGCACGCCGGGGCGGCGGTGCAGGAAGAGCTGGCCCAGGTCGTCGTCCAGCAGCGGGCCCTTGGTCGTGAGGTCCCAGGGGCACAGCGCCTCGTCGCGGCCGTCGGGCTCGTCGCCCGAGGTGTCCGGCGCCCAGGTGCCGTGTCCCGAGTAGGTGATGACGATGCTGTCGCCCTCGGTCGCGGTGGACACCAGCGTGCCGATGCTTTCGATCATCGCCGCGCGCGTGGCCTGCTTGTCCAGCAGCTTGGCCACCTCGTAGCCGCGTGCACCCAGCTCCGCGGCCCAGTCGTTGGCGTCGTTGATGCAGCCGGTGAGGTCGCTGCCGGTGCCGGGGTAGTCGTTGATGCCGATGCAAAGCGCTTTCTTGGCCATGGTCTGCTCCGAAGCTTGCGGTGGACGGGCCGGCAGCGCGGGTTGCCGGCGGGCGGGGACTGCTGGGCGCAACCGTAGGGCCCGCAGCCGGGGCTCACCATCCCAAGGTTGCCGGCAGCCGTACCCCCGGAAGTGTTGGTCCGCCCGGGCGGCCGGGGCCGCTGCGGCACATCTGCATGCGCCGCGTGTCAGCTCCGGAGCGCCTGTGCGACGAGGCACACTTGCACCCATGGACGACACACCGGAGACCGATACCCCGCCCGCGCGCGTCGCACCGGGCAAGCAGATGCTGATGGAGGCCGCCACGCGCCTGGCCGCACGTCAGGGCAGCGTGCACACGTTGGTGTTGCGGGAGGTGGCGCGCGAGGCCGGCTTCAACCACAACACCTTTTACCGGCACTTCGACAGCCTGGAGGACATGATGCACACGGTGGTGCAGGGCTTCGGCCGCGAGCTGGCCGAGGGGCTGCGCCAGATGCGCTTCTCGGTGCCGCCGGGCCAGCCGCCGACGCCGGCCGTGGTGGGCTGGCTGTTTGACTTCGCGCTGCGCCATGCTGACGTCTTCACCGTCGCGATGCGCGAGCAGTACGGCCCGCCCGGCCCCATACGCGACGTGGTGCGCGGCATGCTGATCCGCCTGCGCGAGGACATGGGGCGCGACCTGATCGCGCTGGGTGTGCTGCCACAGGCCGACCCGGCAAGGCTGCAGCGCATGCTGCACATCATCGTGACCCAGGTGTTCCAGCTCTGCCTGGACGTGATCGAGGCACCGCGCCGCCGCGACGAGCTGCTCGCCGCGGCGCAGGAAATGTTCGAGACGCTGGTGGCAGGCGCCGCGGTGCTGGCGCCGCGGGCCAGGTCCTGAGGATCAGGCGGCCAGCTTGGTCTCCACCGGCCGCGAGGCCGGCACCTGGCCGCAGGTGACCCACTGGTAGTCGCCGCTGACCACGTTGCGGCACTGCATCCAGTAGGCCCAGGTGGACTTGGGCCACAGCGCGAAGTTGATGCCCTCGGCGGTCTGGTACCAGCTCTTGCAGCCGGAGGTCCACACCGTGCCCTCCAGGTTCTTCATCACCTCGGCGACGAAGGCCTGCTGGGCCTGCGGCTTGACGTCGACGTAGTCGGCACCGCGCGCGCGCTGCTCCTTGATGCACTGGATCACGTAGTGAACCTGGGCCTCGATCATGAAGATGATCGAGTTGTGGCCCAGGCCGGTGTGCGGGCCCACCAGCTGGTGCATGTTGGGGAAGCCGGTGATGTTGATGCCCAGGTAGGCGGTCGGCACCTTGGCCCAGTCCCGGCTGAGCACGTGGCCGTCGCGGCCCGTGATCTCGAAGTCCTTCATGTAGATGCGCGGGTCGACGATGAAGCCCGTGCCCAGCACGATGCAGTCCGCCTGCCGTTCCTTGCCGTCGGCGGAGACGATGCTGTGCTCGCGGATCTCCCTGATGCCCTCGGTCACCAGCTCCACGTTGGGGCGGTTGAAGGTGGGGAACCACTTGTTGGAGATCAGCACGCGCTTGCAGCCCAGGGCGTAGTCCGGCGTCAGCTTGCGGCGGATCACCGGGTCCTTCACCTTGCGGCGGATGATGCTCTTGACGATCAGCTCGCCGGCGCGCGCCATCCACGGGTTGAGCATGGGCAGCATGCGGGCCTCGTTGGTCCAGTACAGCTGCCAGCGGTGCAGCTTCTGCACGGCCGGGAAGGCCTTGAAGATGGCCTTGCCGAGGGCGGAGTACTTGCGCTCGTCGCGCGGCATGACCCAGGCGGCCGAGCGCTGGAAGACGTGCAGCTGCTTCACCTTCGGGGCGATCTCCGGCACGTACTGGATGGCGCTGGCGCCGGTGCCGATGGAGACGACGTTCTTGCCCGCGAGGTCATAGTCGTGGTCCCACTGGGCCGAGTGCATCACCTTGCCCTTGAAGTTCTCCAGGCCCTTGATGGCCGGGAAAGCCGGCACGTGCAAGGGGCCCGAGGCCAGCACCCAGTGGCGGGCCACGAAGACCTGGCCGGCGGCGGTGTGGATGGTCCAGCGGCCGGTGTGCTCGTCGAAGTTGGCGCGCACCACCTGCTGGCCGTAGCGGATGAAGGGACGCAGGCCGTATTCGTCGGTGGTCTTCTCGATGTAGGCGTGGATCTCGGCCTGGGGCGCGAAGCGCTGCGACCAGTCGTGCTTGGGCGCGAAGGAGAAGGAATACATGTGCGACTGCACGTCGCAGGCCGCGCCCGGGTAGCTGTTCTCGCGCCAGGTGCCGCCCACGCCCTGTGCCTTCTCCAGGATCACGAAGTTGTCGATGCCGGCGCGGCGCAGCTGGATGGCCATGCACAGCCCGCCGAAGCCGGTGCCCACGATCGCCACGTCCACGTAGTGCGTGGCGGGCACGCTGGCGGGGCCGCGGTTGGAAGCCTGGTCGACGGGGTTCGGGCTGGTGTACATCGTGGAGTCTCCTGGGGCTGCAGGGCGCAGCGCATGGGGCCGGACTTTAGGAAACGTGCCATGTCGCTTCCATGCTTGCTGGCGACATCGGATTGACAGTTCCGGCCAGCGCGGGCCCAATGCGGGCCTTTTCACGGGCCCACCCCTGAGACGGGTTCCCGGGTAAACCCATAGAAATCACCGTGGCCTCACGTTCCGTCCTCGGCCTGCTGGCCATGCTCAAGAGCCTGCGCGATTCCGGCGAGGAGATCGGCGCCGCGCTCGCCCGCCACGGCATCGACCTCGACCGGCTGGATCCCAGCACCCGCATCGACCGCGGGCGCGAGCTGCGCATCTTCTCGGAGGTGGCGCCGCTGGTGAAGGATCCGCTGGCCGGCCTGCGTGCCGGCACCAACTTCAACATCGCCAGCTACGGCCCGCTGGTGATGTTGCTGATGACCTGCGCCGACGCCTACGAGGCCTTCCAGGTCGGCGTGCGCTACCAGCAGTTGACCTTCCTCTACGGCACGCTGCGCTTCGAGCCCGGGGAGACGCTGAGCGCCGTCGTCATCGAGCCGTTGGCGCTGCCGGACCCGGTGTTCCGCCTGCGCATCGACGGCGAGATGTCCGGCACGCACAAGCTGCTGATGGACATGCAGGCCACCATGGGACTGGACGTGCGCGCCGAGCGCGTGGAGCTGCCCTATCCGCGCCCGAGCGAGGCCGAGGCCTACGAGGCCCACTTCCGCTGCCCGGTGCACTTCGGCGGCCGCCTGGGCCGCATCTGGCTGCGCAACGAATACCTGCACCTGCGCCTGCCCGCCGCCGACCCGGCCGCGCATGCGATGTACCGCGCGATGTGCGACAAGCAATTGCTGGAGCAGCAGTCCGAGCCCGGCAACCTGTCCGAGCGCGTGGTCGCCCACCTGGCCCTCTTCGCCGACAAGCTGCCCGGCTCGGCCGATGTGGCGCGCACCTTCGAGCTGTCCGAGCGCAGCCTGCGCCGGCAGCTGGCGGACGAAGGCACCAGCTTCCGCGACCTGGTGGCCCGGGCTCGGTCGAGCAAGGCGCGCGAGCTGCTGCTCAACACCCGGCTGTCGGTGGAGGCGGTGGCCCAGCAGCTCGGTTATGCGGAAGCCGCGGCCTTCATCCATGCCTTCCAGCGATGGGAAGGTTGCACGCCGGCGGCCTGGCGGCGCACGCAGGCCGCGGCCGGCAGCGGCACCGGCGAGGCGGCGCCGGACTGACCGGCGCCCGGGCGCCTCAGCAGACCAGGCATTCCAGCGCCGCCGCATCCTCGGCCCGGTCGGTAGCGGTCGGCTCGACAGCGTGCCGTCGCTGGATGAGGGCGGCGGCCTTCTCCGCGATCATGATCGTCGGCGCATTGGTGTTGCCGCCGGGTATCGTGGGCATGACCGAGGCGTCGACCACGCGCAGCCCCTGCATGCCGTGCACGCGCAACTGCGGATCCACCACGTCCATCGGGCCGCGTCCCATCGCGCAGGTCCCGACCGGGTGGTAGACGGTGTCGCTGCGCTGGCGCAGCACCGCGCGGATCTGGGCATCGGTGTGCACGCCCGCGGTGAACAGGTCCCGCGTGGTGCGCGAGGCCAGCGCAGGCGCGTCCAGCAGGCGTCGCGTCATCTTGAAGCCGGTGACCATGCGTTCCAGATCCTGGTCCTCGGCGTAGAAGCGCGGGTCGATCACCGGCGGCTGCGCCATCGTGCGTCCACCCAGGGTCACGCTGCCGCGGCTGGCAGGGCGCAGCAGGCAGACGTGGCAGGACAGGCCGTGGCGCGCATGCAGCCGCCGGCCGTGGTCCTCGACGATGCCGACCACGAAGTGGAGCTGGAAGTCCGGCGCCGGCGAAGTCCAGTCGGCGCGCAGGAAGCCACCGCATTCGGCGTAGTTGGTCGTCAGCATGCCGCGCCGCTCGCGCTGCCAGCGCTTCCACTGCCGCGCTGCGTGCAGCAGGCCGGCCGGTGACAGGCCGACGAGGTCCGTGCTGGGCAGGCGATGGCCGAAGATGAAATCGACGTGGTCCTGCAGGTTCTGCCCCACGCCCGGCAGGTGGTGCACCACGTCCACGCCGGCGCGCTGCAGCGCGGCCCCGTCGCCGATGCCCGACACCTGCAGCAGCTGCGGCGACTGCAGGGTGCCTGCGCAGACCAGGACTTCGCGCCGCGCGCGCAGCAGTTCGGGCATGCCCGAGCGCGTGATCTCCACGCCCGTCGCACGCCGGCCGGCGCAGACGATGCGCTGCACCTGTGCCCCGGTGAGCACGCGCAGGTTGGGCCGGCCCAGCGCCGGGTGCAGGTAGGCACGCGCGGCACTCCAGCGCTCGCCGTTCTTCTGCGTCAGCTGGTAGCTGCCCAGCCCCTCCTGTTCGGCGCCGTTGAAGTCGTCGTTCAGCCGGTAGCCGGCCTCGCGGGCGGCCTGGCGGAAGACCTCGTGGAAGGGGTTGTCGCTGCGCGAGTCGGCCACGTTCAGCGGGCCGCCGCGGCCATGGAAGACGTCGTGCAAGCGCTCGTTGTGTTCGGCCTTCCTGAAGTAGGGCAGGACCTCGCGATAGCTCCAGCCCTCGTTGCCCAGTTCGGCCCAGTGGTCGTAGTCGCTGCGGTGGCCGCGCACGTAGACCATGGCATTGGTGGCCGAGGAGCCGCCCAGTGCGCGGCCGCGCGGCTGGTAGCTGCGGCGGCCGTTCAGGCCGGGCTGGGGCAGGCTCTCGAAGCCCCAGTTGTGCAGCTTCGTCGGCAGCATGGCGACCATGGCAGCCGGGGTCTCGATGAGCGCGCCGCGCCCGTCGCCACCGGCCTCGATCAGCGTGACGCTGATGTCCGGGTCCTCGCTCAGCCTGGCGGCGAGCACGCAGCCGGCGGAGCCTCCGCCGACGATGATGTAGTCCTGTTCGATGGTCATGTTGCGCTCCGGTGTCTGGGTTCGTGGACACCACTTACGGTGCTGGAGCGCGGGCGGACGCGTCAGGGCGGCGCGGGCGTGCGGCGCAGCGCGCGCATTGCGGCGAGGAAGTCCGTCAGCGGCGCGTGTGCCTGCACCATCGCGCGCGTCAGCGGCGGGCGCATCAGGTAGGTGAGCTGGCCCATCAGCGCGAAGTCGCACAGGTGAGGCTGCCCACCCAGCAGGAAGGGCCCGGGTATCAGCAGGTCGGCTGCTGCGGCCAGGTTGCGCGCCAGGTCGGCGGCGATCTGTGCCTCGGGCTTGCGCCCCGTGCCCTGGCCGATCACCTGGCGGGTGATGCGGCGGCGGTAGGCGCGGAAGGCCAGTTCGCCGAAGAGCTGGCCGACGGGCCCGGGGATGGCGGTGTGCGCACGGAAGGCCTCGCGCACCATGGGCGCGGCGCCCGGCTCCATCCACTGGAAGTACAGAGCCTGGAAGTAGAAGGTCTCGTCGGCCCAGTCCTCCAGGGCCTGGTTGAGCGCGCGCTGCCGCGGGTCCTGCGGCAGCACCGGCGGCTCGGGGGCCAGGGCTTCGAGCGCATGCGCGATGTCGGTCGAATCGGTGACCATGCGGCCATCGATCTCCAGCGCCGGCACCTTGCCGTTGCCACGGCTGCGCACACGGCGCAGGGCGGCGCCCATCACCGGCACGCGGCGGTAGGCCAGGCCCTTGTAGTCGAGCACGGCGCGCAGCTTGGCGCAGAAGGGCGAGGGCGCCCAGTCGTAGAGGACCAGCTCCATGCGGGCGATCTCCTGTCGGGTGAGGTCGGGGCGGGCAGCAGGATAACGAGGCGGGTGCGTGCCGCCGAAGATCCGGGACTCGATGCGTCCGCGCAGGGCCGCATCCGGCGGCACCGCCGGCACGGCAGGCGCGCAGGACGCGATCAGCGACTCCCAGTACGCGAGGGCCGTGCGGGCTGCGGGCTCGTCGGCCAGCAGCCGATCGAAGCGCCGCCGCGTCGGCTCGCTCGCGGTGCCCAGTGCCACCTCGCGCGCCAGTGCGTCCAGCAGCGCCGGATCGAGGGGGCGGTGCTTGCCGGCACGCCCCGGGCGGTCCTCGGCCTGCACGTCAGCGCGCGGTCTGCGGTGCGTTGCGGCCTGCGCGCAGGCCCCAGGCCAGCAGCGGCAGGCCCAGGCCGATGACCAGGCCGCTGGCGGGCTCCGGCACCGCTGCGATCGCATGGCTTGCGGGCAGGCCGGAGAAGCGCAGGTCGTCGAACAGCGTGCCGTCGGCGACCTGTCCGAACTCTATCGAGCGGGCCGTGCCGGCAAAGCTCAGGCTCAGCGTCTCCCAGTCGCAGAACACGGCGCCCGATGCGCGGCAGCGCAGGTCGCCGCCCGGGCCGCCGTTGGTCACGTCCAGCTCGATGCTCGCCAGCAGGCGGCCGGTGCCGTCGAGGCCGCTGTAGACCTCGATGCGCCCTGCCTGCAGGCTGGAGTAGGCGAACGAGAAGCTGCCGCTGAAGCCTTCGGCCAGGTTGAGCGTGGCGCTGTCGCCCTGCTCGAAAAGGTTGAACTGCATCACGGTGAGGCCGGAGGGCGCGTTGCCGAAGAAGCCGGGCAGGCCAAGGCGGCCCAGCCCGGTCCGGGCGACGAAGCCGTCGTCGGCGAAGCGCGCGCCGCGGTCGATGTTGTTCGGCGGCAGGGTGCCTGCGCTGTCCTGGCCCCCGGCGTAGAAGGCGCGCAGGCTCGCGCCGTCGGAGGCGCCTTCGAAGTCCAGCACGGCGGGCTGGCAGCGGGCCTCGCCCACCCGGCAGGTGGTGGGACGCGGCGTCGAGCTCTGCTGCGGGTTGGGAGCGGAGGGCGCGGAAGGCAGGGTCTGGGACCAGGCCGGGTCGGCCGGCCAGCCGGCGGCCAGGGCGGCCGCGAGGACCAGTGCGTGGTGGTGTTGCATGTCGATCTCCTGTGGTTGGAAGGTGGGTGCCTCGTGAGGCTCCTTCACCTACGGCCCGCACCGTGACGCAGACGCAGACGCAGACACCACGCGGGTTTAGCGCGCCGCAGCCTCGTGCACGATCACCACCCAGAACAGCGCGCCGACGATGCCGTTGGACAAGCCGAACTGGACGAGCAGGCGCGACCCGATGCGGCCGCGGCCGTGCAGGAACAGGGAGATCACGCAGGCCCAGCTCTTCAGCGCAGCGCCGAAGACGAGGAAGGGCAGCACCCAGCCCGGCTGCAGCCACAGCAGCAGGTAGAGGGCGCCGAACACTGCGGCCGTGCCGGCCGCGAAGAGCTGCAGCAGGCCGATGTGTGCCGCATCCGCGCGATGGCTGGTGCCGGGCAGGGGCCACAGGGCCAGGCGCAGGGCACCCCAGAAATTCAGCAGGGCACCGGCCAGCAGAACCGCCTTCACGGCGCACCCCGCCGGCCCGGGCCCGCGGCCGAGGTGTCCAGCTCCGCCTTCAGCCGCATCAGGCCACGGCGCACCCAGGTCTTTGCGGTGCTCAGCGCAACGCCGGCGCGGGCGGCGACCTCCGCATGCGTGCAGCCCTGGTAGATCACCAGCGCCACGGCCTGGCGCTGCTCGCGCGACAGCGTGGCCAGCGCAGCGCGCAGGCCCTGCGCGGCGGCGGCCTGCTGCAGCAGGTCCTCGGGGCCGGGGCCGGCATCGGGGACCGACTCGTGCAGGCTGCGCATCGCCTCGTCGTCCAGCGCCACGGTGGCGGCCAGCTCGGCCTGCCGCGCGCGGCGGATGTCGATGGCCCGGTTGCGCACGATGTTGATGAGCCAGGTCATCGGCGCCGCAATGCTGGCGTCGAAGCGGTCCGCATGCTTCCAGACCTTGACGTAGGCGTCCTGCAGGGCTTCCTCGGCCAGGTCCTGGCGCCGCAGCACCCCGCAGGCGATGCCCAGCAGGCAGGCGGACGTGGCGTCGTACAGCTCGCCGAATGCCGCCCGGTCGCCTGCGGCGATGGCCTGCAGCAGCACGCACAGTCGGGCGCTGGGGGCACTCGCCGGGGCCGGCGCAGCGGGCCTGGGCAGGGCCAGGACGCGGGCGCTGCGCGTGGCGGCGGGCTCGTCTGGCTGGGTGCCGGCGCGATCCGGCGGGAGCAACTGCCACGGGGCGGCTGCGAGGTGGGCGATGGACATGAGCGACCCCTTGAACGTTGCCTGGCCCACGGCTGGGGCCTGATGCGAGGCATTGTTTGGAGTTGCTCTCCTGAGGACAATACAGATCACATCGACAATACTGTTGCGCCCACTGCAACTTGCCATGCAGCCCGATCTCGCCGTCCTGCAGACCTTCATCGAAGTCGTCAATCGCGGCAGCTTCACGGCCGCTGCGGCCCAGCTGCGCATCTCCAAGTCCATCGCCAGCCGCCGCATCACCGTGCTGGAGGAGCAGATGTGCGTGCGCCTGCTGACACGCAGCACGCGCCGGCTGGTGCCCACCGAGGCCGGCCTGGCCTTCCACGCCCGCTGCCAGGTCCTGCTGAAGGAGCTGGAGGACGCCTGGCTGGAGTCGCGCGACGACGGCGGCGCGGTCGCCGGCAGGCTGCGCCTGACCGCGCCTACGTCGCTGGAGTCCCTGCTGGTCACGCCGGTGGTCGCCGCACTGCTGCGCCGCCATCCGGCCCTGGAGTTCGACATCCTGCTGAGCGACCGCCGGATCGACCTCACCGAGCACAACATCGACCTGGCCATACGCGGCGGGCCGCTGGGCGATTCCAGCCACATCGCGCGACGGCTGGCGCTGGTGCCGGCTGTGGTCGTGGGCAGCCCGGCCTACCTCGAGCGTGCGGGCGAGCCGACGACACCGGCCGACCTGGCCACGCAGGTCTTCGTCGAACACGGCGAGATCGGCCTGCAGCGGCTGTGGCGGCATCCGCAGGAGAGGGCCGCCGCGCCGGCGCGCATGCGCCAGCGCCTGCGCATCAACAGCTTCGACGTGCTGGCCGACCTGGCCCTGGCCGGGGTGGGGCTGTGCGCGGTGCCGCAGGTGCAGGTGGCCGCGGCGATGGAGCAGGGCCGGCTGCGTGCGGTGCTGCGGGACCATCCCCTGGTGGACCTGCCGCTGTGGGCGGTCTTCCCTTCGGCGCGCCACCCCTCGCGCCGCCTGCGGCTGCTGATCGACACGCTGGCCGCCTATGCGGCCCGCCCTTTCCTGGAATGGGGCAGCCCGTGCGAGGAGCCGGCGTGATCCCGGACCTCGAATCCCTGCGCACCCTGGTCGAGGTCGTCGGCCGCGGCAGCTACACCGCGACCGCGGCCCACCTGGGCCTGGACAAGTCCGTGGTCAGCCGCAGGGTGTCGGCGCTGGAGCGGCTGTTGCGGACCCAGCTGGTCATGCGCAGCACGCGGGGCTTGCGTGCCACGCACGCCGGCCAGCTTCTGGCCGACCAGGCGCGCGAGCTGCTCGGCCGGCTGGAGGCGGTGTGCGAGGAGATCGTGGACCAGGGCGAGGAGCCGGCCGGCCTGGTGCGCCTGACCGCGCCCACCTCGCTGGACCGCGCGCTGATCGCACCCGTGGTGTCTCAGCTGATGTCCGAACACCCGCGCCTGAGCTTCGAGATCCTGTTGGCCGAGGAGCGGCTGGACCTGCTGGACCACGGCATCGACCTGGCCATACGCGGCGGGGCCCTGCCGGACAGCCGGCTGGTCGTCCATCCGCTGGCCGACGTGGTGGGCGTCGTGGCGGGCAGCCCGGGCTATCTCGGCGCGCATGGGGAGCCCGTGCAGCCCTCGGATCTGGCCGGCCATGCCTGTCTGCAGCACGCCCAGGTGCCCAACGGCGGCTGGAACTTCGCTGCCTGGCCACAGGGCGTCGAGCGGGGACGTGCTCCGGTGCAGGCCAACAGCTTCGGCTCCCTGCTGGACCTGGCCTGCGCAGGCGTGGGCCTGGCGGTGCTGCCGCCCTTCATGGCCGCGCCGGCTGTCGCCCAGGGACGGCTGCGCATGGTGCTGGGCGCCCATCCCCTGATCGGTTATCCGGTGCGGGCAGTGCATGCGCCGGCACGGCACCTGCCGCGCAAGCTCTCGGTCACGCTGCAGGCCTTCCAGCGCTACGCCGGGCTGCCGGTGCAGGACTGGGGGCGGCCCATGCCGGGCTGGTCAGTGCCGGATGCTTGAGTCCGCGGCGGCGGCGGCGCGCCCGGCCAGGAAGTCCGGTATGTCGTCGGCCGCCATCGGGCAGGCCAGCAGGAAGCCCTGCACGTCGTGGCAGCCCAGCTCGCGCAGCACGTCGAGCTGGCCGTGGGTTTCGACGCCCTCGGCCGTGGTGTCCAGGCGCAGCGCATGCGACAGGCTGATGATGGCGCGCACCACCTCGCGCGCATCGGCGTCGCCGTCCAGCGCACGCACGAACATGCCGTCGATCTTCAGCTTGTCCAGCGGGAAGGTGCGCAGGTAGGCCAGCGACGAGTAGCCGGTGCCGAAATCGTCCAGCGCCACGCGCACGCCGTACTGGCGCAGCGCCTGCAGCGTGGCCAGCGCGGAATGGTTGTCCTCGATCAGCGCGGACTCGGTGATCTCCAGCTCCAGGCGCCTGGCTTCCAGGCCGGTGGCGGCCAGCACCTCGCCCACCATCGGCGCGATCTCCGAGCTGCGGAACTGCACGGCCGACAGGTTGACGGCCACGCGCAGGTGCTCGGGCCACTGGCGGGCCTGCGAGCAGGCCCGCCAG
>SCTQ01000069.1 GCA_004322345.1 Aquabacterium sp. | reverse complement strand
GTCCGGTGCGGTGAAGCGCAAGGCGGCGTTCCAGAGGATGTCGGTCTGCCCGGCGATCACCATCACGCCGTCGAAGGCCGCCGCGCCGCTGCCGATGTCGATGGTCACGCCGGGGTCGGTGGGCAGCAGGGTGTTGCCGTTGACGGTGAGGGACTCGACGTAGAGGTTGCGGTCCTCGGTGGCGGTGCCGCCGTCGTTGTCGAAGACGATGTCCACCTTGGCGCCGGCGGGCACCTCGGAGGGCAGCACGAAGAGGTAGTCGGCATAGCTGGCGGAGCGGACCTCGAAGGAGCCCACGGCTGCGCCGTTGACCAGCACCTGCATCAGCGGCCCCACGCCCGCGGCCAGCGTGGCGCGGGCGCGCACGCTCAGCGTCGGCGCGGAGGCGTCGGGCGCGGCGAAGCGCACGGCGGCGTTCCACAGGATGTCGGTCTGGCCCGGGATCACCATCACGCCGTCGAAGGCGGCCGCGCCGCTGCCGATGTCCACCGTCACGCCCGGGTCGGTGGGGCGCAGCGTGGCGCCGTTGACGGTGACGGACTCGACGTAGAGGTTGCGGTCTTCGGTGGCGGTGCCGCCGTCGTTGTCGAAGACGAGGTCCACCTTGGCGCCGGGCGCCACGGCCGAGGGCAGCGTGAAGGCGTAGTCCGCGTAGGCGGGGGACTTGACCTCGATGGAGCCGACCTCGATGCCGGACACCAGCACGCGCATCAGCGGCCCGACGCCGGCGGCGAGCGTGGCGCGGGCGCGCACCGTCAGCTTCGGAGCGGCGTTGTTCGGCACCGTGAAGCGCAGTGCGGCGTTCCACAGCAGGTCGGCCTGGCCGGGGATCACGGTCTGCCCGTCGAAGGCCGCGTCGCCGCTGCCGATGTCCACCGTCACGCCGGGATCGGTGGGGTGCAGCGTGTCTGCCCCGATCGTCAGCGACTCGACGTGCAGGTTGCGATCGCCGGTGGCGCTGCCGTCATTGACGAAGACGACGTCCACCGGCGTGCCCGGCGTCAGCGCCTGCGGCACGCGGAAGCTGTAGTCGGCATACCCGGTGTCGCGGATCTCCAGGCTGGCGGCGAGCACGCCGTTGACGCGGATCTGCATGATCGCGCCGATGTCCTCCGCCACGTCCGCTCGGGCGCGCACGGTCAGCGTGGACACCCGGGCGCCGGGCGCCGCGAAGCGCAGTGCGCCGTTGACGGTGAGGTCGGTGGTGCCCGGCACGACGTCGAGGTTGTCGAAGGCCGCGCTGCCGCTGCCGTGGTCGAAGACCACGCCATTGGCCGAGGGCAGCACGGCGCTGCGGTTGAGCGTCACCGACTCGACGTGGAGGTTGCGGTCCTGCCCGGTGACCGTGGCGTTGTTGGTATAGACGACCTCCACCTTGGCGCCTGCCGGCACCACGGCCGGCAGCGGGAAGCGGTAGTCCGCAAAGGTGGTGCTGGCCACCTCGGTGCTGGCGACCAGCTCGCCGTCGATGCGCACGTCCATCATCGCGCCGGTGCCCGCGGCCAGGGTGGCGCGGGCGCGCACGGTGATCGAGTTCGGATAGGCGTCGGTTGCTGCGGCCACGCGCACGATGCGCGCCACCGAGGGCACCCCCGCGTCGTCGAAGACGAAGAGCAGGTAGTTGCCGGGCGGTGCGGCCTTCGCATCTGCCGGCATCTGCACGCTCAGGACGCCGTCCGCCTGCGCGTAGGCCAGTTGCATCCAGCGCTGGTCGAAGTCGAAGGAGTGGGTCACCGACCCGGCCCGGACGAAGGCCACGCGCGAGACCGGCGTGGCCGACTGCATGTGCACCGTCATCGTCCCGCCCCATGCGGCCTGCAGCGGCGCGCTGGTGATCACCGGGCGGTCCGCGTAGTCGCCGCTGCCGTCGGGCTTGAAGAGGTAGGGCGGCTCGTAGATCTCGGCGTTCAGGTTGGTGACCGGCCCGGGCGCGCCGCCGCCGGCCGTCAGCACGCGGCCGTCGGGCAGCAGCATGGCCGTCGAGTGATAGAGCCGCATGCGCGTGGCGCTGGCCCCGCGTGTCCAGGTGCCCGTCGCCGGGTTCCAGATCTCGGCGTGGTAGGCCACGTCCACCGTCTGGTTCTCGGTGGCCGACCCGCCGGTGACCAGCACCTTGCCGTCGGCCAGCACGGTCGCGTTGGACCAGATGCGGTCCTGCGACAGCGGCGCGGTGGCGGCGGCCGCGGGCGCGCCACCGTTGAGGTCGATCACGCTGGCCTGGGCGGCACTGCGCACGCTGAGGATGCGTCCGGGCTCGAACATCACCGCCGGATGCCACCAGCCCGCGGCGGGCAGGGTCAGCGCCTGTTCGGTGATGCTGCCGTTGCCGACGGGATCCATGATGAAGGTGCGGCCGGTGATGGCGACGACGAAGACGCGGCCGTCGGGCGCCGACCAGGCGCGCGGGTAGTACCAGTTGCCGATGCCGTAGGCCGCGTTGCTGGTGGCGCCGCCGAGCGAGCGCCAGCCGGTGGCCGGGTCGTAGACCTCGGGCGTGGCCATGGCCGCGGTCTCCACCGGTGCATCGCGCCCACCGGTGACCAGCACGCTGCCATCGACCAGCGTGGTCACCGTCGGGTACCAACGCGGCTGGGCCATGCCCGTGCCCTTGCGCATCGTGTTGGTGAGGTAGTCGAAGAAGTTGACGTCGTTCACCGAATAGTTGCGCACGCCGTTCACGGTGCGGTCGCCGCCGGTGAGGATCACCTCGCCGGTGCGCGGCACCACGATCTGGCCGCTGCAGAAGATGTCGGTGCCCGTGGTGTTGGGCAGCAGCAGGTGGGAGTCGGTGCCGGTGCCCAATGCGGGGTCCCAGACCTCGTAGTTGAACTGGCCGCCCTGCAGCCCCAGCTCGGTGCTGCCGTAGGTCAGCACGCGGCCGTCGGAGAGCAGGGCCATGTGGATGGGGATGACGGGCCAGGGCACGGCGTCGAGGAAGCGCCCGGTGGTCTCGGGCCCTGCGGCCTCGGCCGCCGCCAGGGCCGCGGCGGCTGCACGGGCCGGCGCCCGCGCGGACCGCGTGCCGGTCACGGGCGCCGCCCCGTTGCCATGGTCCACCGGGCCCTGCAGCTTGGAGCGGTCCTCGAGCACGCCGGCCGGCGTGCTCGTGCCCACGGCGGCGCTGTCGGCGCCCAAGTGCACGGCAAGCGCGGCAACGCATCCCCAAACCACCAACGCGCGTACTGCCGGCATGACCTTCTCCCTGCACAACCTGCAGGCTCGTCAAGCAAGAGATATGCAAGAGATGCAAGCAATGCTCGCCGTCACCCCTCTGGGTGACAGCCGGTAGCGATGCGAACGTGGCGCCCCACTCGAACGGGGAGTGCAGGCTGGCACGCGAGTCGCAACAGTCTGCGGATGAAGCACGCGACGCAGCTGGCCGCACCAGCGCCCTATGTGCTGTGGCTGGTGGGCCTGGATGCCGAGCCCACGGCCGCCGAGGTCGGCTTGCTGGCCCCGGCGGAGCGCGCACGTGCGTCGAAGATGCGCTGGGACCGCGACCGCATCCGCTTCCTTGCCGCGCACTGCGCGCTGCGCCTGCTGCTGGCCGAACGCGAGGGCGTGCCGCCGCAGTCGCTGCGCTACGCGGCGGGTGCGCACGGCAAGCCGCGGCTGCAGGGCGAGGGGCGTTGTTCGTTCAGCCTGAGCTACGCCGCCCAGCAGGCGCTGATCGCCATCGCAGACGGCACCGAGATCGGCGTGGACGCCACGCGGCTCATCCCGCTGCCCGATGCAGGCCAGCTGGCCGAGCGCTATTGCTCGCCCGTCGAGCGCATGGACCTGGACCAGCTGCCCGAGGCCGAGCGTGCCGCGGCCTTCCTGCGCTGCTGGACGCGCAAGGAGGCGGTGCTGAAGGCCACCGGCATCGGGCTGGGCCTGCCGCTGCAGCAGATCGACGCCGGCATCGGCGAGGCGCGGCGCCACCTGACGGTGCCCACGCCGCCGCGCGAGCAGCGCGTCGAGCTGGCGAGCGTGCCGGCCGGCGGGCAGCTGGTCGCCGCGGTGGCGCGCGTGGTGCCCGGCTGAGCCGGGCCGCAGGCCGGGTCAGCGCAGCACGGCCTGGTCGCTGCTGCGGAAGACCTGCACCGTGGCCGACACCACGGCGGCACGCGCGCGCAGCGAGTTCGCCGCGGCGGCCAGCTCCTCCACCATCGCCGCGTTCTGCTGCGTCAGGCCGTCGAGGTTGGACACCGCCTCGTTGAGCTGCGAGACGCCCTGCGACTGCTGCGAGGCCGCGGTGCTGATGGCCGAGACGTTGGTCTCCACCTCGCGGATCACCCTCAGCGTCTCCTGCATGGTCTGGCCGGCGTTCTGCACCATGCCCTCGCCTTCGCGCACCAGGTTCACCGAGTCGTCGATCAGCTTCTTGATGTCCTTGGCGGCCACGGCGGTGCGCTGGGCCAGCGTGCGCACCTCGTCGGCCACGACCGCGAAGCCGCGGCCCTGCTCGCCGGCACGCGCGGCCTCCACCGAGGCGTTGAGCGCCAGGATGTTGGTCTGGAAGGAGATGCCGTCGATGACCTGGATGATGTCGGCGATCTTCTCCGACGCGCTGCGGATCAGGTGCATGTGCGAGACAGCCTGCTCCACGCTGCGCCCGCCGTCCTGGGCCACCGTGGTGGCCCGGCTGGCCAGGGAGCTGGCCTCATGTGCGAAGTTCGCGCTGTTGGCGATGGTGCCGTTGAGCTCCTCCAGCGAGGCCGCGGTCTGCTGCAGGTTGCTGGCCTGGTTCTCGGTGCGCGACGACAGGTCGGTATTGCCGGCGGCGATCTCCGAGGTGGCGTCCGCCATGCCGGCGACGCTGTGGCGCACGTCGTTGACCAGCGAGCGCATGTTGACGTTGAGCTGGTTCAGGCCCGTGCGCAGGTCGCCGATCTCGCTGGCGCCGCGGCTGTTGCAGCGCACGCCCAGGTCGCCCGCGGCCATGCGGTTGATCATGTCGATCATGCTGGCCATGGGCCGCAGGATGTTGTGGCGCTGCCAGGCCCAGATGGCCAGCGCGATCAGCACGCCGGAGCCGACCGAGACAGCCTTGCCGAGCAGGCCGTAGGGCTCGAGCATCCAGCCGATGAGGCCGCAGCATACCGCCAGGCCCATCGGTGCCAGCGCGATCTGCAGGGTCAGCGGCGGATGCGCCAGTTTGGTCAGGCGCCCTAGCAGGCCCCGGCGCACGACCACGCCACGATCCAGCCCGACGGACGGGTTGCCCGCCGCGGTTTCCTTGTTCATCCGGGTGTACAGCGCCTGCGCGGCCTCGATCTGCGCACGGGTGGGTTTGGTGCGCACCGACATGTAGCCCACGGGCTTGCCGTGCTCCAGGACGGGCGTGGCGTTGGCCATCACCCAGTAGTGGTCGCCGTTCTTACGCCGGTTCTTGACCACGGCGGACCACGGCCGGCCGCTGCGTATCGTCGCCCACATGTCGCGGAAGGCCTCGGCGGGCATGTCCGGGTGGCGGATCAGGTTGTGCGGCTGGCCGATCAGCTCCTCGCGCGAATAACCGCTGGCCGAGATGAAGGCCGGGTTCACGTAGGTGATGTGGCTTTGCAGGTCCGTGGTGGACACCAGGGTTTCGCCATCGGCGAAAACGTATTCGTTGCCTGTGACGGGCAGGTTCTGTCGCATGAGGGCTCCATGTGTCTGCGGGCCCCGATCCCGCGCACGCTGCCGGTTCCCCTTTTCAGTGTGGGTGTACTGCGGCAGCCAGGCCCTGAGGCGCGGATGCCCGAGCTTTTCGGCCGGCGCCGAGGCGACTTGATTGAGCTGCATCAACCGCGGAGAAGGGACGGCTGTCCGGAAGGCCATTCAGTCGGCGTTCAGGCATGGGCCGATCACCGCGGCTTGCCCTCGCTTTCCCTAGTGCACACCCTCTCGCCTGCGGGGGGAGGCGTCCGTAGGATCCGCCGCATGAGCCCACACGGCCGCCCGCAGGGCGAATTCACGCAGCGCGTAGCGCGAAGGGGGGTAGTCCAGTGAGCGAGACGATTCTCGAGACCCAGGGCCTGACCCGGGAGTTCAAAGGCTTTGTCGCCGTCAGCGACGTCAACCTGCGGGTGCAGCGCGGCCACATCCACGCCCTGATCGGCCCCAACGGCGCCGGAAAGACCACCTGCTTCAACCTGCTGACCAAGTTCCTCGCGCCCACGCGCGGGACCATCCGCTTCAACGGCGCCGACATCACGCGCGAGGCGCCGGCCGACATCGCCCGCCGCGGCGTGGTGCGCTCCTTCCAGATCTCCGCCGTCTTCCCGCGCCTGAGCGTGCTGGAGAACGTGCGCATCGGCCTGCAACGCCAGGCCGGCTGGTCCTTCCAGTTCTGGCGCAGCGACAAGACGCTGGGCCGCTTCGACGAGCGCGCGCGTGCGCTGCTGGCCGAGGTCGGCCTGCAGGATGTCGCCGGCCACGCCGCCGGTGCCCTGGCCTACGGCCGCAAGCGCGCGCTGGAGATCGCCACCACCCTGGCCATGGAGCCCGAGCTGATGCTGCTGGACGAACCCACCCAGGGCATGGGCCACGAGGACGTGGACCGCGTGACCGAGCTGATCAAGCGCGTCTCCGCCGGCCGCACCATCCTGATGGTGGAGCACAACATGAAGGTGGTCAGCCGCATCGCCGACCGCATCACCGTGCTGCAGCGGGGCAGCATCCTGGCCGAAGGACCCTATGCCGAGGTCTCGGCCGATCCCCGCGTGCTGGAGGCCTACATGGGCACCGAGGCCGCCGTGCTGCAAGGTGCCCTAGTCCACTGAAACGGAGGAATCGGATGTGCGCAGGGGTCAGGCAGGGCAGGCGACAAGGCGCGGGCCGCAGCCCAGGCTGGAGGCCTGGGCAAGGAACGCAACGCCGGCGCGTGCCCTGCCTGATCCCTGCCCTTCGGGTGGGTGCCTGGCAGGGGCGCCCTCGTCGTTGCAAGTGCTCGCCGGGTATCCAACCCGGCTGCGCCTTGCGCCTAGAGGGTGCCCCTGCCAGGCACCCACGCACATCCGATTCCTCCGTTTCAGTGGACTAGATGCCGGCCGCACTCGAAATCAAGGGCCTGAACGCCTGGTACGGCGAAAGCCATGTCCTGCACGGCGTGGACATCGAAGTCCAGCCCGGGGAGGTTGTCACGCTGCTGGGCCGCAACGGTGCCGGCCGCACGACCACGCTGCGTTCCATCATGGGCCTGGTAGGCGCACGCAAGGGCTCGATACGCGTGGCCGGGCAGGAGACCGTCGGCATGGCGCCGCACCGCATCGCGCGCCTGGGCGTGGGCTACTGCCCGGAGGAGCGCGGCATCTTCTCGTCGCTCAGCGCGCAGGAGAACCTGCTGCTGCCACCGCGGCTCAAGGCCGGAGCCGGCCTGCCGGGCGTGGGCGATCCGCTGGAGCTGGACGAGCTCTACAAGATGTTCCCCAACCTGGCCGAACGCGCCCACAGCCCCGGCACCCGCCTGTCCGGAGGCGAACAGCAGATGCTGGCCATCGCCCGCATCCTGCGCACCGGCGCGCGGCTGCTGCTGCTCGACGAGATCTCCGAGGGCCTGGCCCCGGTGATCGTGCAGGCCCTGGCCACGCTCATCCGGACGCTGAAGGGCCGTGGCTACACCATCGTGATGGTGGAACAGAACTTCCGTTTCGCCGCCCCGCTGGCCGATCGCTTCTACGTGCTGGAGCACGGCAAGGTGGTCGAGCACGTGCTCGCGGCGGAACTGGCCTCCAGGCAGGCCGAACTCGATGCCCTGCTCGGCGTGTGACCCACACGCCCTTCCCACCCGAACCCGACCCGAGGAGACAACGATGAAGCAACGCCCGACCGCCCGTACCCAGGTTTCGCCCGTGCATGCCTTGTGGCGCACGCTGAAGTGGCTGCCGCTGGCCGCCGGCGGCGTGTGGGCCGCCTCGGCCGCGCTGAACCCCGCGCACGCACAGGCCAAGATCAGCGGCGACGTGGTGAAGATCGGCTTCCTCACCGACATGTCGGGCCTGTACGCCGACATCGACGGCGCCGGCGGCGTCGAGGCCATCCGCATGGCCATCGCCGACAAGAAGGGCACGCTGGCCGGCAAGAAGATCGAGTTCATCTATGCCGACCACCAGAACAAGGCCGACGTGGCCTCGGCCAAGGCGCGCGAGTGGTTCGACACCCAGGGCGTGGACCTGCTGATCGGCGGCACCAACTCCGGCGCCAACATCGCGATGTCCAAGGTGGCGGCGGAGAAGAAGAAGCCCTTCATCTCCATCGGCGCCGGCTCCGCCCGCCTGACCAACGAGGACTGCACGCCCTACACCGTGCACTACGCCTACGACACCGTGGCCCTGGCCAACGGCACCGGGGCCGCGGTGGTCAAGGCCGGCGGCAAGAGCTGGTACTTCCTGGCCGCGGACTATGCCTTCGGCGCTTCGCTGCAGAACGACACCTCGGCGGTGGTCACCAAGTCCGGCGGCAAGGTGCTGGGCTCGGTCAAGCACCCGCTGTCGGCCTCGGACTTCTCGTCCTTCCTGCTGCAGGCGCAGGGCAGCGGCGCGCAGATCCTGGGCCTGGCCAACGCCGGCGGCGACACCATCAACGCGATCAAGGCGGCCAACGAGTTCGGCATCACCAAGACGATGAAGCTGGCCGGATTGCTGATGTTCATCAACGACGTGCACGCGCTGGGCCTCAAGCTCACCGAAGGCATGTACCTCACCGACGGCTGGTACTGGAACCAGAGCCCCGAGTCGCGCGCCTGGAGCCGGCGCTACTTCGACAAGATGAAGAAGATGCCGTCGATGCTGCAGGCCGCCGACTACTCGGCCACCACGCACTACCTCAACGCCGTGGAGGCCGCCAAGACCGACGACGGAGATGCCGTGGTCAAGCAGATGAAGGCGACCAAGGTGAACGATTTCTTCGCCAAGGGCGGCACCATCCGCGCCGACGGTCGCATGGTCTACGACATGTACCTGATGCAGGTGAAGACACCCAAGGAGTCCACCGAGCCCTGGGACTACTACAAGGTGCTGCAGAAGATCCCGGGTGACGACATCTACACCAAGCTGGCGGATTCGAAGTGCCCGCTGGTGAAGAAGTGAACGCCGCAGGCCGCGCACGACGGGGGGCAGCATGACGGAGGTCTTCGGCAAACCGCTGCCCGCGCTGCTCGGCCAGCTGCTGCTGGGCCTGGTGAACGGGTCGTTCTACGCGATCCTTTCGCTGGGGCTTGCGGTGATCTTCGGCCTGCTGGGGGTGATCAACTTCGCCCACGGCGCGCTGTTCATGGTCGGCGCCTTCCTGGCCTGGATGGGCCTGGAGTACTTCCAGCTGAACTACTGGGTGATGCTGGGGCTCTCGCCGCTGCTGGTGGGCATCGCGGGCGTCGCGATGGAGCGCGGCCTGATCCGCTGGGTCTATCGCCTGGACCCGCTCTACGGCCTGCTGCTCACCTTCGGCCTGACGTTGTTGCTGGAGGGCGTGTTCCGCTCCGTCTACGGCGTCTCCGGCCAGTCCTACTCGACACCCGAGGCCTTGTCGGGCGCGACCAACCTGGGTTTCATGGTCCTGCCGAACTACCGTGCCTGGGTCATCGTGGCCTCGCTGACCGTGTGCCTGCTGACCTGGCTGGTGATCGAGCGCACGTCGCTGGGCGCCAAGCTGCGCGCCGGGACGGAGAACCCGCAGCTGGTGCAGGCCTTCGGCATCAACGTGCCGCTGATGGTGACGCTGACCTACGGCTTCGGCGTGGCGCTGGCCGCGTTCGCCGGCGTCCTGGCCGCGCCCATCGTGCAGATCACGCCGCTGATGGGCTCCAACCTGATCATCACCGTCTTCGCCGTGGTCGTGATCGGCGGCATGGGCTCCATCTTCGGGTCCATCGTCACCGGCCTGGGCCTGGGCGTCGTCGAGGGGCTGACCAAGGTCTTCTATCCCGAGGCGTCGAACACCGTCGTCTTCGTCATCATGGCCGTCGTGCTGCTGCTGCGGCCCGCCGGTCTCTTCGGCCGCGAAGCATGAACAAGCGCTACATCGTCTACATCGTGGCGCTCGCGCTGCTCGCGGCGCTGCCGTCGCTGGGCGTCTATCCGGTCTTCGTGATGAAGGTGCTTTGTTATGCGCTCTTCGCCTGCGCCTTCAACCTGCTGATCGGCTACACGGGCCTGCTGTCCTTCGGCCATGCGGCCTTCCTGGGTGCGGCGGGTTATGCCTGCGGCCATGCGCTGAAGGTCTGGGGCTGGCCCACGCCGCTGGGCCTGGCCTTCGCGGTGCTGGTGGCGGCCGCCCTGGGCACCGTCATCGGCTGGCTGGCCATCCGGCGCGCCGGCATCTACTTCGCGATGATCACGCTGGCCCTGGCGCAGATGCTGTACTTCGTCTTCCTCCAGGCGCCCTTCACCGGCGGCGAGGACGGGCTGCAGTCGGTGCCGCGCGGCAGCTTCTTCGGCTTCGACCTGGTCAGCGACATCCACCTGTACGCCGTCGTCGTGCTGCTGTTCGCCGCGGCCTTCCTCTTCATCGACCGCGTGGTGCATTCGCCCTTCGGCCAGGTGCTGCAGGCGGTGCGCGAGAACGAGCCGCGCGCCGTCTCGCTGGGCTACAAGGTGGAGCGCTACAAGCTGCTGGCCTTCGTGCTGTCGGCCGGCCTGGCCGGCCTGGCCGGGGCGATGAAGACCACCGTGCTGGGCTTCGCCACGCTGACCGATGCCTTGTGGACCACCTCCGGCCTGGTCATCCTGATGACCCTGGTCGGCGGCATCGGCACCCTGGCCGGGCCGGTGATCGGCGCGCTGGTGATCGTGCTGCTGGAGAACCGCGTCGGCGACCTCGGCAACGGCCTGGCCCGGCTGACCGGCGTCGAGTGGTTCAACACCCTGGGCGATTCGGTCACGATGGTCACCGGCGCCATCTTCATCCTCTGCGTGCTGCTGCTGCGCCGGGGGATCGTGGGCGAGCTGGAAGCGCGCCTGCTGCACAAGGCCTGAGCGCCTCCCGTCGGCGCCTGCGTGAATTCCTCCGCGGTGCAGGCGGCAGGGGCCGAGCGCCGGGCCGCCCCAAGCCGGCCCTGTCCCTTGGGGGACGGCTGACGTACCCCGTCAGGCGAGGGGTCCCATGTTGGGGGTTGCCGACGGCGCACCCCCGGCCTAGGGAGTGCGGCAGGGTAGTGCCGCAGATAAGAATCCTTACAACGCGTCGGCTGGTCCCTTGGCGCCGTTTGCAAGGAGACCGGCCCGGCCGCCCTCAGTCTGCGGTGCGGCGCCGAGGTGGTAGCAGGCGGCGCACCGATTCCTTCTCTCCCTTCCCCCGTGGCACGGACGATGCTCGCCGTGCCTGCCTGCGTCGGGCCAGCCAGGCCGCGCGGCGGACCATTGCCCGGTTCGAACAACAGCTAGAGGTGATTCGTGCGAGTGATGCGGCAGCTTTCCCGAAGTGCAGTGACGGCGGCCTGTCTGCTGGCCGTCCAGCTGGCCCAGACCCAGGCCCAGGCCCAGACCCCGCCCGAGCCCCCGGCCGGCGTCATCCCCTCCGCCGAGGAACTCAAGCGCGGCCAGGAGGCCGCCCGCCCGGCGCCGGTCCCCGAGGCGGAACTCCCCGCCTCGCCCCAGGTGCCGCGCGAGCTGGGCAAGCCCAGCGACGACATCACGCTCGATGTCAGCGGCTACCGCATCGACGGCCTGCCCGGCATCTCGCGCGAGGACCTGGGCAAGGTCACCGCGCCCTATGTCGGCAAGGGCAAGAACTATGAGGACATGGTCAACGCCGCGGCGGCCGTCACGCGCTACATGCAGCGCGAGCTGGGCTACTACCTCGGCTACGCCTACCTGCCCGAGCAGTCGCCGGAGAACGGCGAGATCCGCATCGTCGCGCTGGAAGGCCGGCTGGATCAGGTCATCCTGCGCTGGCCCGACAAGATGCCCATCCGCCGCGAGGTGGTCGAGCGCTACCTCGCCGCGCTCAAGCCCGGCGAGATCCTGCACGTGCGCGAGGTCGAGCGCGTCGTCTTCCTCATCAACGACCTGCAGGGCCTGCGCGCCCGCTTCGAGGTCAAGGCCGGCCGCGTGCCGGGCACGGCCTCGCTGGTCGTCACGCCGCAGGCCGAGTCGCGCACCGGCGGGCGCACCGAGTTCGACGTCAACGGCTCGCGCTATTCGGGCCTGGCCCGCATCTCCGGCCTGCTGACCGTGGCCAGCCCCACCGGCAGCGGCGACGCGCTCGTGTTCAACGTGTTGAACTCGGTCAACAACCGGCTGTCCTTCGGCCTGGTGTCCTACGTGCTCCCGCTGGGCTCCAACGGCTTCAAGCTGGGCGCCTCGGCCTCGCTGGTGCACTACCACCTGAACCCCGAGGAGATCCCGCTGGACCTGGCCGGCCGCGCCCAGGCGGCCAACGTCTTTGCGCTCTACCCGCTGATCCGCTCGCGCAACCTGAACACCTTCGCGCTGGCCACCTACGAGCACAAGAAGTTCACCGACGAGCGTTTCGGCGGCGCTTCGCGCGACGTGAAGGGCAGCGACGACGTGCAGGTCGGCGTGGTCGGCGACTTCCGCGACAACCTCGCCTCCGGCGGCGTGAACACCTACGAGGCGGCCTGGACCAACGGCCACGTCGACTACAGCAAGACGCTGGTGCCGCCGCAGGACACGCCGTCCAGCTTCAACAAGGTGACGCTGGGCTTCTCGCGCCTGCAGAACCTGATCGGCGGCCGCCTGCTGGCCTACGTGCGCTACAAGGGCCAGCTGACCGATTCCAACCTGGACACCACCGAGCGCTTCAGCCTCGGTGGTCCGCAGGCGGTGCGCGCCTTCGCGCCCGGCGAGGCCACCGGCGACGAGGGCCACCTGTTCACCGGCGAGCTGCGCTTCCTGCCGCCGGAGTCCTGGTTCGGCCGCTCCGCGCGCGAGATCGTCTTCAGCGCCTTCTACGACTTCGGCATCGTCAAGTTCCGCCACCAGTTGACCGGCGTGTCGCTGGTCACCAGCGCGCTGAACCCGCTGGGCAACGACACCACGCTCAGCGGCTTCGGCCTGGGCGCGATCTGGGACCGGCCGCAGTCCTTCGGCCTGCGCGTGAACCTGTCGTGGCCCATCAACGGCGACCCGCAGGCCGACCCGTCGCAGCGCCGTCCGCGGGCCTACGCCACGCTGACCAAGTACTTCTGATCCATCGACTCCCGCCCGTCGAAAACCGAAAGAGGCCGTGCCATGAAGCGTCGTACCCCCCATGCCCGCACCGCCCGCCGGCAACGCCGCGGCTTCACGCTGCGCCCGCTGGCGCTGGCCCTCGCGCTGGCCCTGCCCGGCACGCTCTTGGCCGGCGGCGTGGACCCGACGGTGGTCGGCGGCCAGGCCTCGGTGCTCGTCAACGGCGACACCACGACCATCACCCAGGGCAGCTCGCGCGCCATCATCGACTGGCGCAGCCTGTCGCTGACCCAGCAGGAGCGGTTCCTCGTGCTGCAGGGCTCGGCCAAGGATGTGCTGCTCAATCGTGTCACCGGCTTCGAACCCAGCGTGCTGGACGGCAGCATCCAGGCCATCGGCCGCGTCTACTTCCTCAACCCCAACGGCATCATCTTCGGGGAGCACGCGCAGATCGACGTCGGCGGCCTGGTGGCCTCCACGCTGGCGCTGGGCAACGAGGACTTCATGGCCGGGCGCATCCAGCTCACGCCCACGACGGGCTTCGGCGACTACGCCGGGCGCGTCATCAACCGCGGCCGCGTCAATGCCGCGGGCGGTGAGATCGTGCTGGCCGGCCTGGACGTCTCCAACCAGGGCACGCTGTCGGCGCCCGGTGGCCGCGTGGGCCTGGTCGCGGCCGACGAGGTGCTGGTCGACGTCGAAGGCGACGGCCTGCTGTTCTTCAACGTCAAGGCGGCGGATGCCGGCGCCCGCGTGGCCCAGCTCGGCCGCATCGAGGCCGACGGCGGGACGGTGCAGCTGCGTGCCGAAGCGCGCGGCACCTTCGCCGACACCGTGCTCAACATGGACGGCGTGGTGCAGGCGCGCAGCCTGGGCGCGCGCAACGGCCGCGTCGTCGTCGACGGCGGCGCCCACGGCCTGACCCAGGTCGCCGGCAGCATCGACGCCACCGGCAGCGAAGCCGGGCAGACCGGCGGGCGCATCACCGTCACCGGCGACCGCACCCTGCTGGCTTCCACCGCGGTGCTGGACGCTTCCGGCGCGGCCGCTGGCGGCAGCATCCAGGTCGGCGGCGGCTTCCAGGGCAACGACGCGGCGGTGCGCAACGCGACGGTCACCGGCGTGGTCGGCGGCGCGACGCTGCGCGCCAATGCACAGCAGTCCGGCAACGGCGGCCAGGTGGTCGTCTGGGCCGACGACACCACGCGCTACGAGGGCCGCATCGAGGCCCGTGGCGGCGCACAGGGCGGCAACGGCGGACAGGTGGAGGTGTCGGGCAAGCAGTCGCTGGGCTTCAAGGGGATGGTCGACACCTCGGCGCCCAGGGGCTACATCGGGACCCTGCTGCTCGATCCGCGCGACATCGAGATCCGCACCGCCACCGGCGGCACCATCGACTGGACCGCCGCTGCCGCGGCGAACGGCTCCACCGACGTGGACGTCGACGTCGCCTCGATCAACAACTCCGTCGCCGCCGCCGTCACGCTGACGGCCGGGCGCAACCTGACGATCACGGCTGCCGTCAACATCGCCAATGCGGGCACGAGCTTCACGGCCATCGCGACCAACAACCTCAACGTCAACAACTCGGTCACCACAAACGGCGGCGCGGTGACGCTGACCGGCGCGGCGGTCAACCTGGGCGGCGACATCAATTCCAACGGGGCCGCCGTCACGCTCAACGGTCCGGTGACCCTCAGCGGCGGCACCCGCACCGTCACCGGCAGCGACATCACCATCAACAACACGCTGGCCGGCGCCACCCACAGCCTGGTGCTCACGGCCACCGGCACGACGACGCTCAACGGCGCGCTGAGCAACGTCTCGACGCTGGACACCACCGGCTCGAACCTGACGGCGATCAACGCCGACGTCACCAACATCGGCGGCCAGTTCTACGGTGCCGTGTCCCTGGGCGGCAGCGGCGCCACGCGCACGCTGTCCGGCCCCGGCGTCACGCTGGGGACGGTGGCCGGCGGCGGCAAGAACCTCACCATCGTCGGCGGCGCGACGCTCAACGGCACGGTGACCAACGTCGCGGCACTGAACACCAGCGGCTCGGCGACCGCCATCAACGCCGACGTCACCACCACCGGCAGCCAGACCTACAGCGGCGTCACGCTGGCCGGCAGCGGCACCACGCGCACGCTGTCCGGCACCACGGTGACGCTGGGCACCGTGGGCGGCGCGGGCAGGAGCCTGGTCGTCAACGGCAGCACCTCGGCCGTGCTGGGCGGCGCCGTCGCCGGTATCGACTCGCTGGACACCAGCGGCTCGGCATCCACGTCGATCAACGCCGACGTCACCACCGTCGCCGGCCAGAAGTACAGCGCCGCAACGCTGGGCGGCAGCGGCGCCACGCGCACGCTGGCCGGCACCACGGTGGAGCTGGCGACGGTCGCCGGCGGGACCAAGAACCTGACGGTCAATGCGACGACCCGGGCGACGCTGGGCGGCGCCGTCACGGGCGTCGCCGCGCTGAACACCAGCGGCTCGGCCGCCACCGCGCTCAATGCCAACGTCACCAGCACGGGCGCCCAGACCTACAACGTGGCCACCCTGGGCGCCAGCGCCACCCTCAGCGGCGGCAGCGTCACGTTCAACGGCGCACTGGACGGCGGCAACAACGGCCTGCAGGTCACCACCACGGGCGTCCTGGCCCTCAATGCCGGGGCCTCCAACCTGGTCGCGCTGGACGCCAGCGCGGCGGCAGGCGGCAGCTCGATCGGCGGCAACGTCACCACCAGCGGGGCCCAGGCCTATGCGGGCACCACCACGCTGACCGGCGCCGCCAACTTCCAGGGCAGCAGCCTCACGTTCAACAACGTGGCCGCAGGGGCGAATGCCCTGGGCCTGCGCGCCGACAGCATCGCCGTCTCCGGCACGGCTGCCGGCGGCAGCACGGTGACCTTCGAACCCTTGTCGGCCACGGGCAGCATCGGCGTGGCAGGCGGCGCCGGCACGTTGCAGCTCAGCCAGGCGCTGCTGAACAAGTTCAGCGGCTTCACCGGCATCACCATCGGCAGCCTGGCCAACGACTACACGATCAGCTTCGGCAACTTCACGCTGCCGGCCAACCTGACCGTGCGCAGCAACAGCGGCAACATCGGCTTCGGGACGCTGGACGGCGCACGTTCGCTGCAGGCCCAGACCACCGGCACGATCACGATGAACGACATCGTCGGTGGCACGACTGACCTCACCAGCATCAACCTCAACGGCACGATCACGATCAACGCCGCAGCGGTGCAGACCTCGGGCTCGCAGCTCTACAGCGGCGCCGTGACCCTGCAGCGGAACACGGTGCTCGACGGCACGACGGTGACCTTCGGCTCCACCGTGGCCGGCGCCGGCCAGAGCCTGGAGGTCAACGGCAACGCGACCTTCGGCGGCGCGGTGGGCGCCGGCGCGGCGCTGGCCAGCGTCGACGTCTCAGGCACCACCTCGCTGGCGGGCAACGTCTCCACCACCGGCAACCAGGTCTACGGCGGCGCGGTCACGCTGTCCGCGGCATCGACCACGCTGAGCGGCGGCACCGTGGAGTTCAACGGCACGGTCAACGGCACGGTGGCCGACGCCCAGGCGCTGACGATCACCGGCAACGCCGACATCGGCGGCGCCGTCGGCGGCGCGACGCGGCTGGCTTCGCTGGGCGTCAGCGGCACGACGGCGCTGGCCGCCAACGTCACCACCAGCGGCGCGCAGACCTATACCGGCAACGTCACCCTGGGCGGCAACAGCAGCCTGGGCTCCAGCGCATCGACCATCGGCTTCGGCGGCACCGTGGACGGCGGCTTCTCGCTGGCGACCACCACCGCGGGCGGCACCACCTTCGGCGGTGCGGTCGGCGGGGGCACCGCGCTGGGCGCATTGCAGGTGACGGGCCAGACGACTCTCAACGGCGGTGCGGTCACCACCACCGGCAACCAGACCTACAGCTCCGTGCTCACGCTGGGAGCGAACACCACCTTCACCGGTACCGACCTGTCCGTCTCCGGCACGATGGACGTCGCCGGCCACGACATCGGCCTGCGCCTGGGCGGTGCACTGAACCTGGCGTCCATCATCAACGCCACGGGCGCGACGGCCAGCATCGCGGCGCGCGATGCCGGCACCAGCATCGGCGTGGCCGGTGGTGCCGGCAGCCTGCAGATATCGCAGACCACGATCGACCGCTTTTCCAGCTTCGGCACCGTGACCATCGGTCGCAGCGACGGCAGCGGCGCGGTGACCTTCGGCAACGCGACGATCAACCGCACCCTGGGTGTGACCACCGGCAGCGGCGACGTCACCTTCGGCACCATCCAGACCAACGTGGACGGCGCCTACAACCTCACTGTCAACACGACCAGCGGCCTGGTGCGCTTCAACGGCGACATCGGCACCGTCAGCCGGCTGAACAACCTGGTGGTCAACGGCAATGCCCGCCTGGCCGGCACCGACATCTTCACCGCGGGCAACCAGACCTACAACGGCAACGTCACGCTGGCCTCCGACCTGAACATCAACGGCAACGTGCTGGACTTCACCGGCACCATCGACGGCGCGCGCAACCTGAGCACCACCGGCTTCACGGTCACGCACTTCCGCGGAGAGGTTGGCGGCACGACGGCGCTGACCAGCCTCAGTGCCTCCGGCGTGGTGGACACGCGGGCCGACATCACGGCCACCAGCTCGCAGACCTACTCCGGCTCGGTCACGCTGCTGGGCGACACCACCTTCACCGCGGCCTCGCTGAGCTTCAATGCCCTGAACGCCGGCAGCCGCGCGCTGGGCCTGGTTTACGACAGCATGGGGGCCATTCCCTCGCTGACCGGCACCGGCTCGGTCCAGATCGCACCCTATACCTCCACCACCAACATCACGGTCGCCACATCCACCAGCGGCATCGGTGACCTCGTGATCGACGCCAGCACCTTCGCGCAGTACGCGACCTTCTCGGGCCTGATCATCGGCCGCGCCGGCAGCGGCGGCACCAGCGGCACCATCACCGTGGGCGACAGCGGCACCACGCTGTCGTCCCTGCCGGCCAACCTGACGCTGAACTCCAGCGGCGTGACCACCCTGCAGGCCAGCCTCAACCAGGGGCTGGGGGCGACGAGCTTCGTCGTCAGCGGCCCGGTCCAGATCGCCGGCAGCCTCAGCATCACCGCCGGCAACATCGGCTTCGGCGGCACCATCGACGGCGCGAGCGCCGGCGCCCAGGGGCTGACCCTGGTCTCCGCCACCACGAGCCTGGGCGGCTCGGTCGGCTCGACCACGCGCCTGGCCACCCTGGACATCACCGGGGCCACGACGCTGGGCAACGCCTCGATCAACACCACGGGCAACCAGGTCTACCGCTCCCCCGTCACCCTGGCCGGCAACGCGACGCTGGACGCCAACGGCAGCGGCTACATCTGGTTCCAGAACGCCGGCGCGACGATCAACGGCGCGCATGCGCTGACGGTCAACACGACGAGCAACCCCGTCTATTTCTACGGCGACGTCGGCAACGCGACGCCGCTGGCCGCGCTCACCGTCAACGCAGGCGCAGTGACGGGCTCCGGCAGCGGCGGCGGCGGGCACATCACCACCTCCGGCGCGCAGGACTGGAACGGCCTCGTTCGCCTGCGCGAGAACTCCACCTTCACCGGCTCCAATGTCGCCTTCGACGGCGGCCTGTCCTCGGAGTCCGGCGGCACCGGTGCCACGATCACCGCCTCCGGCACGACGACGCTGGGCGGCGTGGTCGGCGCGACCGCGCTGTCCAGCCTGGGCACCTCGGGCGCGACCACGATCAACGCATCCGGCGTGACGACCACCGGCGCCCAGACCTACGGCGGCGCCGTCACCCTGGGTGCCAACAGCACGCTGGCCGGCAACACCATCACCTTCAACGGCACGGTGAACGGCGCCCGCGCGCTGACCATCAACGACGGCGGCACGACCACCTTCACGGCGAACGTCGGCGGCAGCACGCCGCTGACCAGCCTGACCACCGGCTCCGGCGGCAGCACCGTGCTGCCCGCGGCGGTGACGACCACGGGCGCCCAGACCTACAACGACAGCGTGACCTTGTCGGCCAACACCGTGCTCAGCGCCAACGGCGTGACCATGGCCAACCTCGTCGGCGCCTCCAACGCCCTGCAGATCGCCTCCGCGGGGCTGGTGGACCTCAACGGCAGCATCACCGGCCTGACCGCCTTCGACGCCAGCGGCAGCGGCACCGTGCGTTTCGACGGCAACGCGGGCCTGGTGACCACCGGGGCCCAGCACTACGGCGGCGACGTCGTGGTCAGCGTGAACGGCGCGGCCTTCTCCGGCTCCACGCTGGACTTCGATGGCTCGCTCGCCAGCGCCACCAACCTGACGCTGACCACCGACTCGCTGGACGTCGCCGGGGCCATCAGCGGCGCCGGCGTCTTCACCCTCACGCCCACCAGTGCCGGCACCACCATCGGCCTGGCCGGCGGCAGCGGCGCGCTGTCGGTCGACCTCAGCCAGGTCAGCGGCTTCACCCAGACCATCATCGGTCGCACCGACGGCAGCGGCGCGATCAACATCGGCAACGTCACGCTGGGCACGGCCACCACGCTGCGCAGCGGCACGGGTGCCATCAACTTCAACGGCACGGTCGACGGCGCGCGTGCGCTGGTGATCAACAGCGGCGGCGCGACCACCTTCAGCGGCGCCGTCGGCGCCACCACCGCGCTGGCCAGCCTGAGCACCGACGCGGGCG
>SCTQ01000068.1 GCA_004322345.1 Aquabacterium sp. | reverse complement strand
CGAGGACACGCCCTCGATGGTGGCGATGGTGCGCGCCAGCTCGCCCTGCAGCGCACGCTGGTAGTTGACCTTCTGCGTGAACTCGGTGGTGGAGAAATCGGTGTTGTTGAACAGCTCGAAGCCCGCGGCTGCGCCAGCGCCGCCGCCGCCGCCGGAGACCGCCACGCGGGCACGTCCCGCGTGCTCGGCCGGGACCTCCAGCGTGCTGCCGTCGCCGCTGATGCGGTAGGGCAGCTTCTGCCGCTCCAGCTCACGCACGGCCGCCGCGAGCTTGTCGGCGTTCGATGCGCGCAGGACGGGCTGGTAGCTGGTGTGCAGCAGCGCATAGGCGGCCCAGGCCAGTGCCGCCACGATGGCGAGCAGGCCGACGACGAAGCCGGTGCGTGCGCGCGGGGCCAGTTGCCCCCAGAACTCCCTGATGAACATCCTGATCCTCAAACCTGCATGCGGGAGAGCTCTTGGTAGGCCTCAACCAGCTTGTTGCGCACCTGGATCACCGTCATCACGCTGATGCGCGCGGTCTCCAGGCTGATCATCACGTCGTGCAGTTCCACCGGCTGGCCGGCAGCCAGGCGCTGCAGTTGCGTCTCGGCCCGGGACAGGTCCTGGTTGACGCCCTCGACCTGGGCATCGAAGACGGCGGCGAAACCCGTGGGCTCGCCGCCCTCGGCGACGCTGCCTGCCGCCTGCGGGGCGAGCGAAGAGATTGCGGCGATGCCGGACAAGGCTTCCATCATTGGCCTCCGATATCCAGGGCCCGGGTGGCCATGGTCTTGGCCGCCTGCATGGCGGCGAGGTTGGCTTCGTAGATGCGCAGGGCCTGCGTGATCGCGACCATCTGCTCCAGGTGGTTCACGCCCGGATAACGCACCATGCCCTTGGCATCTGCATACGGGTGGCCGGGCTCCAGCACCATGCGGGGTGCCGCGGCGCGGTCCTCCATCACGAAGGCGGAGGCGCGGGCCAGGGCCGGTTCGGCCGACTCGGACTGCATCACCCCGTCGAAGCTGGTCGTCATCCCGGCGTAGCCGGACACCTGCGCACGGGCCACGGCCACCAGCGGGCGGAAGGGCTGGCCGTCGGGGCCCTGCACGGTCTGCGCATTGGCCAGGTTGTGGGCCGCCACTTCCAGCCGCGTGCGCTGCACCTGCATGCCCGAGGCGCTGATGGCGAAGATCTGCGAGTAGTCCATGCTCAGCCCTTCGTGGCCGAGGCGATCGCGCCGGCGATGGACAGGTAGCGCGCCAGCCCGCGGCTCAGCGCCTGGTAGCGCAGGGTGTTGGACGACAGCTCCACCATCTCCTGGTCCAGCGAGACCGGGCCGGTGTTGTCGGACGGCAGCACCTGCGGCTGCACGCCGCCCAGCGCGGCCATGGCCTGCGCCGGATCGTGTCCGGCCTCGGCCAGTGCGGAGGCCAGCTGCTGCTCGAAGTCCACGCGCATGCGCACGTGGTCGGGCGAGCTGGCGTTGGCGATGTTGCTGGCGGTGACCGCCTGGCGCAGGCTGGCCGCGCCCAGCGCCAGCCGCACCGATTCGATGGTGACCGCGGAAGAAGAGGTGTCCACGATGGTTGCCGGAAGTTGGAGATTGATGGAAGGAAAGCCGAGGCTCACTGCACGATCAGCTCGGCATGCAGCGAGCCGGCCGACTTGAGCGCCTTGAGGATGGAAACGATGTCGCGCGTGCTGGTCTTCAGCCGCGTCAGCGCCTGCACCAGGTCGGCGACCGTGCCGCCGGGTTGGGTCACCAGCGCGCCGCCGGAGGGCTCCTGCACGTCGACGCGCGTGTTGGTGTAGGGCAAGGTGACGATGCCCGACGAGGGCCGCGCCACCAGCGTGGGCTGCGAGACCGCCGTCTCGGAGACCACCGAGATCTTCAGGTCGCCGTAGGAGATCGCCACGGGCGCGATGCGCACGTCCGCGCCGGCCACCACGGTGCCGGTGCGCTCGTTGACGACGACGCGGGCGCGCTGGTCGGGATCGACCTCCAGCGACTCGATGCGGCGCACCAGCTCCACCAGGCGGCCCTGGTACTGCTGCGGCACGCGCACGGCCACGCCCTGGGCGTCCACCGCCTCGGCCGCGTTGCCGCCCAGCTCGCGGTTGATGGCCTCGGCCACGCGGCCGGCGGTCGTGTAGTCGGCATCGGCCAGCGAGATCGACAGCAGCGAGCCGGCCTGCGCGTTGTCGGGGCGGATGGGCGGCGCCACCTCGATGCTCGCGCCGCCGGGCACGGTGGCGGTGGTCGGGTGGTTCTTCTGCACCACGTTGCCGTTGGCGTCGTACTTGTATCCACCCACCGTCAGCGGCCCCTGGGCCAGCGCGTAGACGCGGCCGTCCGGGCCCTTCAGCGGGGTGACCAGCAAGGCGCCGCCGACCAGGCTGCGCGCATCGCCCAGCGAGGAGACGGTGACGTCCACCACGTCGCCGCTGCGCGCGGTCGCCGGCAGGTGGGCCGAGACCATCACGGCCGCGACGTTGCGGCTGCTGACGGTGTCGGCGGGAATGCCGACGTTGAACTGCGACAGCAGGTTGGCGATGGACTGGCGCGTGGCCCGGTTGCCCGGCGTGTCGCCGGTGCCGGCCAGCCCGGTGACCAGGCCGTAGCCGACGAGCGCGTGCTGGCGCTGCCCCTGCACGCGGGCGATGTCCTTGATGCGCACCGAGGCCGTCGCAGCCCGCGCGGCGGGGGCCAGCAAGGCGAGGCAGGCGAGGAGAACGAAGAGCGCACGCATGCTCACAGCCCCAGGTAGTCGAAAACCCAGGACAGGACGCCGGGCTTGCTCTTCTCGGACAGGTGGCCCTGGCCGGTGTAGGTGATGCGCGAGTCGGCCAGCCGGCCGGACAGCACGGCGTTGGCTTCGTTGATGTCGCGCGGGCGCACGCGGCCGGCCACGGTGATGACCTGCTGCTCGCCGTTGAGCTCCACCGTCTGCTGGCCGCCGACGACCAGCTCGCCATTGGGCTGCACGGACAGCACGCTGACGGTGATCTGCGCCGTCACCCGGCCCGAGCGCTGGGTCTGCCCGCCGCCATCGGTGGTGGAGCCCGCGGAGGCCTCCAGCCCGTGCGCGCGATGGCCGGTGGCCTGGACGCCGAGGTTGACACTGGTGTCGCGCCCGGCCTTGGAGTCCACCGACGTGGAGGCGGCCGCCGCTTCCTGGATCAGCACGGTCAGCGCATCGCCCGCCTTGTAGGCCTTCTGGTCGGCGACCAGGGGCTGGTAGCTGGCCGGGTCGTAGAGCGAGTTGGCGTCGCCCGCCTGCGCGGGTACGCCCACGGCCGCGGCCAGGCAGATGGCGGAGAGGGCGATGGCGTTCTTCATCGGATTCATCGGGAAGCTCCGTTCGATGCGCGGTCCAGCACAACGAGCTGGCCGCCTGGGGTGATCTGCGCCTGCAGCGACGTGCTGCTGTTGAGCGGGCGCACGGCGACGCGCTGGCCGACCTCGCCGTCCTGCAGGACGACAACCGGCGCCTGCACGGTGACCCCACCCACGCGCACCAGCGCCTGCGACTGCTGGTGGCGCATCACGGCCGGGGGCGGGCCGAAGTCGCCGTCGACGACGACGTCACCCGGCTCCAGCGCACGCTTGAGCACCAGGCCTGCCAGCGACTCGCAGGCGCCCGACCACGCGTGGCGCCGCGCCGATGCGCGCACCCGCGTGTCCTGGCGCAGCCGCGCGCAGTCAGCCGCGTCGCCGCGCCGCAGGGACGCGGTGGCGATCCACACGGGTTCGCCCTCGGGCGCACCCGCGGCGCAGGCCGGCGGCACCGGCGCCAGCAGCACGGCGGCCGCGGCGACGTGGCGAAGTCGGGAGGACAGGCCCATCAGCTGCGGCGCAGGTTGTTGGCCATGCCCATCAGCTCGTCGGCGGCCTGGGCCACGCGCGAGTTCAGCTCGTAGACGCGCTGGGCCATCATCAGGCTGACCATCTCGTCCACCAGCTTGACGTTGGACATCTCCAGCTTGCCCGAGGCCAGCGCGCCCAGGCCTTCGGTGCCCGGCGTGCCGCGCACCGGCGCGTCGGTGGCGTCCTGCGCCAGCTCGTAGACGCCGTCGCCGCGGTAGTTCAGTGCCTCGGGGTTGGAGAAGGCGGCCACCTCGATGCGGCCGAGCTCGGTGGCTTCTGTGTCGCTGCCCAGCCTGGCGGTGACCGTGCCGTCGGCGGCGATCGCGAGTCCGCTGGCATTGGACGGCACGCGGATGTCGGCACGCAGCACCTGGCCGGCCGAGGTGGAGAGGAAGCCGTCGGGGCTGATGCGCAGCGAGCCGCCGCGCACGTAGCCGATGCGGTCGTCGGAAAGGCGCACCTCGATGAAGCCCGCGCCGTTGATCGCCAGGTCCAGCGCCGAGCCGGTGGTCTTCACCTCGCCTTGCGAGAGGTCGCGGCGCAGCAGGCTGCCGGTACGGTCCGCCGAGCCGGCGGCGTCGGTCGCCTCGGCAGCGGCCGTCTGGTGGTTCATCAGGCCCACGAAGTCCACGCGCTCGCGCTTGTAGCCCGGCGTGTTGGCGTTGGCCATGTTGTTGGCCACGGCGTCGAGCTGCGTCTTCTGCGACTGCATGCCGATGGCGGAGATGTAGAGGGAGTCCAGCATGGGTGGTTCGTTCGGTGTGTGTTCGTCGGGACGGGCTCAGAAGGTATGAATGAATCCGGCGTGACCGAGCGGGCTGTCCGAATGCGACCAATCAAGGCGCAAAGCGCAGCCATAGCTCGGGCTATGGCGAGCATTTGCAACGCAGAGTGGGCGCATTCGGGCAGGACGAGCGGGCATGGCGGATTCGTTCATACCTTCTCAGACGTCGCCCAGCTTCTGGATCGCCTTGCCCATCATTTCGTCATAGCCCTGCAACAGGCGCGTGACGCTCTCGAAGTGGCGCGCGGTCTCCATCAGGCCCAGCATCTCGCGCAGGTTGTCGGTGTTGGACGCCTCCAGGAAACCGGGGCGCAGCACCACCTCGTCGGGCGGCAGCTCGGCATAGGCCTGCTCGCCCGCGTCGATGAGCACGCCGTCGCTGGAAGCCGGGGCGAAGTCCTCGCCGGGCTTGACGATGCGCAGGCGGTCGATCTCGCGCCCGCCGGACAGCACCGCGCCACTGGCGGCGATGCCGAGCTCGGCGCCCTGCTCCGGGCGGATCTCGCCGGATCGGCCCTGCACCGGCAGGTCGCCGGGACCCACCAGCACGCCTTGCGCCGACAGCCGGAAGCTGCCGGCGCGCGTGAGGAAGCTGCGCTCGCCGTCGCCGACGACGAAGTAGCCGTCACCCTGGATCGCGGCATCCAGCGCACGACCGGTATCGGTATGCGCGGCCTGCTGCAAGCTCAGCGCGGGGCGTACCACCGGAATGCCGACGCTGGCGCCGGCGGCACCGCCGGCCGCGCCCGCCGCATCCAGCGACTGCTGGAAGGGCTGGGCCACGGCGATGCTGCGGCGGTAGCCGGGCGTCGTGGCATTGGCCGCGTTCTGCCCCAGCAGCTGCAGCCGCGACTGATCGGCGCGCAGGGCCTCGACGGCCATCGTGAAGACATCGGACACGTTTGCTCCTTCCCGTTCTGGTTTGCCCGTCTGGTTACTGGAGGCCGATCGACGCGAACGCCTTCAGCTCGAAATGCAGCGGCACCTCGGCCACCGACAGCACGCGCAGCTGCGGCACCGCGCGTTCGCACAGCGCACGCAGGTGGCGGCGGATCTCCACCGGGCACAGCACCACGGGGATGAGGTTGCCCTTCATCATCCGTTCGGCCTGGCCGGCGATGCGCAGCAGCAGGGTCTCCGAAAGCCGCGGGTCCACCATTGCGGCCTGCTCCGCCTCGCGCGGGGCGACGGCGCGCAGCAGCTGGGTCTCCACCTCGGGTTGCAGGGTCAGCACGTGCAGCACCTTCTTGTCGGCGCTGAGCGTGTTGCAGATGGTCGTGGCAAGGCGCTGGCGCACCATCTCCACCAGCACGCCCGGGTCCTTGCTGGCCTTGGCGCCATCGAGCAGCGCCTCCACCACGGCCTGCAGGTTGCGCACGGGCACCTTCTCGCGCAGCAGGCTCTGCAGCACCTTCTGCACGTCGCCCACCGACAGCAGCGTGGGGATCAGCTCCTCCACCAGGCCGGGCTGGGCCACACGCAGGCGGGCCAGCATCTTGTCGGCCTCGGTGCGCGTGAGCAGGGCCGGCGCCTGGGCGCGCAGGGTCTCGCTGAGGTGGGTCACCATCACCGTGGACGGGTCCACCAGCGTGTAGCGCGCCGCGCGCGCGGCCTCGCGCTGGGCGGGCTCGATCCACAGCGCGGGCAGGCCGTAGGAAGGATCGCGCGTCTCCACGCCGGGCACGAGCTTGGTGTTGCCGCTGGGGTGGATGGCCAGCAGGCGATCGGGCATCAGCGCGCCGGTGGCGACGGCATCGCCGTAGACGGCGATCTCGTACTGGTCGGCGCCCAGGCCGGCGCCGTCCTGGAAGCGCACCTTGGGCAGCACGAAGCCCATCTCGGTGGCGTACTGCTTGCGGAAGGTGGACACGCGCTCCAGCAAGGCGTCCCGCTCGCCGCCGATGGCCTTGGCCAGGCCGGAGCCCAGCGTCATGTCCACCGGCTCGACCTGGGTCGCGGCATAGGAGTCGTCGGCCGCGGCATCGGCGGCTTCGCCTTCGGCCGGCTGCTCGGCCTGCGCCTTGGCCCGGCGCAGTGAGAAATAGAACATCAGGCCGGCGGTGGAGGCGATGGCCAGCGCCGGCGCCACCGGGATACCCGGCAGCATGCACAGGCCCAGCAGCGACACGCAGACCAGGGCCAGCGTGCGCGGATAGGCGGTGATCTGGCGGAAGACCTCCGCGCCGAGCATGGCGTCCGAGCCCGAGCGCGTGACGATCAGGCCCGTGCCCACCGACACCACCAGCGCCGGTACCTGCGTGACGATGCCGTCGCCGATGGTCAGCAGCGTGTACTGGCGCAGCGCGTCGCCCCAGGGCAGGCCCATCTGGAGCACGCCGATCACCAGCCCGCCGATGATGTTGATCAGCATGATGATGATGCCGGCGATGGCGTCGCCCTTGACGAACTTGCTGGCGCCGTCCATGGCGCCGTAGAAGGCGGCCTCGCGCTCCAGCGTCTTGCGGCGGCGCTTGGCCTCGTCCTGGTCGATGAAGCCCATGTTCAGGTCCGCATCGATGCTCATCTGCTGGCCGGGCATGCTGTCCAGCGTGAAGCGCGCGGCCACCTCGGACACGCGCTGCGCGCCGTTGGTCACCACCACGTACTGCACGACCACCAGGATCAGGAAGACGATCAGGCCGATCACGTAGTTGCCGGCCACCACGTAGGAGCCCACCGCGCCGATGACGCGGCCCGCGTCGCCCTCGCTGAGGATGAGCCGCGTGGCCGAGACGTTCAGCGCCAGCCGGAACAGCGTGGCGATCAGCAGGATGGCCGGGAAGGTGGAGAAGTCCACCGGCCGCGGCGCATAGAAGGTGACCAGCAGGATCAGCAGCGCGAAGCCGAAGTTGGTCAGGATCAGGAAGTCCAGCAGACCCGAGGGGATGGGCGCGAACAGCACCAGCAGCACGCCCAGCACCAGGCTGATCAAGGCCAGGTCGGCGTTGCGGCCGAAGAAGGTGCGCAAGGTCTCCATCACTCAGGCCCCCTTCGCTTTCTTGCGTGCCGCGAAGACCCACACGAGGATCTTGGCGACCGCGGCGTAGTGGGCCTGCGGCAGGTAGCTGCCGGGCTCGGCCTCGCGATACAGCGCGCGGGCCAGCGGGGGGTTCTCGACGATCATCACCTGGTGGCGCGCGGCCAGCTCGCGGATGCGCAGGGCCACCTGGCCGGCGCCCTTGGCCAGCACCTGCGGGGCGGCCATGGTGTCGCGCTTGTAGGCGATGGCCACGGCGATGTGCGTGGGGTTTGTGACCACCACGTCCGCGTCCTTCACGCGGTGCATGGCCACGCCCTTCTTGAACCACTCCATGCGCAGCTGGCGGATGCGCTGCTTGATGCGCGGGTCGCCCTCGCGCTGCTTGTGCTCGTCCTTCACCTCGCGGCGCGACATGCGCATCTGCTTGGAGAACTCCCAGCGCGTGTAGGCCAGGTCCGCCGCCGCCAGCAGCGCGAAAGCCGCCGTCAGCGCGGCCAGCACCACGCCGGTGGTGTGGATCAGGTAGTGCAGCGTGGTGCCGGCCTCGCGCAGCGGCAGGGCCACCAGCTCGCCGATGATGGAAGCGCCACCCACGGCCACCAGCAGGGCCACCGCGCCCACCTTCAGCGAGCTGCGGAAGAGCTCGTAGAAGGTGCGCATCGAGAACAGGCGCTTGAGACCCTGGGCCGGGTTGATGCGGTTGAAGTCGGGCTTCAGCGGCTCGGCGCTGAGGTGGAAGCCCACCTGCGCAAAGGACGCGAGCGCGGCCAGCACGGCGATGACCGCCAGCGGCATCGCCAGCATCGTCACCACCTCGACGGTCAGCGAGCCGGCCAGCGCCAGCGCGTGCGCCGGGTCAGCCTGCACCTGCGAGGCCTGGGCCAGCGTGGCCGCGGCCAGGCGTGCCATGTCGCGGCTGATGCGCTCGCCCATGCCGAAGACGCAGCAGGTCAGGCCGAAGAGCACGGCCAGGTAGGTCAGGTCCGCGCTCTTGGCCACCGAGCCGCGCTCGCGGGCCTTCTGCAGCTTGTATTCCGACGCGGGGTCGGTCTTGTCCTGGTCTTCCTGGGCCATCTCAATAGGCCCTGTCCAGGAGGGTCAAGGGGAGTGCCAATGCCTTTTCCATCACCGGCGCCATCAGCCGCAGGGACACCGCGGCGACCATCAACCCCAGCAGCACCTTCAAGGGAATGCTGAGGAACAGCACGTTCATCTGCGGCAGGTTGCGCGAGAGCACCGCCACCACCACGTCGGCCAGCAGCAGCGCGACGATGACGGGCGAGGCCAGCCCGAAGCCCAGCGAGAACATCGCGCCCATGCCCTGCGCATACGGCACCCAGCCGTCGAGCAGCAGCGGCTGGCCGATGGGCAGCACGTCGAAGGTGCGGAAGAAGCCGGCGAGCAGCGCCTGGTGCGCATCGGTGACGATGAAGAGCGTCACCGCAAGGAAATTGAAGCCGCTGGCCAGCACGGCCGCGTGCGTCTTGGACACCGGGTCCAGCTGCGAGCCGAGGTTGAAGCCCATCTGCACGTCCAGCAGGCGGCCGGCCACGGTGAAGACGCCGAAGGCCGCGTGGATGCCGAGTGCGATCAGCAGGCCGATGCCCGCCTCACGTGCCGCAGCCAGCATGAGCGCGCCGCCGCCCTGCTCCAGCCCCGCGGCCAGCGAGGCCGCTGCAGCCGGCCGCACCGAACTGGCCGCCAGCCCCGCCAGCGCCACGACGACGACCAGCCGCGCCAGCGCGGGCATGCGGAAGGCACCGAACAGCGGCGTGAGCGCCAGCCCGACCGTCAGGCGGACGGAGGCGAGCAGCAGCGTGTGAACCCAGACAAGCAGTTCCAAGGGAGCAGGCCTTCAGTGTTCAGTGCAACTGCGAAGCCTGCGCCAGCGCCGCCTGCGCGAAGGCCACGAGCTTGCGCAGCATCCACGGAGACAGCAACAGGGCGCCGATCACGAAGACCAGCATCTTGGGAATGAAGGCGAGCGAGGCGTCCTGCACCTGCGTCACGACCTGCACGATGGAAACCAGCAGGCCGACGAGCAGGGTGAGGC
>SCTQ01000067.1 GCA_004322345.1 Aquabacterium sp. | reverse complement strand
GGGAAGCAGCTGTACAGCTCGGTCAGCGCGAATCCCGCGTCGCCGGCCAGCGCGCGCGCGGCCTCCAGCACCGCGTCCTGCGCGTGCGAGCGTGCATAGCCGTCGCGCGCCAGGTAGTCGCGCGGCTCCTGGGCGGCGGCGCCGCCCCAGACATGGGCCAGCCGCTGTGCCGGGATGCGCAGCCTGCGCGCATGTCCAAGGCTGGTCAGCAGAACGGCCGCGCCCATGTTGACGAGCGGGTTGGCGACCATGCGCAGCGTGTAGGGCCAGGCGATCAGCCGGTTGCGTTCGTCGGGCGTGCCGACCTCGCCAGGGCCGAAGCGCTGTCGCAGCCAGGCGTGCGGGTTGTGCTGGGCCACCTCGGACAGGCGCGACCACAGCTGCGCGGATTCCTCGTGGGCCTCGGCCGGTGTCTGGCCCCAGGCGGCCAGCGCGGCGTTCTCGTAGAAAGGGTAGACGTGGGTCGGCGCATGGACGCCATGGCGCACGGCCAGCGGGTGGCAGATGTCGGCGCCGCGCAGCAGCCTGGCCTGCGGGTCGCGCGGGGTCCACGGCAGCGTGATGCCGGCCTTGGCTGCAGCGGCCACCGTGTAGTTGGCCTCGGCACCCGCGATGGCCGCGACGGTCGCCTCTCCGCGGGCGATGCGCAAGGCCGCTTCGTGGATCAGGCGCACGGGCGATTCGCCGCCGGCCGTCGCGTAGACCGCGTGTGCGGGTCGGGCGCCCAGCCGCGCGGCCAGCAGCCGGGGCGCGTCGGCGTAGGGCCAGGAGTGCTCGCAGACCACGTCGAGCGCATCGATGGACTGCAGCAGCGCGGTGCCGGCGTCCTGCTCGGCCGCGCGCAGCGCGCTTTCCATCAGGGCCAGAGGCTCCTGGCTTTCTGAGGGATCCTTGCTGCGTTGGGTAATCTCGCCGACGCCCACGATCACCGGCAGCCGGTCCGGGTTCATGACAAGCTCTCGGCGCTGAGCCGGTCCACCCGCCGCAGGTGATGCGTCTCCGACCCGAACAGCTGCTCGATCTGCGTCGCGCGGCGGAAGTAGTGGCCGATGGCCAGCTCCTCCGTCATGCCCATGCCGCCGTGGATCTGCACCGCACCCTGGCCCACGATGCGGCAGGCGCGCGCCGTGCACACCTTGGCCGAGGACAGGATGCGCGCGCGCTGGGCCGGTGGCGCGTCCATCGCGCCTGCGGCCACGGCGGTCAGCGCGTTGGCCTGCTCCAGCGCGACGTACATGTCGGCCATGCGGTGCTGCAGGGCCTGGAAGCTGGCGATGGGCACGCGGAACTGCTCACGCTGCCTGGCATAGGCCACGGTGTCCTCCAGCAGCCGGCCCAGCACGCCGCCGGCTTCGGCGCAGACCGCCAGCGTGGCCTCGTCGATCACGCGTTCCAGCAGCGGCAGCGCGGCGCCGATGCTGCCCAGCACCTGCTCGGGTTGCACCCGCACCTCGTCGAAGGCGAGCTCGCTGGCGCGGCCGCCGTCCAGCGTGCGGTAGTCGCGGCGGCGGATGCCCGGCGTGGAGGCCGGCAGCCAGATCAGCGAGATGCCGCGCGCCTCCTGCGGCTGGCCCGCGCTGCGGGCGGTGACCAGGAAGTCGGTGGCCCAGGGGGCGCAATGCACGGCAGCCTTGCGGCCGTCGAGCAGCAGGCCCTCGCCGCGCGGCGCGAGCGTGCTGCGCACGTCGTGCAGCTCGTGCCGGCCGTGCGGTTCGGTGGCCGCGAAGCCGATGACGGCATCGCCGTCGATCACGCGCCCCAGCAGGCGTTGCGACACGGACCCCGGCAGCCGCTTAAGCAGCCCGCCCGCGATCACCACGGTGGACAGGTAGGGCTCGGCCGCGAGATGGCGGCCCAGCGTCTGCATCACCACCAGGTTGTCGTCCAGGCCGCCGCCCAGGCCGCCCTGCGACTCGGGGAAGGAGGCCCCCAGCAGGCCCAGCTCCTGCGCGAAGGCGCGCCACAGCGGCGGCTTGTCGTCCGCCGCAGCCAGCGTGCGCGCGCGCAGGTCCACGTCGTATTGCTCGGCCAGGAAACGCGTCAGGCTGTCGCGCAGCATGGCCTGGGTGTCGGTGAGGGTCAGCATGTGCGGGAGGGAGAAAGGGTCAGGCCGCGAGCAGATGGGCGGCGATGAGGTTGCGCTGCACTTCGTTCGTGCCGGCGTAGATGGAGGCGGCGCGGTCGTTCAGGTAGGCGCTCATCGCGAACACCGAGTCCTCTGGCAGCGGCAGCGCGTCGTGCTCGCTCAGGCCCAGCGGCGTGCGCGCGCAGCCGTAGTGGGCGGCGATCTCGATGCCCAGCTCGGTCAGGCGCTGGCGCACCTCGGTGCCCAGCAGCTTGCCCACCGAAGGCCGGATGCCCGGCGGCTCGCCGCGCGTGTGGGCGGCCAGGGCCTGCAGCTCCAACGCCTGCACGGCGTCGATGCGGCAGTCGGCGTCGGCCAGCTTGAGGTTGATGTCGCTGCGCTCCAGGCTGCCGGGCGGCTGCTGCGCGAAGGCCTCGTCCACCGCGTGGCGCAGCCGGCGCAGCCGTGCGCGCAGCAGCGGCGCCCAGGCGTTGCCGCGCTCGTGCTGCAGCAGGTACTTGGCGATGCCCCAGCCCTGGTTCTCCTCGCCGATGAGGCCGAAGGCCGGTACGCGCACGTCGTCGAAGAACACCTGGTTCAGCTCGTGGTCGCCGGAGATGCTGATGATGGGCCGCACCGTGACGCCCGGCCGCTTGAGGTCGAAGCACAGGAAGCTGATGCCCTGCTGCGGCTTGCCGCCGCTGCGCGTGCGCACCAGGCAGAACATGCGGTTGGCGTACTGCGCATGCGTGGTCCAGATCTTGGTGCCGGTGACGACGTACTCGTCGCCGTCGCGCACGGCCTTGCATTGCAGGGATGCGAGGTCCGACCCGGCCTGCGGCTCGGAGTAGCCCTGGGCCCAGTAGTCTTCGCCGCTGCGGATGCCGGGCAGCCAGGCCTGCTGCTGTTGCGGCGTGCCGAAGGCGACGATCACCGGCCCCACCATGTGCGTGCCCATGGGCGCCAGTGGTGGCGCGTCGGCGGCGGCCAGCTCGGTGGCGAAGATGTAGTGCTGCATCGGCGTCCAGCCCGTGCCGCCATGCTCCACCGGCCAGGCCGGCGTGCTCCAGCCACGCGCGGCCAGGATGCGGTGCCAGCGGATGCCCTCGGGGTAGTCGCTGAAGATGCCGGAGCAGCGGCGGCCCGCGGCGCGCAGCTCGTCGTCCAGGGCCTGGGCCAGGAAGGCGCGCACTTCGTCGCGGAAGGCCAGGTCGGTCTCGTTCAGCAGCATGCGCAACGCCCTTCGTGCAGTCTTGTTTCCTCGCGGGGCAGTGTTGCGGAATCCGGTCTTCTCCAGAATCGTCAGATCCGACGATCCTCGGGGTGGCACCCCTCGGCCAGCGCGTACGCGGGCCGGTCTGCGCGAGGGCGGCGGGCCTGCCTGGGGCGGCCCGGCGCTGGCCCGCTTCGCGTGCATTCCGGGCGGTCCTGTGCATGCTCACGTTTCCGTAGCAAATCTTTACCCCGCGGTGACGTCCGGCGAACTGCGCCGCGCGTTAATGGTCTGAAGGGTATGAACCGCTGTCGTCAGGGCGGGCGGAAGGAGACCGGGATGAAGTGGTTGTCGCAGGCCGGCGCACGCCGTGCCGAACGGAAATCCGCAGGCATGCTGCAGGCGGTGCTTGGCCTGCTGGCCGTGGGTTTGGGCATCGCGGTCGCGGTGATCGCCCTGCCGGCGCATGCGCAGGACGGGGCGGAGCCGCCATCGCGCGTGGGCCGCGTGGCATACCTGTCGGGCAACGTGCAGTTCTTCGACGAGGACGAAGGCGAATGGGTGGCTGCCACGCTGAACCGGCCGCTGACCTCGCACAACTCGCTGTGGGCCGACGAGGGTGCGCAGGCCGAGGTGGGCATCGGCAGCGCCGCGATCCAGCTCGACGGCGCCACGCAGGCGGACTTCTCCCAGGTCGACGACAGCGGCGTCGCCGTCAACATCGCGCGCGGCTCGGCCGCGCTGCAGCTGCG
>SCTQ01000066.1 GCA_004322345.1 Aquabacterium sp. | reverse complement strand
GCCGTGGGCTGGGTGAGCGCTTCACGGCTGGCGATGTTCTTAAGGACAGTCTTCAGGTCGCACAGGAACTCGGGGCCGCCGGCCATACGCGCCACATCGTCGATCTTGGACCAGCGGATCCGGTCGAAGATTTCCGAGGGCTTGGCGCCTTCGATTTCCAGCAACCGCTTGAACCTGAGGTAGGCCGGGCTGCGGGACAACTCCAGCAAGCTGCCCATGGGCCCGGACAGACCGGCTTGCACGGCCCCGGAGGCACCGTAGGACGCCTGGAAGAACTGCCCTTCGATGTAGATGAAGTGCCGCGCGCTGGCGATGGCCTTGAGCATGGCCTTCAGGCAGTTGTTCTGCGGGCGAGCCGCTTTCTCATGGCTGCGACGTGCGCTTGCCTCCAGGTTCTGCAAGGTCTTGCTGGCGCTGCGCATGATCTGCACCGTGCACTTGCCGGCGGCCGCAGCTGGCCTGGTCAGCACATGGGAGCCAGTGAGGCGTGGCAAGGTGGCATCCGCAGGCAGGGTGATGCCCAATGCACCGAGCAGCCTTGCCAGGCCTGACAGCAGCGCCTGGCTACCGGGCATGGCAGCGGATGTGCGCGAGATCGCGTTGCGGTATTGGGCAGATTCGGCTTCGTACTGGTTGGCGACCGCATTCCAGCGGTCGACGAAGTTCTTGCTCAGGTCGTAGACCGATGGGCCTTCGATGCGGCAGTGCACGTCCTGCCAGGGCATGCGGGGCTGTACCGCCGGGTCGATCACCGGGGTTTTCATCGGCAGGGCCCGCGCCGTGCCCGTCATTCGGTCGTAGGGTTTCGGTGGGCGCCAGCCGTTGCTGTTGGTCAGCATGGCGATCGCCCACATCAGTGTCTTGGTGCCCCGGTTGAGCTCGGCCAGGATGTCCGGCGGAAGGTTCTGCAACGATTGGCCAGTCAACCAGGCCAGCAGTGCGGAGGAGGCATTGGCCGCGTTGGCACCGCCGAGGGCACCCATTGCCTCCAGCTTCTGCTTCACCGCCGACTGCTGGCTACGCGCCGCGGCTTGCGCCGCATCGATGACCTGATCCTGCAGTTCGTTGATGAAATCGCCGAACAGGTTCGTGTTGTCCCACCAGTCCTGGACGGCTGATCCTTTGTCGACTGCAAATGTCTTCGCGTCGCTGAGTCTGTCCAGCGGCCAAGCGAACCAGTCCGAAGGTGAAGTGACGAAGGTGGCAAGCTGGCGCATGAGGCCGGTGCTGCCCAGCGCCGACAGCATCTCCAAGGGTGCGATGCAGTGGCGCATGTCCATGCGCGTAGGCTCGTAAATGCCCGGAACGCAGCCGTTGTACAGCTCGTTGAACCGACGGTCACCAGCCTTCAGGCTGAACTGGTCATCGTCCCTGCGACCATACGCCAGATCGATGCCGCCGCAGTAGGCCACCCGGTTGTCGATCACCACCAGCTTCTGGTGGTGGGAGAACATGACGTTGCCCAGGCCCTGGTCCGATTGCGCGACGGCCGTCAGGCACCAGGCCCGGCCCGTGACGCCTTCGACGCCGTTGAGCAGGGCGACCGCCAGCGCCGTGGTCAGGGCTGCGGTCTCGACGGCACCCGGCACGTTCTGCCAGGGCATCACATAGACGTGCACGCCCCTCTTCAGCGCGTCGATCAAGGAGGCATGCAAGGTCTTGCCCGGCGTCAGCTCGACGTCAAAGTTCACCTGCCAGCCCGCGATGAATACGCTCGAGGTCGCGGATGCGATGGCGGCCTGCACGTCGGCGTAGTACGACGCGCCCGTGGTGAAGAATTTCACCTTGTTGCCAGCCCGCGGCAAGGAATAGACGGGCCCCCAGGCCACGCCTTCTCCCCCGGCGGGCTCGCTGCAATCAAGGGCGAACCAGTCGGGTGCCGAAGTCGCCTTGCAGGCGGCTTCGCCGTCCGGCGTGACCAGCTGATTGATCGTTCTGTTGTCTGCCATCGCGGTCTCGGTAGCGGGGTCTCAGCTTGACTTCAGGCGTTGCGGCAGTGAAGGGATGGGGCGGGACGCCAGCAGCTCCTGGGCATAGCGGAGCTGCTCCGGGAGCCCCTCGCTGCTGGCGTGGGGATGAACGTCCGCGCTGAAGTCGGCGGCGCTCATCAGGTGCCGCATTCGCTCGTCGTTCGTCCACTGCGGCGACGCTTGGGCCACGTCCAGCCGGGCGCAATGCCCGGGGTACATGAGCCAGAGCCGTCCAGGGTGCGCGCAGTAGGCCTTCTGCAGTGTCTGCTGCTCGGCAGCGCTCAGCGGCATGGCGCCGCCCGCGTCGGTCTGCCCCTCGAGGACGATGTCCTCGGGATCGACCAGGGCCATGCCCTCGGGCTCGTTCTGGCTGCGAACGATCACCCATGGCAGATGGCCCAGTCCATGGCCTGTCGAGCCGGGGGCGTCTGCAAGACGCAGGTCGAACTTGATGACTCGGTCTGGCAAGGATGACTTGGGGAGTTGGGGCAAAGCATGGCTCATGGTTTGCGGCCCCACCATGCTCTTCGTCCCCGCCAACACCGTGATCTTCCCCGGGCACTCCACCGTGATCTGCCCGTTCTCCAGGGTGATGCAAGCCCCACCCGCCGTCTTCAGCA
>SCTQ01000065.1 GCA_004322345.1 Aquabacterium sp. | reverse complement strand
GCAGGAACTGCAGCCGGTTGACGAAGATGCTGGCGACCACCGGCGCGCCGTGCTCGCGTGCCAGCCGCACCAGGGACAGGTGGCCCTCGTGCAGGTTGCCCATGGTCGGCACGAAGGACGTGCGGTCCTCGCCGGCCAGCGCGTCGCGCAGCTCGGCCACCGTGTGGATGATGCGCATGGTCGGGTCAGTAGGCGTGAATGGACTCGTCGGGGAAGCTGCCGTCCTTCACCGCGGCCACGTAGCGGCGCAGCGCATCCTCGATGGAGCCGCCCTCGGCGGTGAAGTCGCGCACGAAGCGCGGCAGCTTGCCTCGGGTGATGCGCAGCATGTCCTGCAGCACCAGCACCTGGCCGGCCGTCCTGCTGCCGGCGCCGATGCCGATGGTCATCACGCCGGGGTTGTCGGCCTGCACGTCGGCGGCCACCGCGCTGGGCATCAGCTCCAGCACCAGCATGGAGGCCCCGGCATCCGCCAGCTCCTTGGCGTGGCGGCGCAGGGTGGCGGCGCCCGCCTCGTCGCGGCCCTGGATGCGGTAGCCGCCCAGCGCGTGCACGCTTTGCGGCGTCAGGCCCAGGTGGGCGCACACGGGGATGCCGCGTTCGGTCAGCGCATGCACCACGGGGGCAGTCCAGCCGCCTCCTTCGAGCTTGACCATCTGCGCGCCGGCCTGCATCAGCGCGACGCTGGAGCGGATGGCCTGCTCGATGCTCTCCTGGTAGGAGCCGAAGGGCAGGTCGCCGATGACCCAGGCGTTGGTGTTGCCGCGGGCGACGATGCGCGTGTGGTAGATCATGTCCTCCAGCGACACGGGCACGGTGCTCGTGTGGCCCTGCATCACCATGCCCAGCGAGTCGCCGATCAGCAGCGCGTCGACACCGGCTGCGTCGGCCAGGCGCGCGAAGCTGGCGTCGTAGGCGGTGAGCATGACGATCTTCTCGCCCTTGCCATGCATCTCGCGCAGGCGGTGCAGGTTCATGGGCTTGCGGACCGGATCGGGGCTGGCGGGTGTGCTCATGGGGGACGGCGGCCGGTTGTGGACTTTCGAGACGCGCGCATTCTATGGACCCCCAGGGAAGCCGAGTGGGCCGCAGGGCGGGCATCATCGCGCCACCGGCAAACCGCCTGCCGAAGAGAAGCCATCGAGGATGACAACCCGCCGCCGCATCGCCCTCGCCGCCGTCGCCACCTTGCTGCTTCTGGGTTATGCGCTGCCCGAACGCGCCCATATCCCGGTGGAGCGTGCCACCGCCCGCGACTGGAACCCGCGCTCCTTCTGGTACGAGCCCTGGGGCAAGTCCGGCGTGCACAAGGGCATCGACATCTTCGCGCCCCAGGGCCGGCCCGTGGTCTCGGCCGTGCCGGGGCTCGTCGTCTACCAGGGCCGGCTGGGCATCGGCGGCAAGGTGGTCGCCGTGCTGGGGCCGAAGTGGCGGGTGCATTACTACGCCCACCTGGCCGACGGCCCGGCGTCGCCGTGGCTGCTGGGCGGCGGCGGGCAGCTGGGCATGGTCGGCACGACCGGCAACGCCGCGGGCAAACCGCCGCACCTGCACTACGCCGTCGTGTCCCTGGTGCCGCTGCCCTGGCGCTGGAGCGGCGCCACCCAGGGCTGGAAGCGGATGTTCTTCATCGACCCGGGCAGCGTACTCGGCGCATCCACGGGTTCCCAAGCGGCGCCACCTCGATAGCATCGGGCCAGCCCCACTCGCCCGCGCCGTACCCCATGGCCGCCCTGCTCTCCACCGTCCAGCCTGTCATCGATGCCATCGGCCGCATCGGCCTGGAGAAGGTCTTCCTGCTGCTGATGGCGCCGGTCTTCATCGTGAGCATGGGCCTGGAGGCCTGGCACCTCGGGCGCGTCGGTCGCCAGACCTACACCTGGCGCGAGACGCTGAACAACGTGGTCCTCGCGCTCAGCCATTCGGTGGCCGACGGCATCGCCTGGCTGCTGGTGCTGGGGCTGTTCTACGGCCTCTACCGGCACCGCCTGTTCGACATCCCATTGACCTGGTGGAGCGTGGCGGGCCTTGTGGTGCTGCAGGACTTCTTCTACTACTGGTTCCACCGCGCCAGCCACCGCATCCGCTGGATGTGGGCCAGCCACGTCACCCACCATTCGTCCGAGACCATGAACCTGGCCACCGCGCTGCGCCAGAGCGTGACCTACCCGATCTCCGGCATGTGGATCTTCTGGCTGCCGCTGGCCTGGATCGGCTTCCGGCCGGAGCACGTGGTGCTGGTGGTGGCCGTCAGCCTGGGCTACCAGTTCTTCGTTCACACGGAGTCGGTGTGCAAGCTGCCGCGCTGGGTGGAGGCCGTGTTCAACACGCCCTCGCACCACCGCGTGCACCACGCGCGCAACGCGCAGTACATCGACCGCAACTACGCGGGCGTGCTCATCGTCTGGGACAAGCTCTTCGGCACCTTCGTGCCCGAGGAGGCGCCGTGCGAATACGGCATCGTCGAGCAGATCCACACCACCAATCCGCTGGTGATGATGTTCCACGAGTGGCGCGCGATGTTCGCCGACCTGCGGCGGCCGGGGCCGCTCGGGCTGCGGCTGAAGCACCTGTGGAAGCCGCCGGAGTGGAAGCGGGACGAGCGCTGAGCGCCCGCCCCGCGCCGGGTCAGCAGCCCACCGTCGACGAGGTCACGTTGGTGCAGGTATTGCCGCTGGCCGACAGGCCGGTGGTGGACTCGTCCAGCACGGCATCGGACGTGCCGTCGATGGTATTGCCCGTGAAGACCAGCCCGTTGGTGGCGTTGCAGCTGGCGCGCAGCGCCGCGCCGAAGGGCGACGGCGTGTGCGTGATCCGGTTGGCCGTCACGCGTGCGCCCTGCAGCGTCTTGCTGCCGGCCAGCCTCACGCAATGGCCGGTGTCCGCCAGCACGCTGAGGCCGATCGACACGCCGTTGAAGCGGAAGGCCTGGCCGGCCGCCGGCACGCCCTTGAGCGTGAGCTGGTTGTTGTCGATCCACAGCTTGGCCGCATCCAGGATCGGGCCCACCGATACCGCCGAGAAGCGGAACTGCGCGACGTCGTTGTTGGTGTCGTCCGCATAGGTGCCGAAGGTGCGCGTGACGGTATTGTTCTGGATCGTCAGCCCACGCAGCTCGGACACGGTGTTCAGCGTGTAGCGCTGCTTGTCGCCGGACGGATAGGTCACGTACACCGGCTTGCCCTGCGCATCCAGCGTGTAGGGCGTGAAGAAGTCGCCGTAGCCGCCGATGCCCGCCACCTTGGGTTCGGTCACGGTGTTGTGGACGATGTTGACGGTCTTGCGGCAACCCGCCAGGCGCGGGTTCAGCGCATCCGTGCCGTTGGCGCCGCCCGGCGCGCAGCTCACCGCGATGCCGTAGCTGACGTTGGAAACCGTGTTGTCCTGGACCAGCGTGGTGTCGTCGGCCGGATTGCCCGGCTGGGACTCGCCGACGTAGATGCCGTGGTCGTAGCCGCCGACGGTGTTGCCCGTCACCGTGGTGGCGACGCCGGAGGCCTCGATGCCGATGGCCGGGCACAGGGCCGGGCAGCTCACGTTGTTGCCGGAGATCGTGTTGGACGTGCCGGAAGCCAGCGAGATGCCGCCGTAGGCGCCGTGGTCCCTCCCGTCGTTGAGCGGCGCCGACGGTGCGGAGAAGGTGTTGCCACTGATCGCGTTGCCGACGTTGCGGGCATTGGCGGCCAGCGTCTCGTTGCCGCCCAGCAGCTCGATGGAGAACATCACGCTGCCGGTGCCGGTGTTGCCGTCGATGGTGTTCTGGATGCTCGAGCCGGCGATGCCCACCGGCTGCACCGCGCGGGTGAAGACGTTGTTGCCGATGCGCGAGTACCGCAGGTTCCAGCTCGACACCCCGACGGTGTCGGTGAAGGCGTTGCCCAGCACCGTCGCGTTGTCGGTGAACTGCAGCCAGAGGGCCGTCTTGCTGTTCTTGAACCGGCTGTAGGTCACCTCGGGCGCATAGCCGTTGAGGCGGATGCCGGCGCCTTCGAAGCTCAGGTTGTTGACGATCGTGTGGTGCGGCGTGATGCAGGTGCCGCTGGCCACGCAGCCGCCGTTGGGGTCGGCGTTGTCCAGGATGAAGGTGTTGTCACCCGCCGTGCCCTGCCAACGCAGCGTGGCGGGGAAGGCGGGGAAGGTGCTGTTGAAGGAGATGCAGTCCCGGCGCACCGGCACCGGCGCCGTGAAGTTGAAGGTGCCGCTGAAGCGGATCAGGCCGCTGCGGTCCGCGGGAATGCTGTCGATCGCGGCCTTCACGGCGTCCTGCGCCGGGCCGGAGCCACCGTACAGGAACTTGACCGTGACCGAGCCCGGGCAGGTGGGCGGGGCGGCGTGCGCAGAGGTGGATGCCAGGGCCAGTACGGCCAGCGGCATGGCGAACAAGGCGTGCGAAGTCTTCATGTGTCCTCCCTTGGGATACGGGGTGCAGGTGCCGGCGCCAGGTCGGCACCGACGACGTTTGCCCCGGGAACAGGAAGGCGCATGCCGGCTGCTTGCTGCCTGCGACCGCAGTTTCTTGAATGTGTCGGCCTTCGGTCCTCTTGCGGGACGGCCGTCCATCTGCGCGGCATCTTTTTGCCCGCCTCTGCCCTGAGCGAGCGCGACTCTAGGCGAGCCGCCCGCGCCGCGTAACGCCCCGATCCATGAGCGCGCTTCGATGCCGGGTGAACGCCGGCGCGGGTTTGGGAGGGGCCCGTTCAGGCGGGCGAGTAGGCCAGGCGCACGTAGATCGGCGCGAAGGCTTCCGCCTGCGTGATCTCGATCAGCCGCTCGCGCGCCAGCTCCAGCATGGCAATGAAGGTGACCACGACGTACTGCGTGCCGCGGCCGGTCTCGAACAGTCCCTCGAACTCGACGAAGCGGCGGTTCTGCAGGCGGCGCAGCACGATGGACATGTGCTCGCGCACCGACAGCTCCTCGCGGGCGATCTTGTGGTGCTGGTTCAGCTTGGCGCGGCGCAGGATGTCCAGCCAGGCATCGCGCAGTTCACCGATCTCCAGGTCGGGCCAGTGCTGCACGTCCGACGGCTGCACGTGCACCTGCACGCGCAGGAAGTCGCGGCCCATCAGCGGCAACTGGTCCAGCTTGGCGGCGGCGGCCTTCATCTGCTCGTACTCGATCAATCGGCGGACCAGCTCGGCGCGCGGGTCCTCGGGCTCCTGGCCGTCGTCCGTGCGCTTGGGCGGCAGCAGCATGCGCGACTTGATCTCGATCAGCATTGCCGCCATCAGCAGGTATTCGGCGGCGAGCTCCAGGTTGCGGCTGCGGATCTGGTCGACGTAGGTCAGGTACTGGCGCGTCACGTCGGCCAGCGGTATGTCGAGGATGTTGAAGTTCTGCTTGCGGATCAGGTAGAGCAGCAGGTCCAGCGGGCCCTCGAAGGTCTCGAGGAAGACCTCCAGCGCGTCCGGCGGGATGTACAGGTCCGTCGGCAGCGCGAACAGCGGCTCGCCGTAGAGGCGGGCGACGGCTACGTGATCGACCACGTCGGTGGCCCCCGCCTCGGGCAGGGCGGGCGCTTGGGCAACCGCGTCCAACTCACTCGCCCTTGGTCTGGTAGACGTACGGCTGCTGGGGCACGCGCGACTGCTTCCAGTCGGCCTGGGCCTGGCGGTCCTGGGGGCGGTCCCACAGCAGCCCGCGGCCGGCCTTCTGCTTGGCCTCCAGCTGCGGGTCGCGCTGCTTGAGCGTCTCGATGAACTGGGTCACGTCGGACTTGTAGGGCTTCCAGAAGAGCGGCATGGCGGACAATGGGGACAGAGGGGAGGTCGGCGATTTTATCGGCTGCCCGGCCCAGGGCCGGCATCCCGGGGCCGGTTTCATCAAATCCGCGGGTGCCGGATGCCATCATGCGCAAATCCCCCAGGAAAGCACCACGAAAGCGCGCATGCAGGAAGTCGAGTTGAAGTTCCAGATCCCCCAAGCCGCCCGCAAGGGCGTGCTGGCGGCGATGGCCCCGCGCGGGCAGGCCGCGCCGCCGCGCACCCGGCTGCAGGCGATCTACTTCGACACGGCCGACCGCCAGCTCGCCGCCGCCGGCATCGCGCTGCGCCTGCGCAAGGAAGGACGGCGCTGGGTGCAGACACTGAAGGCCGGCGGCCCGAACGCCCTGCAGCGCCTGGAACACAACGTGGAGGTCACCGTCGCCGCCGGCCTGCGCCCGGGCGTGGACCCGGCGCGCCACGCCGGCACGCCGGCCGGCGAGCTGCTGTCGGCCACCCTGGCCGCCGCCGGCCAGCCGCTGCAGGAGACCTTCGCCACCGACATCTGGCGCCGCACGCGCCAGGTGCGCACCCGCCTGGGCACGCTGGAGATCGCGCTGGACGACGGCTGGATCACCGCTGCCGGCCACAAGCTGGCCGTGCACGAGCTGGAGATCGAACTCGTCACCGGACAGCCGCGCGCCGTGATCGCGGAGGCCCGGCGCTGGGTCCAGGCTCACGGCCTGTGGCTGGACCTGCGCACCAAGGCCCATCGCGGCGACCAGCTCGCCCGCGGCCTCACGACACCTGCCGCACACGCCAAGCTGCCGGGCTTCGCGGCCGACCTGGGCCTGGCCGCCGCCAGCCGCCGCCTGCACGCCGGCCTGCTCGACGCCGTGCTGATGAACGCCAGCGCACTGGCCGCCGGCGAGGGCCAGCCCGAGCACGTGCACCAGCTGCGCGTCGGGCTGCGCCGGCTGCGCGCGACCTGGAGCCTGTTGGAGGGATGCCCCGCGCTGCCGGACGCGGCGACGCAGGACATCGTCGTCGCCCTCTTCCGCCGCCTGGGCGAGGCGCGCGACTCCGACGTGCTGGGCACCCTGCTGCCCGTGCTGAAGGCCCACGGCGGGCCCGAGCTTTCCGGCGAGACCGGCCATGCCGCAGGCGGCCCGGACCTGGCCGCCCTGCTGGCCGCACCCGAGGCCACGCAGCTGTGGCTGTCGCTGCTGGACGCCGCACTGGACGACCCGGGCGATGCGACCCTGCCCTCGCTGCTGGAGACCGCCGTGCCCCGGCTGCGCGACTGGCACCGCAAGGCGCGGCGCGACGCCCGCCGCTTCGCCGAGCTGGACATCGAGGAACGCCACACCCTGCGCAAGCGCCTCAAGCGCCTGCGCTACGGCATCGACAGCCTGGGCGGCCTGCTGCCGCGCAAGGCCGTGCGCGCCCACTTGAAGGCGCTGCGTCCGGCGCAGGAGGCGCTGGGCGATCTGAACGACTCGGCCGTGGCCCAGGAGCGCTTCGCCGAGCTGGTCACGCACGAGCCGCGGGCCTGGTTCGCCCTGGGCTGGCTGGCGGCGCGGCGCGAGGAGGCAGTGGCACGCACCACCGCCCTGCTCGGCGCCTGGGCCGACGCGCCGAAGTTCTGGAAAGAATGATGTCTGCCCCTCGGTCCACGAGTACGTGGCCCGGCGCTCGGCCCCGTTCAACCCGTCGCGATATCGCGCGACTGGATGCGCTTGACGCCCTTAGCCGTCATCTGCTTCCACGCCGCCGCCAGCGAGCCGTTGAGGTCGATGCCGCGGGTGGCGTCCTCGATCACGTAGGTCTCGAAGCCGGCCTTGCGCGCGTCCATCGCGGTCCAGGCGACGCAGAAGTCGGTGGCGATGCCGGTGACGAAGATTGTGCGGATGCCGCGCGCCTTCAGGTAGCCGGCCAGGCCGGTGGCCGTCTTGTGATCGGCCTCCTCGAAAGCTGAGTAGCTGTCCATGCCCTGGTGGAAGCCCTTGCGGATGACGAGCTGGGCCGTGGGCACCGTCAGCTCCTTGCTCAGGCCCGCGTCCTCCGTGCCCTGCACGCAGTGGTCGGGCCACAGCACCTGGGTGCCGTAGGACAGCTTGGTGGTCTCGAAGGGCTTCTTGCCCTCATGCGCGCTGGCGAAGGAGGCGTGGCCTGCCGTATGCCAGTCCTGGGTGAGGACGATGTTCTCGAAGGCCGGGGCCAGGCCGTTGATGACGGGGATGACTTCGTTGCCCCCTTCACCGCCAGCGTGCCGCCGTCGAGGAAGCAGTTCTGCACGTCGACGACGATCAGCGCGGCCCCGGCGCCGGGCCTGATCTTGCCGGCGGCGAAGGCCGGCGCGCCGAGGGCACTGGCCAGGCCGAGCAGGGCGGTGGAACGGAGGACTTGTCTGCGTTGCATGGGACGGGCCCTGGCGGGCGGTAGTGAAGACTGCCCCACCCCGGCAAGCACGAAGCATGCGAACGCGGGGCGGCCCGCCAGACTGGGTTCAGGATCGCGGCGAACGCGTGGCCTCGGCCAGCGCGGTGGTCAGGTCGAGCACGCAGTTGTGCGGGCCCAGTTCGCCGTCGAAGCCGCTGCGCGCCAGCAGCGCCAGCGGCTGCGGGTTGGGGTCGCAGATGATCAGGCGCACGCCGTTGCGCTGCAGGGAGCGGTTCAGGTGGACCAGCGCGTCCAGCCCGGTGGTGTCCAGCGCGATCAGCCGGTGCAGGTCCAGGATGAGCGTGTGGGTGCCCGCGGCCAGGCGCTCGGGCAGCGACTCCAGCTTGCCCACGGCGCCGAAGAACAGCACGCCGTAGAGGCGGAACACCTGCACGCCCGCCGGCAGCCCTTCCACCCGGTCGTCCACTTTGTCTACCTGGAACAGCGTGCTCATGCGGTAGATGAAGAACAGGCAGGCCAGCAGCAGCCCGGCCTCCACCGCCACGGTCAGGTCGAAGACCACCGTCAGCACGAAGGTGCCCACGAGGATGATGCGGTAGGTCAGGTTGAACTGGCGCAGGCGCACGAATTCGCGCCACTCGCCCATGTTCCAGGCCACGAACATCAGGATGCCGGCCAGCGCCGCCAGCGGGATGTGCCGGGCCAGGGGCGCGGCGACCAGCACGATCAGCAGCAGCGTGGCCGCATGCACGATGCCCGCGACCGGCGTGGCCGCGCCGGCGCGGATGTTGGTGACCGTGCGCGCCACCGTGCCGGTGGCCGGGATGCCGCCGAAGAAAGGGGCGACGACGTTGGCCACGCCCTGCGCCATCAGCTCCTGGTTCGGGTCGTGGCGCTTGAAGTCCGTCAGGTTGTCGGCCACGCGCGCGCACAGCAGGGACTCGATGGCACCCAGCAGCGCGATGGTGATGGTCGGCATGAACAGCTGGCGCGCGCCCTCCCAGCTCAGCGCCGGCACCGCGAAGGCGGGCAGCGACTGCGGGATGCCGCCGAAGCGGCTGCCGATGGTGGCCACCGGCAGTTCCAGCAGGACGGTGGCCAGCGTGGCGCCGGCCAGCGCGACGACCGTGCCCGGCACCAGCGCCAGCCGGCGCAGCGCGGGCGGCAGGCGATCACGCTCGTAGGACTTGGG
>SCTQ01000450.1 GCA_004322345.1 Aquabacterium sp. | reverse complement strand
GTGATCGCACGCAGGTCGGTGGTCTCCAGGGCCACCACCTGGGCGGTGTTCAGCACCGAGACCTGGGCGGTGTTGAGCACGGCCACCTGGGCGCTGGTCAGCGCGACGATGTCCTTGGTGTTCAGCGCGCCGACCTGCTCGGTCGTGAAGGCGGAGACCTGGGTCGTCGACAGGCTGTTGACCTGGGCGGTGTTCAACACGGCGACCTGCTCGGTCGTCAGCGCGGCGACGTTGGCGGTGTTGAAGGCGCGCAGGTCACCGGTCTCCAGGGCTGCGACCTGGTTGGTGTTCAGCGCGGCGACCTGGGCCGTGTTCAGCGCGGCGGCGTGGGCCGTCGTGATGGCGCGGATGTCGGTGGTCTCGATCGCGGCGACCTGTTCGGTGGTCAGCGCGGCGAACTGGGCCGTCGTCATGCCGGCCACCTGGGCCGAGGTCAGCGCGACGACCTGGTCGGTGCCGAGCACGGCCACCTGGGCGGTCGTCAGGGCGGCCACCTGGGCGGTGTTCAGGACCCGCACGTCCACCGTCTCGACGGCGACCGTCTGCGCGGTGGTCAGGGCGGCCAGCTGGGCCGTCGTCAGCGCGGCGGCCTGGGTGGACGTCAGCGCAGCGATCAGGTCGGTGCCCAGGGCGGCGAAGGCCGCGGTGGTCAGGGCACGCAGGTCGCCGGTCTCGATGGAGGACAGCTGGGCGGTGTTCAGCGCGGCCACCTGGGCGGTGTTCAGCGCGGCCACCTGGGCGCTGGTCAGCGCGACGATGTCCTTGGTGTTCAGGGCCGCCGTCTGCTCGGTCGTGAACGCGGCCACCTGGGCGGTGGTCAGGTTGTTGACCTGGGCGGTGTTCAGCACGGCCACCTGTTCAGTGGTCAGCGCGGCGATGTTGGCGGTGTTGAAGACGCGCAGGTCGGTGGTTTCCAGCGCACCCACCTGGTTGGTGTTCAGCGCGGCGACCTGGGCCGTGTTCAGCGCGGCGGCATGGGCCGTCGTCAGGGCGCGGATGTCCGTCGTCTCGATCGTGGCCACTTGGGCCGTGTTCAGGGCGGCCACCTGGGCCGTGTTCAGGCCGGCGACCTGGGTCGAGGTCAGCGCGACGATCTGGTCGGTCGTCAGCGCGGCGACGTTGGCGGTGTTCAGCGCGGCGATCTCGGCCGTCGTGAAGGCCTTGATGTCGGTCGTCTCGATCGCGGCGGCCTGCTCGGTGTTCAGCGCGGCCACCTGGGCGGTCGTCAGCGACGCGGCTTGCGAGGTGTTCAGCGCGGCGATCTGCTCGGTGGTGAAGGCGGCGACGCCTGCGGTGGTCACGGCACGCAGGTCACCGGTCTCCAGGGCGCCGATCTGCGCCGTGTTCAGCGCGGCCACCTGCGCAGTGTTCAGCGCGGCCACCTGGGCCGAGGTCAGCGCCACCACGTCGGTGGTCTGCAGCGCGGCGACCTGCTCGGTCGTCAGCGCGGCGGCCTGGGCGGTGCTCAGGCTGTTGATGTGCGAGGTGTTCAGCGCCACGACCTGCTCGGTCGTCAGCGCGGCGATGTTGGCGGTGTTCAGCGCACGCAGGTCACCGGTTTCCAGCGCGGCCACCTGGTTGGTGTTCAGCGCGGCGACCTGGGCCGTGTTCAGCGCGGCGGCATGGGCCGTCGTGATGGCGCGGATGTCGGTGGTCTCGATCACCGCCACCTGCGCGGTGTTCAGGGCGGCCACCTGGGCCGTGTTCAGGCCGGCGACCTGGGCGCTGGTCAGCGCGACGACCTGATCGGTCGTCAGCGCAGCCACGTTGGCCGTGTTCAGCGCGGCGACCTGGGCGGTCGTGAATGCCTTGAGGTCGCTCGTCTCGATCGCGGCGGCCTGCTCGGTGTTGAGCGCAGCCACCTGCGCGGTGCTCAGCGAGGCGGCCTGGCCGGTGGTCAGGGCGGCGATCTGCTCGGTCGTCAGCGCGGCGATGCCGGCGGTGGAGACGGCACGCAGGTCACCCGTTTCCAGGGCGGCGATCTGGGCCGTGTTCAGCGCGGCGATCTGGGCGGTGTTGAAGGCGGCGACCTGGGCCGAGCTCAGGGCCACCACGTCGCCGGTCTGCAGCGCGGCGACCTGCTCGGTCGTCAGCGCAGCGGTCTGGGCGGTGCTCAGGCTGCCGATATGCGCGGTGTTCAGGGCGACGACCTGCTCGGTGTTCAGCGCGGCAATGTTGGCCGTGTTGAAGGCGCGCAGGTCGGAGGTCTCCAGCGCACCCACCTGGTTGGTGTTCAGCGCGGCGACCTGGGCGGTGTTCAGCGCGGCGGCGTGGGCCGTCGTGATGGCGCGGATGTCGGCGGTGTTGACCGCGGCGATCTGCGCCGTGTTCAGGTTGGCGACCTGGGCCGTCGTCATGCCGGCGACCTGCGCCGTCGTCAGGTTGGCGACCTGGTCGGTCGTCAGGGCCGCGACGTTGGCGGTGTTCAGCGCCGCCACCTGGGCGGTCGTCAGGGCCTTGATGTCGGTGGTCTCGATCGCGGCGGCCTGCTCGGTCGTCAGCGCGGCCACCTGGGCGGTCGTCAGCGACGCGGCTTGGGCGGTGTTCAGCGCGGCGACCTGCTCCGTCGTCAGGGCCTGGGTGCCTGCGGTGGTCACGGCACGCAGGTCCGTGGTCTCCAGCGCGGCGATCTGGGCGGTGTTCAGCGCCGTCACCTGGGCGGTGTTCAGCGCGGCCACCTGGGCGCTGGTCAGCGCGACGATGTCCTTGGTGTTCAGCGCTGCGACCTGCTCGGTCGTGAACGCGGCCACCTGGGCGGTGCTCAGGCTGCCGACGTGCGAGGTGGCCAGGGCGGCGATCTGCTCGGTCGTCAGCGCGGCGATGTTGGCGGTGTTGAAGGCACGCAGGTCCGAGGTCTCCAGCGCGGCCACCTGGTTGGTGTTCAGCGCGGCGGCCTGGGCGGTGTTCAGCGCGGCAGCATGGGCCGTGGTGATCGCGCGGATGTCGGTGGTCTCGATCGCCGCGACCTGGGCCGTCGTCAGGTTGGCGAACTGGTTGGTCGTCAGCGCGGCGACCTGGCCGGTGCTCAGCGCGACGATCTGCTCGGTCGTCAGCGACGAGATCTGGCTCGTGTTGAGCGCAGCGACCTGGCTGGTGGCCAGGCCGCGGAGGTCGGAAGTCTCGATCGACGACACCTGTTCGGTGTTCAGCACGCCGACCTGCGTGGTCGACAGCGCCGCGACGTGCGTCGTGTTCAGCGCGACGACCTGCTCGGTGGTCAGCGCGGCGATGTTCGCGGTATTGAGGGTACGGATGCCGATGGTGGCGATGACCGGGATCTGGACGGTGGTCAGTGCCTGCAGCTGCTCGGTATTGAACGCCGCCCAATCTTCCGTGGACAAGCCGACGATGGAAGCGGTAGAGAGCGAGGCGATCTGTGCAGTAGTCAGTGCCGAGATGATCGAGGCCATGTGTTTCGTACCCTAGTTATGGAGCGGCGCGCCTGCGCTCCTGAACGTCTATGCAGACGCGCCTTACCTGAAGTCCTCGGGCTTATCGACGGCGGGTTTTTCGACTTGAGGCGGGGCCCACAAACGGGAAACAAAGCCGGAGAAACTGCGAAAAACGTCTGTCAATGTCTTCGCACCCCCGCGAATATGGGGTGTTTGATGAGTGGAAACCCTTGGTTATTCGCCGCTGCGATCAGCGCGCCTGCCGGCGGCCGGCACCCTGCGGAACGTGCCGGAATGCCGCATCGGCGCAGCCCGCGGCGCCTGTTGGAACAAGGGCCGTGCATCGCCGGTTCTCCGGCCTTCAGCACCGGTCGGCGACAACGAAACTAGGGCCTGTTAACACTACCGGAGGACGCGCGCTGGAGCCTGGCAAGGCGCTGGGCTAGGCGCAGCCAAGGCCGTGTGCCTTCGGCACA
>SCTQ01000064.1 GCA_004322345.1 Aquabacterium sp. | reverse complement strand
GCCGGCATCGAAGGTCGCTTCGGCGGCGCGGCCACGGGCTTGGACGCCACCGGGGCAGGCGCGGGAACCGGTGCGGGCGGCGGGGTGACCGGTGGCTTGACCGTGGCCGCAGGTGCAGGTGCAGGCGTCTTGGCAGTCGGCGCAGAGGCCGCGCCTTGCAGCTTCTTCAAGTCCTCGAGGTTCTTCGACAGCTCGGCGACGCGCGTGGCGGAATCCTTCTTTGCACGTTCCTTGGCCAGCTTGTCCTCGGCCGTGGCGCCGGTGACCGCACCACCCTTGCTCAGCGTGAGCTTGTCGGGTGCCGGGGCTGCGCTCTGCTTGCGGTCCTGGACCTCAGCCTCGACCTTGCCGCTGGCCTGGCGCTGTGCGCCGTCCACCGGCGTGGCGGGCACGGCGCCCGCCAGGCGTTGGCGGTAGGTATTGAAGTCGGCGCTCTGCGCCTGGATCACGCGGCGCGCTTCGCCGGTGCTCAGCGACTTGAGCTTGTCGGCATCCGGCACGTTCAGCACGACGCCGGACTTCAGCCGGTTCATGTTGTTGCCGGCGAAAGCCTCTGGGTTGGCCTGGTAGAGGCCGACCAGCATCTGGTCCAGGGAGACGCCGGAGCGCAGGTTGCGCCCGGCGATGCGCGACAGCGTATCGCCGCGGCGCACACGGACGGTGTCGGACTCGTCCTTGGCGGACTCGGCAGCCTGGGGCTCCTTGGCCACTGGGGCCGGCGCAGGCGCCGTAGCGGGACGAGCGGGCTTCTTCTCGGCTTTCTCTGCCACGGCCGGGGCCGGGGCGGGCGCGCGCGGCGTCTCGGCCGGGCGCGACGCGGTCTCAGCCGTGCGGGCCGGACTGGGCGCCGCGGGCGCAGTCGCTTCAGCCGCGGCAGCGGGTGCCGGAGCGGGACTGGGGGCCGCTGCCGGCGCGGGGGAAGGCGCAGCGCTGATCGACGGTGCGGTCGACGGCGCGGGGGCCTGCGCGCGCGTGGTCGGCGGGTCGAACAGCAGCGTGTATTCGCGCACCAGGCGGCCGGTGGACCAGGACAGTTCCAGGATGACGTCGACGAACGGCTCCTGGACCGGGCGGTCGCTGACCAACCGCAAATAGGCGCGGCCATCGGCACGGCGCTGTAACGAAATATTCGTCGACGGCAGCACCGAGTTGTAGTCGACGCCTGCGGCCCGATAGGTTTCGGGCGAGGCGACCTTGACTTTGAGATTGCTGGCCTCTTCCGGCGTCAGCGAACTGATGTCGATCTCGGCACGCAATACCTCGCCGAGCGAGGACTGGACGGCGAGCCGCCCGAGGCCGAGAGACCAGGAATTAAGCGGAAGGAGAAGGGCCGCGGATGCGGCCGCAGCCGCCACGACCTTCAGAGCAAAACGCCCTGCGGACATCGGATTACCTTTCAAGGCGTCTCCCAAGTCTTAATTGCGAGTGCCGAACGGACCGGTTTCCCGGCTGCACCCGATATCTCGACGCCACCTGTGCTTGGGTCTGGTGGAACGGTACAAATCACAATAGCAGCAAGCAGATAGGGTGACAAGCTCATGCAATTACTGACGATCCCGCCAACCTACTGAGGCGTGGAGCCTCACGAAGCCCTTCTCGTTGCACCGGGGCAACAAGAAGGGAACAGAAAACCACGTTCAAGCAGCCAACAAAATACGCAACATGCGGCGCAGCGGCTCCGCTGCCCCCCACAACAACTGATCACCGATCGTGAAGGCGCCCAGATATTCGGGGCCCATCGCCAGTTTGCGGATACGTCCCACGGGTATCGTCAAAGTACCCGTGGTGGCCACCGGCGTGAGGTCTCGAATCGTTGCCTCGCGAGTATTCGGCACCACCTTTGCCCATTGATTGTCGGCGGCGATCAGGGCCTCGATATCGGAAACAGGCACGTCTTTCTTCAGCTTGAAAGTCAAAGCCTGGCTGTGGCAGCGCATCGCGCCGATGCGCACGCAGAAACCGTCGACGGGAATCGCCGGCGAGCCGAAGCCGTCGCCGATGCCGAGAATCTTGTTGGTCTCGGCCATGCCCTTCCACTCTTCCTTGCTCTGGCCGTTGCCCAGGTCCTTGTCGATCCAGGGAATCAGCGAACCGCCAAGCGGCACGCCGAAGTTGGCCGTCTCGGCCTCGGTGAGCGAACGCTGCTTGGCGATGATCTTGCGGTCGATCTCCAGGATCGCGCTCTTGGGATCGTCGAGCAGGCTGCGGACCTCGGCGTTCAGGGTGCCGAACTGCGTCAGCAGTTCGCGCATGTGCTGGGCGCCGCCGCCTGAGGCGGCCTGGTAGGTCTGGGTGGACATCCATTCCACCAGACCCGCCTTGTAGAGCGCCCCCACGCCGATCAGCATGCAGCTGACCGTGCAGTTGCCGCCGATCCAGTTCTTGCCACCCTTGGACAGCGCGTTCTTGATCACCGGCAGGTTGACCGGATCCAGCACGATGACGGCGTCGTCCTTCATCCGCAGCGAGGACGCGGCGTCGATCCAGTGGCCGTTCCAGCCGGCCGCGCGCAGACGCGGGAAGACGTCGTTGGTGTAGTCGCCGCCCTGGGCGGTGAGGATGATGTCGCAGCGCTTGAGCTGCTCGATGTCGAAGGCATCCTGCAGCTTGGTCTCGTTCTTCGCCTGTGCCGGGGCGGCGCCGCCGGCGTTCGAGGTGCTGAAGAACAGGGGCTCGATCAGCTCGAAGTCCCCTTCCTGCTGCATGCGGTCCATCAGGACGGAGCCGACCATGCCCCGCCAACCCACCAATCCGACCAGTGTCGTTGCCATCTTGAACTCTCTGTCTAACTGAATCTCTTGCGCGGTGGGCTGCTCAGCCCTGCCGCTTCAGCGCCGCGACCACGGCGTCACCCATCTCCCGGGTGCCGACGCGCTGGGTGCCTTCGCTGTAGATGTCCCCGGTGCGCAGGCCATCCGTCAGCACCTGCTGGACAGCGGCCTCGATGCGCTGGGCCGCCTGTTCCTGCCCCAGGCTGAAGCGCAGCATCATCGCAGCGCTGAGGATGGTCGCAAGGGGATTTGCCACACCCTTGCCGGCGATATCCGGCGCCGATCCGTGACTGGGTTCGTAAAGACCTTGGTTGCGCTCGTTCAGCGAGGCCGACGGAAGCATCCCGATCGAGCCCGTGAGCATCGCCGCTTCGTCGCTGAGGATGTCGCCGAACATGTTGCCGGTGAAGACCACGTCGAACTTCTTCGGCGCCTTCACCAACTGCATGGCCGCGTTGTCCACATACATGTGCTCGAGCTCGACGTCCTGGTAGTGCTGGGTGTGGACCTCGGTGACGACGTCCTTCCAGAACTGGAAGGTTTCCAGCACGTTGGCCTTGTCGACGCTGGTCACCTTCTTGCCTCGCTTGCGGGCGGCCTGGAAGGCCACGTGGGCGATGCGCTCGATCTCCGGGCGCGAATAGCGCATGGTGTCGAAGGCTTCCTCGCTGCCGGGGAAGTGACCGTCGACGGCCGTGCGGCGCCCGCGCGGCTGGCCGAAGTAGATGTCGCCGGTCAGCTCGCGGATGATGAGGATGTCCAGGCCGGCGACCAGCTCGGGCTTCAGGCTGGAGGCGTGCGTGAGCTGCGAATAGCAGATGGCCGGGCGGAAGTTGGCGAACAGGCCCAGGTGCTTGCGCAGGCCCAGGATGGCCTGCTCGGGACGCAGCGGGCGGTCGAGCTTGTCGTACTTCCAGTCGCCTACGGCACCGAAGAGCACGGCATCGGCACCAAGCGCCAGCTTCAACGTGGCCTCGGGCAGCGGATGGCCGCTGATCTCGTAGGCCGCGCCGCCCACGGGGGCGTGCTCGAGCTCCAGCGGCAGCTCAAGTACCTTCAGCACCTTCACCGCTTCGGCCACGATCTCGGTGCCGATGCCGTCACCCGGCAGAACTGCGATCTTCATTCGTGTCCCTGGTCTCTCAAACGATGCGATGGCCCAGCCAGGGCTTGGTGGCGAGGCGCTGGGCCTCGAAGTTGCGGATGTCGTCGGCATGGCGCAGGGTCAGCGCGATGTCGTCGAAGCCGTTGAGCAGGCAGTACTTGCGGAAGGGCTGGACGTCGAAAGGCAGCTCGGTGCCGTCCGGCTTGACCACCACCTGCCGCGGCAGGTCGACGGTCAGCTCATAGCCGACGAAGGCGTAGACCTCGTCGAAGAGTTTCGACACTTCGTGTTCGGGCAACACGATGGGCAGCAGCCCGTTCTTGAAACAGTTGTTGAAAAAGATGTCGGCATAGCTGGGCGCGATCAGCGCGCGGAAGCCGTACTGGTCGATGGCCCACGGCGCGTGCTCGCGGCTGGAGCCGCAGCCGAAGTTCTGGCGCGCCAGCAGGACGGACGCGCCCTTGTAGCGCGCTTGGTTGAGCACGAAGTCCGGATTGGGCTTGCGGCTGGCCGGGTCCTGGCCGGGCTCGCCCACGTCCAGGTAGCGCCACTCGTCGAACAGGTTGGGGCCGAAGCCCGAACGCTTGATCGACTTCAGGTACTGCTTGGGGATGATGGCGTCGGTATCGACGTTCTCGCGGTCGATCGGGGCGACGAGCCCCTTGTGGATCTGGAAGGCCTGCATGGCTGCCTCTGTGTTCAGTGCTTGGCCGAGTTGCTGATCGCGCCGCCGGCCTTCTCGATGTCCTTGCCCAGGCCATCGACGGTGTTGCAGCCGGCGAAGCAGCCGCACACCAGGGCGGCGATCGCGATCCAATAGGTCTTGCGCATCTCGGTTACTCCTAAGCTCGTTCGTCAGTCGTTCGTGTTCGTCGGGAAGGAATCAGACCAGCCGCCGCACATCGACGAAGTGGCCTTCCATCGCCGCCGCCGCCGCCATCGCGGGGCTGACGAGATGGGTGCGGCCGCCGGCGCCCTGGCGGCCTTCGAAATTTCGGTTGCTGGTGGAGGCGCAGCGCTCGCCCGGCTCCAGCCGGTCGGCGTTCATCGCCAGGCACATCGAGCAGCCCGGCTCGCGCCATTCGAAGCCGGCGGCCTTGAAGACCTGGTCCAGCCCCTCTCGCTCGGCCTGCTCCTTGACCAGCCCCGAGCCCGGCACCACCAGCGCCAGCTTGACGTTGGAGGCGATGCGCCCGCCCAGCTTGCGCACGACGGCCGCCGCAGAGCGGATGTCCTCGATGCGCGAGTTCGTGCAGGAGCCGATGAAGACCTTGTCGATGCGGATGTCGGCGATCGGCTTGTTCGGGTCCAGCGCCATGTAGGTCAGCGCGCGTTCCATCGCGCTGCGCTTGACGGCGTCCTTCTCCTTGTCGGGATCGGGTACGCGGTCCTCGATGGACAGCACCATCTCCGGCGAGGTGCCCCAGGTGACCTGCGGGCGGATCTGCGCGGCATCCAGCTCGACCACGGCGTCCCAATGCGCGTCGGCGTCGGAATGCAGCGTGCGCCAGTAGGCCACGGCCTGGTCCCATTCCACGCCGGTGGGCGTGAACGGGCGGCCGCGCACGTACTGGATGGTGGTCTCGTCCACGGCCACCAGGCCGGCGCGCGCACCGCCCTCGATGGCCATGTTGCAGACGGTCATGCGGCCTTCCATGCTCAGCGCGCGGATCGCGCTGCCGGCGAACTCGATGGTGTAGCCGGTGCCGCCGGCCGTGCCGATGCGACCGATGATGGCCAGCACGATGTCCTTGGCGCCGCAGCCGGGGGGCAGTTGCCCCTCGACCTTGACCAGCATGTTCCTGGCCTTCTTGGCCAGCAGGGTCTGCGTTGCCAGCACGTGCTCGACCTCGCTGGTGCCGATGCCGTGGGCCAGCGCGCCGAAGGCGCCGTGGGTCGACGTGTGCGAGTCGCCGCAGACGACCGTCATGCCCGGCAGCGTCGCGCCCTGCTCCGGACCGATCACGTGGACGATGCCCTGGCGCTTGTCGTTCATCTTGAACTCGGTGATGCCGAAGCGGTCGCAGTTGGCGTCCAGCGTGTCCACCTGCAGGCGCGAGATCGGGTCCTTGATGCCCTCGCTGCGGTCGGTGGTCGGCACGTTGTGGTCGCACACGGCCAGGTTGGCCGACAGGCGCCAGACCTTGCGTTTGGCCAGCTCCAGGCCCTCGAAGGCCTGCGGGCTGGTCACCTCGTGCACGAGGTGGCGGTCGATGTAGAGGGTGGCGGTGCCATCCTCTTCGGAGCGGACGACGTGTTCGTCCCAGATCTTGTCGTAGAGCGTGCGGCCCATGTCAGGTCCTGCAAAGGGAATGCGTCGCGGGGGCGGCGGGAACCCGCGATTTTAGTATCCGGCAGCCCTCATGTCCCCGGCGTGCACCATAGGGCCCGCGGCGTGCTGCCCGGGGCAAAGGAAAAAGCCGCCCGCAGGCGGCTTTTCCGGAAGCAGCGAGGCCGCCGATCAGCGCTGGGCGATGGGCTTGACGTCGCGCTTGGCCGAGCCGACGAAGAGCTGCCGCGGGCGGCCGATCTTGTACTCGGGGTCGGCGATCATCTCGTTGAGCTGGGCGATCCAGCCGACCGTGCGGGCCAGCGCGAAGATCGCGGTGAACAGCGAGACGGGGATGCCGATCGCGCGCTGCACGATGCCGGAGTAGAAGTCGACGTTCGGGTAGAGCTTGCGGGCGACGAAGTACTCGTCTTCCAGCGCGATCTTCTCCAGGGCCATGGCCAGCTTGAACAGCGGGTCGTTGCCCAGGCCGAGCTCGGTCAGCACCTCGTGGCAGGTCTCGCGCATCAGCTTGGCGCGCGGGTCGTAGTTCTTGTAGACCCGGTGGCCGAAGCCCATCAGCTTGGTGGCGGAGTTCTTGTCCTTGACCTGGCTGATGAAGGCGCCGATCTTCTCGACGCCGCCGTTGCGCTGGATCTCCTCCAGCATGTTCAGGGCGGCCTCGTTGGCGCCGCCGTGGGCAGGGCCCCACAGGCAGGCGACGCCGGCGGCGATGGCGGCGAAGGGGTTGGTGCCCGACGAGCCGCAAAGGCGGACCGTGGAGGTGGACGCGTTCTGCTCGTGGTCGGCGTGCAGGATGAAGATGCGGTCCATCGCGCGCACCAGCACGTCGTTGGTCTTGTACTCCTCGCACGGCGTCGCGAACATCATGCGCATGAAGTTCTCGGTGTACGACAGGTCGTTCTTCGGATAGATGAACGGCTGGCCGATCGCGTACTTGTAGGCCATGGCCACGAGCGTGGGCATCTTGGCGATCAGGCGGATCGCGGCGATCTCGCGGTGCTCGGGGTTATTGATGTCGGTGCTGTCGTGATAGAAGGCCGACAGCGCGCCCACCAGACCCGTCATCACGGCCATCGGGTGGGCGTCGCGGCGGAAGCCGCGCAGGAAGAACTGCATCTGCTCGTTGACCATCGTGTGCTGGGTCACGCGGCCGACGAAAGCATCCTTCTGCGACGGGTTGGGCAGCTCTCCGTACAGCAGCAGGTAGCAGGTTTCCAGGAAGTCGCAGTTGGTGGCCAGCTGCTCGATGGGGTAGCCGCGGTACAGCAGCTCACCCTTGTCGCCGTCGATGTAGGTGATCGTGGAGTTGCACGAAGCCGTCGACAGGAAGCCCGGGTCGTACGTGAACTTGCCGGTCTGGGCGTACAGCTTGCGGATGTCGATCACGTCGGGGCCGACCGTCCCCTTGTACAGGGGCAGCTCCATGCTGGGGCTGCCATCGGAAAACGAGAGCGTGGCTTTCACGTCTGACGGGGTCATGATTGCTCCTAGTGAGTCGGGTCGGTTTCTTGGATCGGCGCCTTCAGCAGCGGAAGGACGCAGCGCACGCTTTCACAATCGAGTTCGCCCTGGGGCTCCCTGCGGCCGAGCAAGAGATCCAGCAGGTCAGGGTCGGACAGATCGATCAGAAGTTGCAAGCCTTGTGCCTGAGCAGCCGTCAACCGCCCTTGCTGGCGCTGGAAGAAACGCTCGATCAGGACGTCGTTCTCCAGCATGCCCCGGCGGCAGCGCCATTTGAGCCGGTTCAACTCGGCCGGGTCAAGCAGGGATTCGGTGGCGGACACGCAGTGGCTTTCGGGTCGTGCTTTGCAAATGACGAGCAGGTGGCCAGACGGGAATCAGACGGCCCGGCGGACCATCAATTCCTTGATCTTGCCGATGGCCTTCGTCGGGTTCAGGCCCTTCGGGCAGACGTCGACGCAGTTCATGATGGTGTGGCAACGGAAGAGGCGGTACGGATCTTCCAGGTTGTCCAGGCGGGCCGAGGTGGCCTGGTCGCGGCTGTCGGCGATGAAGCGGTAGGCCTGCAGCAGGCCGGCCGGGCCGACGAACTTGTCCGGGTTCCACCAGAAGCTGGGGCAGCTGGTGGAGCAGCTCGCGCACAGGATGCACTCGTACAGGCCGTCCAGTTCCTCGCGCTCCTCGGGCGACTGCAGGCGCTCCTTCTCGGGCGGCGGCGTGTCGTTCACGAGGTAGGGCGTGATCGAGTGGTACTGGTTGAAGAAGTTGGTCATGTCCACGATCAGGTCGCGGATGACCGGCAGGCCGGGCAGCGGCTTGAGCACGACCACGTCCGGCAGCGATCGCATGTTGGTCAGGCAGGCCAGGCCGTTCTTGCCGTTGATGTTCATCGCGTCCGAGCCGCAGACGCCTTCGCGGCAGGAGCGGCGGAACGACAGCGTGGGGTCCGCGGCCTTCAGCTTGACCAGGGCGTCCAGCAGCATGCGCTCATGGCCGTCGAGTTCGATCTCGAGGGTCTGCATGTAGGGCTTGGCGTCCTTGTCGGGGTCGTAGCGATAGATCTGGAAAGTGCGCTTCATCTTGGAGGTCCTGCGTCGCGTGTCTCGGGGGGCGAAGAACGCCGGGATCAGAAGGTGCGGGCCTTCGGCGGGATGGTGTCCACCGTCAACGGCTTCATGTTCACGGGCTTGTAGTCCAGGCGGTTGCCTTCGGAGTACCACAGCGTGTGCTTGATCCAGTTGTCGTCGTCGCGCTTGGGGAAGTCGTCGTGCGCATGCGCGCCGCGGCTTTCCTTGCGGGCGGCGGCGGAGATCATCGTCGCCTGGGCGGCTTCGATGAGGTTCTCCACTTCCAATGCCTCGACGCGGGCAGTGTTGAAGACCTTCGACTTGTCCTTCAGGCCGATGGAGCCGACGCGCTTGGCGACCTCGAGGATCTTGGCGACGCCTTCGTCCATGCTGGCCTGGGTGCGGAACACACCGGCGTGCTTCTGCATGGTCGCGCGGATGTCGTTGGCGACGTCCTGGGCATATTCGCCGTTGGAAGCGCCGTCCAGGCGGGCCAGGCGGGCCAGCGTGCGGTCCGCGGCGTCCTTGGGCAGGTCCTTGTGGGCCTTGGTCTTCAGCGCGGCGTCGACGATGTGGTTGCCGGCCGCGCGGCCGAAGACCACCAGGTCGAGCAGCGAGTTCGTGCCCAGGCGGTTGGCGCCGTGCACGCTGACGCAGGAGCACTCGCCCACCGCGTACAGGCCGCCGACGATGTCGTTGTGGATGCCGTTCTTCGGGATCACGACCTGACCGTGGACGTTGGTCGGGATGCCGCCCATCTGGTAGTGGATGGTCGGCACCACGGGGATCGGCTCCTTCGTGATGTCGACGTTGGCGAAGTTGTGGCCGATCTCCAGCACCGAGGGCAGGCGCTTGGCGATCGTCTCCGCGCCCAGGTGGGTCATGTCGAGCAGGACGTAGTCCTTGTTCGGGCCGCAGCCCCGGCCTTCCTTGATCTCCTGGTCCATCGAGCGCGAGACGAAGTCACGCGGCGCCAGGTCCTTCAGCGTGGGGGCGTAGCGCTCCATGAAGCGCTCGCCGTTGCTGTTGCGCAGGATCGCGCCCTCGCCGCGGCAGCCTTCGGTCAGCAGCACGCCCGCGCCGGCCACGCCGGTGGGGTGGAACTGCCAGAACTCCATGTCTTCCAGCGGGATGCCGGCACGCGCCGCCATGCCCAGGCCATCGCCGGTGTTGATGAAGGCGTTGGTGGAGGCGGCGAAGATGCGCCCTGCCCCGCCGGTGGCCATCAGCACGATCTTGGCCTGCAGGATGTGAACGTCGCCGGTCTCCATCTCCAGCGCGGTCACGCCGACCACGTCGCCGTCGGCGTCGCGGATCAGGTCAAGCGCCATCCATTCGACGAAGAACTGCGTGCGCGCCTTGACGTTCTGCTGGTAGAGCGTGTGCAGCAGCGCATGGCCGGTACGGTCGGCCGCGGCGCAGGCACGCTGCACGGGCTTCTCGCCGTAGTTGGCGGTGTGGCCGCCGAAGGGGCGCTGATAGATCGTGCCGTCCGGGTTGCGGTCGAAGGGCATGCCGAAGTGCTCGAGCTCGTAGACGACCTTCGGGGCCTCGCGGCACATGAACTCGATCGCGTCCTGGTCGCCGAGCCAGTCGGAGCCCTTGACGGTGTCGAAGAAGTGGTAGTGCCAGTTGTCTTCCGACATGTTGCCCAGCGAGGCGCCGATGCCGCCCTGCGCGGCCACGGTGTGCGAGCGGGTCGGGAAGACCTTGGACAGGACGGCGACGTTCAGGCCGGCCAGGGACAGCTGCAGCGAGGCACGCATGCCGGAGCCGCCGGCGCCGACGATGACGACGTCGAACTTGCGGTGAGGAAGGGAAGAGGCGGCCATCAGAGTCTCCACAGAACCTGGATGGCCCAGCCGGCGCATCCCACGAGCCAAACGATGCTGAGCACCTGAAGCGCCAAGCGGATGGCAACCGGCTTGACGTAGTCCATCCAGATGTCACGCACGCCGACCCAGGCGTGGTACAGCAGGGAAACGATGGTCACGAAGGTCAGGACCTTCATCCACTGGTGGGAGAAGATGCCCGCCCACTTGGCATAGCCCAGGGGCTCGCCGATGAGGACCTGCGCCAGCAGGACGACGGTGAAGACCGCCATCACGCAGGCGGTGATGCGCTGGGACAGCCAGTCGCGCAGCCCGTAATGGGCGCCGACCACCAGGCGCTTGGAACCGTAGGTTTGTGCCATTTAGTTGTTCTCCGGGGGGATCAGTACAGGCCGAACAGCCGTGCGCCCAGCGCGATGGTCAGCAGGGTCGCCAGGGCCAGCGTGATCAGGGCGGAGACGCGGCCGACTTCCTTGGACACGCTGTGCGTGGCGTCCATCCACAGGTGGCGCACGCCGGCGATGAAGTGCTGCAGGTAGGCCCAGATCAGGCCCAGCACCACCAGCTTGATGAACCACGCCGGCAGGAAGCCGATGCCTGCGGCGAAGGCGCTGGTGAATTCCTCATAGCTGATCTCCGACGTGGAGCTGACGTCGAACAGCCAGATCACGAAGGGCAGCAGCAGGAAAAGGATGGCGCCGCTGATGCGATGGAGGATGGACACGATGCCGGCCGGGGGCAGCCGGTACGAGACGATGTCCGTCACGTGGATGTTGCTGTATACGGGGCGTTTCTTTGCGTTCTCTGCCATGTTGGTCCAGGCTCCAGCAGACTCCGTCGCGGCGTGGGGGTGCGCCATCCGGAAAAGAGCGAGAGTTTAGGACAAGACCTGTTGCGAACGGGGCTTGTCCGGGTGGTGAAGTCGCCTGCGGCGACGCGCGTTCTAGTTCAGTTCATTGCGATAGTGGTGGGATGCAGTCTGGTAGAGCCCGCGGCGCAACTCGACGGGCTTGTCGTCG
>SCTQ01000005.1 GCA_004322345.1 Aquabacterium sp. | reverse complement strand
CTCACGTTGCTGCGGCAGGTCCGGGAACACCTGCTGCGACAGGCAGTTCACCGGCTCGCCACGGCGATAGATGCGGTCCACCGCCTCCGCGCTGGCCGTCTCCACCAGCCGCCGCGCCCAGCCCACCAGTTGCGACGGGCCACGCGTGGCGGCAGACCGGATGCGGAAGCTCGACGGCGTGCAGCGGAAGCGGAAGGCCAGCGGCAGGCTGCCGCGCCGGAACACGCCGCCACCGCACGCGGCCAGCCGGCCCAGCCAGGCCCCGTCATCGCCCGACAGGTCGTAGGCCGCCTCGATGCAGGTGATCCAGTCGCTCATCGGATCATTTCAGCACGCCCCACTGCACCGTGGACAGCTTGAGCACCTTGCTCCTGTCCTTCTTCCGGTCCCCGTTGAAGAGGGGCTTGACCAGGCCGTAGCCGAAGACGCTGCCAGGCTCGTAGGTGACGCTGCTGCTGCCGGACTCGCCGTGGCTGCCGCCGGCGCTGATCTGCACGCCCTTGGCCACGGCCCGCAGGCTCAGCGACTGGCTGCGCTCGAAGGTCTCGGCCAGCTTCGCGTCGACGACGAGGAAGACGGTGTCGCAGACGCGCGCGTCGTTGCCCAGGCTGGCCAGCGTCTCCAGGTGCCTGGGCGACGAATTGATCGCGTCGCACAGCTTGTCCTTGTCCGCGTTGAACATCGCCAGCTTGAGCTCGCCCGAGCGCAGCTTGCGGCAGGCCGCCTCCGGCTGCGCGTCGAACACCAGCGGCACCTTGATGTTGGCCAGGATGTCGCTGTCGCTGGTGTGCTCGAAGTCGATGTCCAGCACGGTGGCCTTCTCGATGGCCAGCTTCTCGACCGGCAGCTCGCCCTGCTGGTCCAGGTAGTCCACGCCGAACACCGGCCGGCGGATCTCGCCGTAGGCACCGACGCCGTCCACGTTGGCCGCGCCACCGCGCCAGAAGGCCATGCCCTGCACCACCATGTGGTTGTCCTTGATCTTCACGTCCGACATGTCGTTCTCCAATGAACCGATGAATGAACAGTTGAATGAGGGGCCTGGTGTTCAGGCGGGATAGGCCGTGCGCGACAGCTCGAAGTGCGGGCCGTCGAGGAAGACGCTGCGGCCCGCGCTGCGCCGGCGCGCGGCGTAGTCGGCCGATACCTCCTGAGGCGCATCCGTGGTGTCGGTGAGGACCACGTCCCAGGCCGCGCCCCAGACCAGCGCCACGCCGGCCTCTCGGGCAGCCGCGCGCACGGCTTCGGCCACGCGCCAGATCGGCTCCCATTCCCAGCGCAGCTTGCCGTTGACGCAGGGCGCGAGGTCCACCGCGTGGCCCGTCAGATGGCGCGAGTCCATCGTGCGGCTGGCACCGCTTTCGACCAGGCGCTTCTGTTCGTCGAGCGTGCGCAGGCCGTCGATGACGGCGAAGTCCTGGCCGCTGAGCTCGAGCGCACGGCGCACGACCTTGACCAGGTCCGCATGCACGCCGCGCAGCTCGGCCAGCGAGCGCTCCGAGAAGGCGAAGCCGCTGCCTTTGCCGGCGGCGGGTGAAGTGGCAGGTGGAGCGGCGGGCGGCCGCTCGAGGTATTGGGTGGCAAACAAGATGCACCTCCGTTGCGTTGACGTCGCAGCAGGGAATCCGCTGCGCACGGCACGCAAGTTAGGTGCGGGTGGCCCTTGGCGAAATAGTCAACGCAGCACCCCGCATGACCTGCGCGACGCCGGTGTGGTGCGCCGCACTAGGGACCACCTCGGGGTGATTGCGCGTTCAGCGCTGGCGCGCGCTGCGCGCCTGTGCCTGCAGCTCGGGCAGCAGCGGGCGGCCGTTGGCCTTGTCGACCAGGCGCAGGCGGACGACGCCCTGGGGATCCAGGCTGGACTCCAGCACGATGCGCTGGGCCGCCTGCAGTTCCACCTCGGCACTGAAGCCGGCGATGCAGGGGCAGTCCAGTTCGTCCGAGCCACCGTGCCGGAAGCCCACCGTGAAGCCCAGCCTGTGGCGCCCGGGGCGCACGCGCACCGGCACCTCGCCCGGATGGATGCCGGCCGGCGGGATCGCGGCGCCGTCGACCTCGGAAACGAAGGTCTGGCGATACCAGCCCATCCCCTTGCCGCGGCGCTCCACCTTGCCCACCACGGTGGCGGCGGGCTCTGCGGCATAGGGCTCCGTGTAGGTGGAGGCGCAGCCGCCCAGCAGGGCGAGCGCGAGGAGCGGGCCTGCCAGGGGCAGGCAGCGGATGCTGGTGTGCGGCATGGAGACTCGGCTGGAAACCACGGTTGCCATCTTGCGCAGCCCGCGCACCGCGCGAGCATCGGATAACCCGGGGTGGACGCCGTCAGATCGACGCGGCGCGCTCCACCGCCAGCCAGGCGCAGACCCACAGCGCGACGAGCACGCCGTTGCTGGCGGCGAAGAACGCCAGCCGGTGCAGCACGTGGTTGTACGTCAGGTGCACCAGCGTGTGCCCGATGCGCAGCGCGACATAGGCCCAGGCCAGGCCGATCGCCAGGGGCGCCGGCGCCGTGCCCGCGACGTAGAGCAGCACGCAGGCCACGTAGAACAGCACCGGCAGCTCCAGCAGGTTCATGTAGTTGCGGTTGGGCAGCCCCACGTGGGTGGGCACTGCCGGCGACTCGCCGTACTTGAAGTCGTCGACGGCGACCTCCTGGCGCGCGGCCGCGCCAATGCGGCGCAAGGCCACCAGCAGCAGGACCAGGCCGGTCCAGGCGGCCAGCGCGAAGGCGGGGTGAATGAAGGCGGGGTTCTTCATGCTCTGTCTCCTGTTGCATATCCCGGCACCGACGACCGGCTCTCAGCGCGGCCACAGCGATGAGTAGCCCTCGAAGGTCTCCGCCGCCCATTCGACGAAGACACGCACCTTGGTCGAGAGGTGGCGATTGGACGGGTAGACCACATGCACCGGCAGTGGGTCGGACCCCCAGTCCTCCAGCACCGGCTCCAGTTCGCCGTCCCGCTGGTGCTTGTGGAAGATGAAGCTGGGCATCTGCGCGATGCCCATGCCGCCCAGGGCGGCATCGACGTAGACGTTGGAGTCGTTCACCGCCAGCGGGCTGTCGAGCAGCACCTCCACGCGCTCGCCCTCGCGCACGAAATCCCAGGGGGAGACGCGCCCGGTGCGCTGCATGAAGTAGTTGATGCAGGTGTGCTCGCGCAGGTTGTCGGGATGCGCGGGGCGCCCCCGCGCCGCCAGGTAGGCCGGCGCCGCGCAGGTGACGAAGCGCATCGAGCCGATGCGCCGCGCGATCAGCGAGGTGTCCACCACCGCACCCATGCGCAGCGCGCAGTCCACGCCCTCGCTGACGAGGTTGACCAGGCGGTCGCTGCAGCCCAGTTCGAGCCGGATCTCCGGATAGCGGGCGATGAAATCGGGCAGGGCGGGGGCCAGCAGGTAGCTGGCCAGGCTGGTGGCCACATCCACCCGCAGCCGCCCGCGCGGGCTGGCGTGGCGGGTAGAAACGGCCTCCTCGGCCTCGCGCAGGTCTTCGAGGATGCGCAGGCAGCGCTCGTAGAAGGCCGCGCCGTCGGCGGTCACCGTGACCTTGCGCGTGGTGCGATGCAACAGGCGCACGCCCAGCTGGGTTTCCAGGTCCTGCACCAGCGTGGAGACCGTCGCCTTGGGCGAGCCCAGGAG
>SCTQ01000063.1 GCA_004322345.1 Aquabacterium sp. | reverse complement strand
CTCCTTCAGCGGCGGCAGCCCGGCATTGAAGCGCTCCACCGCTGCCTCCAGCGCGAGCACCGCGGCCTCGTCCAAAGCCGAATGCCCGGGCAGGGCCAGCTCGCCGCCCAGGTCGAAGAGCTCGTGCTGCACGCGGGCCAGCTCGGTGCGCACCGCATCGGGCAGGGGCTCGGCGAGCAGCACGCCGAGCTGCGAGTTCAGCTCGTCCACGTCGCCCAGGGCCTGGATGCGGGCGTCGGCCTTGGACAGGCGGCTGCCGTCGGCCAGGCCGGTGCTGCCGTCGTCGCCGCTGCGGGTGGTGATGCGGGAGAGTCGGTTTTCCATGCCGCACATTGTCCTGCCCGCGCGACGACAATGCCGGGCTTCGCCTACGACCGGTCCTTTCCATGTCCGCCCCCGCTTCCGCCCTTCCTGTCGCACCCCAGCCTGCCTCCGCCGGCTGGCTGCCGGCGCTGGCCCTGCTGTCCAACGCAGCGGTGTGGGGCGTGTCGTGGCTGCCGATCCGCGAGCTGCAACGCATGGGCCTGCATCCGCTGTGGGCGACCGCGCTGTTCTTCGGCCTCAGCGCCCTCGTCGTCTGGCTCTTTCGCCGCGACAGCTGGCCCGAGCTGCTGGCGCACCCGGGCCTGTGGGTGCTGGGCCTGGCCACCGGGCTGACCAACGCCACCTTCAACTGGGCGCTGACCTTGGGCGAGGTCGTGCGCGTCGTGCTGCTGTTCTACCTGATGCCGGTGTGGGCGGTGTTCCTCGCGCGCTGGCTGCTCAACGAGCGCATCGATGCCAAAGCCGCGCTGCGCATCGCGCTGGCGCTGGCCGGCGCGGTGGTCATCCTGCGTCCCGAGGGCGGCGGCTGGCCGACGCTGGACCGCCCCGCCGACTGGCTGGGCGTGGCCGGCGGACTGGGCTTCGCGCTGACCAACGTGATGCTGCGCCGTCAGGTGCCGCGCACGCCGCAGGCGCGCGCGCTGTCGATGTTCGTCGGCGGCTTCCTGCTGCCGGCGGTGCTGGGCGTCGCCTTGGCCGCGGCGGGCGACATCCCGGCCCCGCCCGCGCCCGCACCCGGCTGGGTCGGCGTGGGGCTGGGCATGGCCGTGATCTATTGCCTGGCCAACGTGGCCCTGCAGTACGGCGCCGCGCGGCTGCCGGTGCACGCGGCAGCGGTGATCATGCTCACCGAGATCATCTTCGCCACCGCGTCGTCGGTCTGGCTGGGCGGCGAGAGCCTCTCGCCCACGGCGCTGGCCGGCGGCGCGCTGATCCTGTCGGCATCGGTGCTCGCGGCCTGGCAGCGCTGAACCTGCGCAGAGTCGTTCCTGCCGCTTCAGGTTCCGTTCAGCCCACGCGATTGCGGGCCGTCTTTCGAGGGGCTGCCCTCGATGCGCACACACGGTATTTTCCTGATCGGTCAGCCGCCTTCAGTCGCACCGCGTTTATGCCGAAGACGCCAGAACGACATTGGGCATGCAGGTTGCTGACCTGCTCGCTTGCGGCAAGCAGTCAATAGGCAGGTTGGGCAGGTTGGGCAGGTCGTGCGGTGTGGACGGCTGACATCAGTGCGGGCTTTGCCTGCCTTATCCCGCGCCGGGCAGCAGTAGGCTTTGGTTCAATGGTCACACGGTCGATGCACCGCGGATTCCCCGCGGTGTCTTGCACCGCAGGGAATC
>SCTQ01000062.1 GCA_004322345.1 Aquabacterium sp. | reverse complement strand
GGCTGGGGCAGATGTAGAACACGTTGCCCACGGCGGCGCCCTTGCGGATCATGGACATCGCCGATTCGACGAAGCGCCGGCTTCTACTGGTTCCGCCACGGCCGGCGCTTCGTCGAATCGGCGATGTCCATGATCCGCAAGGGCGCCGCCGTGGGCAACGTGTTCTACATCTGCCCCAGCCTGAACGAGGCCGTCCTGTCCGGCGCGCGCGTGGGCACCTACGAGATCGACGCCGAGCGCTACCACCCGTTGAAGTCCGAGCGCCACCTGCAGAACTACGAGAGCCTGGTCGGCAAGGGGCGGCAGGGATGAAGACCTTCCGCCTCGACAAGATGACCAAGGGCTGGTTCGTCGGCGACTTCTCCCCCGCGGCGCTGCACTCCACGGCCTGCGAGGTCGCGGTCAAGCACTACAAGGCCGGCGACCGGGAGGAGCTGCACCATCACAAGGTCGCCACCGAGCTGACGCTGATCGTCAGCGGCACGGTGCGCATGTGCGGCCAGCAGTACGGCGAGGGCGACATCGTCGTGCTCGAACCCGGCGAGAGCACGGCCTTCGAGGCCCTGACGGACGCCGTCAACGTGGTCGTCAAGCTGCCCAGCGTGGCGGGCGACAAGTACCTGGGCGAAGCCAGCTAGGGCCAGGCGTCCCAGGCCGTCTTCGCGATCAGCACCGACACCACCACCAGGAACACACCCCGCACGAACCCCGCCCCGCGCGCCAGCGCCAGGCGCGTGCCCACGTAGCTGCCGGCCACGTTGGCCAGCGCCATCGGCAGCGCCACCTGCCAGGCGATCACGCCGTGCAGGCCGAACAGCGCCAGCGCCGCCAGGTTGGACGTCGCGTTGAGCAGCTTGGCGCCGGCCGAAGCATGCAGGAAGTCGTAGCCCAGCAGCCGCACGCCTGCGAAGACGAAGAAGCTGCCGGTGCCCGGGCCGAAGATGCCGTCGTAGAAACCGATGCCCGCGCCCATCAGCATCACCGCCAGGGTCTCATGGTGGCCGGCCCAGCGCGGGCGGTGGGAGCGGCCCAGTTGGGGCCGGGCCAGGACGTAGGCCAGCACGGCGACGAGCACCAGCGGCAGGGCCAGCCGCAGCGGGGCCGCGGGCACGCGGGTGACGGACCAGGCCCCGCACAGCGCGCCGGCAGCCGTCGCCACGATACCGGGCAGCCAGACACGCGCACGCAGGCGCACGCGCCGCACGTACTGGCCCGCGGCCCAGGCGGTGCCCCAGACCGCTGCCGCCTTGTTGGTGCCGAACAGTGCCGCTGGCGGCGCCTGAGGAAAGGCGCCGAACAGCGCGGGCACCATCACCAGCCCGCCGCCGCCGCTGATGGCGTCGATGCAGCCTGCGAGGCCGGCGGCCGCGCACAACAGCACCAGGGTGGCGAGGTCGGCCTCCAGCATGGCCGTGCTCAGCGCGCGGCGCGAGGCGCAGCCGGGCTCAGGGCGCGGACCCGTCGGACGGCGCGCCGTCCAGTGAATCGCCGAGGATCAGGTGCACCTCGGCCACGCCGCGCAGGTAGACCAGGGCCGGCAGCACGAGGGCCATCGCGAAGACCACGCCACCGCCGATCAGTGCCGCGTGGGCATACGGCAGCAGCTCGGGGGCCATGTTCTCGATGCGCAGCCCGCGCAGCCCGTAGCCGAAGAGCCCTGCCAGCACGATGTCCCTGGAGACGGCCATGCCCATCGCCGCCGAGGCTGCGGCGAAGACCTGCCCGCCGAGGACGACGATGAAGGTGACCAGGCCGCCGACGAGGCCGACCACCAGGCTCAGCGCCGACACCAGGATGGCCGCCATCGCCAGCCGGTGGCGCACGACCCGCACCAGCCAGCGCAGGGTCTGCCAGCTGGTGAGCCCGGCCCAGATGGCCGGTGCAGACAGCGGGACCAGCACTGCGGTGGCCGCCAGCGCCGCGCCGCCCGCCGCGACCACGGCCAGCGGCACGACCAGCGTGTAGATCAGCGGCCCCACCACCGGCAGCCGGCTGACCCACAGCAGCAGCGCAATCGCCGCACCCAGCACGGCGGCCATGGCCAGCAGCAGCGGCAGCATCAGCAAGAGCCGGTGCGCCCGGGTCAGCGCCATGCGCAGGGCCTGCTCGATGGTCGCGTCGTCCACGCCACGCGCGCTTTGCATCGTCAGCCAGCCCGCCGCGTTGGCACCATAGAAGGCTGTGAACAGCGCCAGCCCCCCTTGCACCGCGCCCCAGGCGTTCTGCCCTTTCGCGAAGGCACTCTGCGCCATGGCCAGCAGCAGCCCCGATGCGGCGAAGGTCGACAGCAGCACATACCAGATGCGCCCGTCCCGCACCGCATCCAGGCAGCGCAGGACACGGGCGATCGCGCGCCAGGTCTGTTCGCCGGGAGAAATCTCTCGTGGCAGGCTCCCCCTCGCGGGGGCCGCGGGCACCACGACGAGGGCCTGGGCGTTCGATTCGGACTCGGGGAACGACATGTCGATATTCGCTTTTTCTGATTTCCCGGCACCGCAATTGTGCGGGCGCGCTCGTATTTGCCCAGGGAGCCCTCGCACTGTCTCCGATCAGCCTCAGGGATGACCCGCGAAAATGCGTGCTCATGGTTACATCCTTGCGCGAGGGACGAATCCGCCGGTGGCGCGATTCTCAAGGCATCCCACATAATGCAGATTCGTGTGTTTGGATGCAGCGCCTCCGTTGGAATGGGTCCCGTTGGTTGAAGCTCCAGATCGTTCTCTGTGTCTGAAAGGGGCTCTTCCATGGGCAACAAGCTGTATGTGGGCAATCTGGCCTACAGCATCCGCGACGAGGATCTGAATCAAGCCTTCTCGCAATTCGGCGGCGTCCAATCCGCCAAGGTCATGATCGACCGCGAAACCGGCCGCTCCAAGGGCTTCGGTTTCGTCGAGATGGGTTCCGACGCGGAAGCTCAAGCAGCGATCCAGGGCCTGAACGGCCAAGCCTTGGCCGGCCGCGCCATCGTCGTCAACGAAGCCCGTCCTCGTGAAGAGCGTCCGGGCGGCTTCCGCAGCCCCTACGGCAATGTCGGCGGCGGCGGCGGTGGTGGTGGCGGCGGCTACGGTGGTGGCGGCGGCGGTGGCCGTCGCGAAGGCGGTGGCGGCTACGGTGGCGGCGGCGGCGGTGGTCGCGGCGGCTACGGTGGTGGCGGCGGCGGTGGCCGTCGCGGCGACGGCGGCGGCTACT
>SCTQ01000061.1 GCA_004322345.1 Aquabacterium sp. | reverse complement strand
TGGGCTGGACCACCGGCGGAGCAGGCGGCGTGAGCGGGGCCGAGGCGTGCTCGGCCGCCGAGGCCTGCGGAGCAGCCGAAGCCGCCGGCTTCCGCGCCTGCGCCGCTGATCGTCGCCTCCGCACCGCCGGCTCCCGCCTCGGCGCCTGCGGTCGCGATCCAGCCCGCGGCTTCGGCTGCTCCGCAGGCCTCGGCGGCCGAGCACGCCTCGGCCCCGCTCACGCCGCCTGCTCCGCCGGTGGTCCAGCCCAAGCCGGTCACGCCTGCGCCTCCCGTCCCGGTCGAAGAACCCGGCTTCTTCGCCAACCTGCTCGAGAATCAGATGCTGATTCCGGCAGTGGCGGTGCTGGTGGCCTTGCTGGCCGGCGTCGGCTTCTACCAGTTCCGTTCGCGCCGCAAGTCCGACAGCGGCGAGACCTCGTTCCTGGAAAGCCGCCTGCAGCCGGACTCCTTCTTCGGCGCCAGCGGCGGCCAGCGCATCGACACCCGTGACGCCAGCGGCGGCCCGTCGTCGATGAGCTATTCGCTGAGCCAGCTCGACGCCATCGGCGATGTGGATCCGGTGGCTGAGGCCGACGTCTACCTGGCCTATGGCCGCGACCTGCAGGCCGAGGAAATCCTGAAGGAAGCGATGCGCAGCGCCCCCGAGCGCCTGGCCATCCGCCTGAAGCTGCTGGAGGTCTACGCCAAGCGCCGCGACACCAAGGGCTTCGAGCAGCTTGCGGTGCAGCTCTACGGCCTGACGCAGGGGCAGGGCGACGACTGGGCCAAGGCCCAGGAGTTGGGTGCCTCGATCGATCCCGAGAACCCGCTCTACCAGCCGGGCGGCAAGCCTTCCGAGCCCTCGCGTGGCGTGGTCAACGAGGCTCGCATCACCGAGCCGCTGGAAGGCAGCACGATGCCGCAGTCCATCCTGCCCGTCAGCGGTGCAGGGGCCGGCGGCTACGGCGAGCATGCGCTGGGTGCCTCGGTCGGCGGCGGCGCAGACGTCGATGTCGACCTGGACCTGGATGCCGCTGGCAGCCCGCAGGGCCAGGACAGCGGCGGTCTGCAGTGGTCCGACCGCCCGGCTCCGGTGACGGCTCCGGCCCCGCTGACGCCGTCCTCGGCCGACTTCGACCTGGACCTGCCCGACCTCGAGCCGGCAGCCGGCCCTGCGCCCGCTCCGGTGCAACAAGGTGGCTTGAACTTCGACCTGTCGGACATCAGCCTGGACCTGGACGCTCCTGGCTCCACGGCGGCCGCGGCGCCCGCCGGTGGCCTGGACCTCGGCGCCCCGGGCGAGTTGGCCGATGGCGGCGATCCGCTCCAGCGCAAGATCGAACTGGCGGAGGAGTTCCGCCAGATCGGTGACATCGAGGGTGCACGCGACCTGCTGGAAGAGGTCGTCGCCCGTGCCGACGGCGCGCTGCGCGCCAAGGCCCAGGCGATGCTGGACCAGATCCGCTGATCCGCACCTCCCGGTGCGACAAGGGCCGCCTCGTGCGGCCCTTTGTCTTTTCCCATGAACCCGCGTCACGCGCCCCCGGCCGTGCGCCTCATGCATGCTGTGAACCATGCGCATCGCCCTAGGCCTCAGCTATCGAGGCAGTTCCTACCGCGGCTGGCAGAGCCAGCCTGGCGGCCACACCGTGCAGGACCACCTGGAGGCTGCGCTGTCGACCTTCGCGGCGCGGCCGGTCAAGGCGGTCTGCGCCGGTCGCACGGACGCCGGCGTGCATGCGCTGAACCAGGTCGTGCATCTGGATCCCGATGTGGTCCGTGAGTCCTTCTCCTGGGTGCGCGGCACCAACACCTTCCTGCCCGAAGACATCTCGGTGCAGTGGTGCCGTGCGGTCCCCGACGATTTCCATGCCCGCAACAGCGCACGCGGCCGCCGCTACGTCTACTGGCTGCTGGAGTCCCCGGTGCGGCCCTCGATCGAAGCCGGCATGTGCGGCTGGGTCTTCCGCCCGCTGGATGCGGATGCGATGCGTCGTGCGGCGGCCTTCCTGCTGGGTGAACACGACTTCACAAGCTTCCGCTCGTCGGAGTGCCAGTCGCCGACGCCGGTGAAGACCCTGCGCGAGATCACCATCGAGGGCAGGGGAGCGCCGCTGTCGCGCTACTGGCGCTTCGAATTCGAGGGCACCGCCTTCCTGCACCACATGATCCGCAACATCATGGGCTGCATGGTGGCGGTGGGCACCGGGGCGAGGCCGGCTGACTGGATGGGCGAGGTGCTGGCGGCCCGCGACCGCGATGCCGCGGCGCCCACCTTCAGTCCCCACGGGCTGTACTTCGTGGGGCCACGCTACGATGACCGCTTCGACATCCCGACGGCGAGCCCCGTGTTCGGCTGGCTGCCACACTGGTCCGACCCCTGAACCATGCCTGTCCTGTCCAAGCCCGTACGCACGCGCATCAAGATCTGCGGCCTGAGCCGCGAGAGCGAACTGGAGGCCGCCGTGCTGGCCGGGGCCGACGCGGTGGGCTTCGTGATGTACGACAAGAGCCCGCGCCATGTCAGCCTGGATCGCGCTGCGGAACTCGCCGCGCTGCTGCCGCCCTTCGTGACACCGACGCTGCTGTTCGTCAATGCGCCGGCCGACGACATCGCGCGAGCCTGCGACCGCATTCCCAACGCACTGCTGCAGTTCCACGGCGACGAGACCCGTGAGCAGTGCGACGCCGCGGGCCGTCCTTACCTGCGCGCCGCGCGCATGGGGGAAAACTTCGATTTGCTAGACTTCGCACTCCGCTTTTCCGGCGGAGGTTCGCGCGCCCGTTCAGGGGCACAAGCGCTGCTGCTGGATGCCTACATGCAAGGCTACGGCGGTGGTGGAAAGGTCTTCGATTGGTCTCTCATTCCTCCTGGCGTCAGCCTTCCGGTCGTTTTGTCTGGTGGGTTGACGCCGGAAAACGTGATCGATGGCATCACCCAGGTACGGCCCTGGGCCGTTGATGTCAGCTCCGGTGTCGAGCAGTCCAAGGGCGTCAAGGACGTCCGGCTGATCCACCGGTTTTGCGATGCGGTACGCGAGGCGGATGCCCGCCTCGCCTCGCCCGACGTGTAAGAGCCTCGCTCACCCCACACCATGCTGAACTACCACCAACCCGATGCCCGCGGGCATTTCGGGCCCTACGGCGGTTCCTTCGTCTCCGAGACCCTCGTCCACGCGCTGGACGAGCTGAAGGCCGCCTACGAGCGCTATCGCAACGACCCCGAGTTCCTCGCCGAATTCCGCGACGAGCTGGCCCACTATGTCGGCCGACCGAGCCCGGTCTACCACGCCGCGCGCCTGAGCCGTGAACTCGGCGGCGCGCAGATCCACCTCAAGCGCGAGGACCTCAACCACACCGGCGCGCACAAGGTGAACAACACCATCGGCCAGGTGCTGCTGGCCAAGCGCATGGGCAAGCCGCG
>SCTQ01000060.1 GCA_004322345.1 Aquabacterium sp. | reverse complement strand
CCCCTGGCCCAGGCACCCCGATCATCCCCACCGGGTCCGAACAAAAGTACAGATCTGCGTGGCGCACCACACTAGTGAACGCCGCCCGTCACCACCCCTGCGGGATCCTGCCGGACGGCCATCGTTTCTGGGTTGATCCCGCCCCGTGTTCCGGGCAAGCACCAGCAGCCCCGGGAGGTCGGACGGTGACAATGCCGAAGTGACGCCGGGCCTGCCGCCGGCGCACCGGTCCACCACACCAGGCCGCCCGCTCCTCAGGGCAGGGACGGCCCAGAGCACCAGGGAGCAGCATGAACACCGAGCGCCGCGCGACATGCAGGCACTGATCGCCGCAGTCCTTGCAGGCGTGACCGTGCACCTGCTCTCCATCGCCGTCAGTGGCCGCCTGCTGGGCGCGCGTTTCTCGGTCCTCTCCATCGGCTTCGGGCCTGCCCTGCTCGACCTGGGCCGCCTGCGGATCGCGCTGCTGCCGCTGGGCGGCTACGTGGGCTTCGACGACCTGCGGCAGCCGGGCGAGCAGGGGGCCAAGCCGCCGAGCACGCTGGACAGGTTGCCGCTGGCGCAACGGCTGGCCGTCGCCCTGTCAGGCTGCGCGGTCCTGGTCCTGCTGGCCTGTGCCTGCCTGGGCCTGGAGGGGCTGCGGGCCTTCGCCGCCGGCCCCGGCCAGATCCTGTGGGGAGCGCTGACTCCTCTCGGTGACGGGCCACGCCTGCTCGCGCAGGCGGACAGCGAGCTGCGCACGGCAAGGCCGGTGCAGGTGCTGGGCCTCGTCGCCGCCAAGCTTGCGGCCTTCAACATCCTGCCGCTTCCCATGTGCAACGGCGGTGCCGCGCTTGCGATGATCGGCCGCCACCTTGGCCTGGCGCGCTGGTGGCCGCGCAGGGCGGACGATGCCTGCGGGATGTTCTACCTGCTGGGCGCCCTGTCATGGCTGCTGAGCTTGCTCATCTACCGGATGGAAGCTTGAGGGGCACGGAATGGACGTCGCCTCCCGCAAGCTCCTCGTGCTCGACCTGGACGAAACCCTGATCCATGCCTCCGAGGAGCCGCTGCACCGTCCCGCCGATTTCAGCTTCCGCGACTACCACGTCTACAAGCGCCCGCACCTGGACGACTTCCTCGACTGGGCCTTCGCGCATTTCGACGTCGGCATCTGGACCTCGTCGGGCATCCGCTACGCGCACGAGGTCAGCGCACGCATCGTCGACGTCGACCGCCTGCGCTTCCTGTGGGCCAGCCCGCGCTGCACGGTGCGCCGCTGCCACCTCACCGGGCAGGTCCACCCGCTCAAGCGCCTGGCCAAGCTCAAGCGCCTGGGTTACACGCTGCAGCAGATGATCGCAGTGGACGACTCGCCGGAGAAACACGGCGACAACTACGGCAACCTGGTGCGGGTGTCCGACTACCGCGGCGACGACGCCGACCGCGAGCTGCCGATGCTGGCGTCCTACCTGCGGGGGCTGTCGCACGAGCCGGACATCCGCGGCATCGAGAAGCGCAATTGGCGCGAACGCCTGATCGCGCAGGCGCAGGGGCCGCAGTAAGGGCGACGCGGGCCTGCGTCCATCGACCGGCCGGCCGCTCCTGTCGTTTTATGGGCCGATGGACTGGCGGTTTTCCGCAGACCGCGGCACGCCGCTGCGGCCTACGATGCGTGATTCCGGACGTGCCCTCGCCGTCCGACGGCGGCATCCCGTTTGCCGGGAGGCCGCAGCACCGCCGGCCCGACACAAGGAGTTCCACATGCCCCGCCTGCCCACCCGTTTCCTGAGCGCCGCCGCGCTGGCCGCTTCCGCCTTCATCCTGCCGCTGCAGGCCGGCGCCGCCAGCATCACGCTGACCGGCACCGTGCGCGACTTCCCCGCCGACGGCGTCAACTTCGAGGGCCCGGCCTACGGCCTGATCACCGGCATGGTGGAGAGCACGCTCACCGGCGCCTCGCCCACGCTGACCGCGCTGGGCGCCCAGACCGTCGAGCCCGGCAACTTCGCCCAGTGGTTCACCAAGCCCGGCGACAGCTTCGCACTGAACCTGACGCTGGACGAGACCTCGCCCGGCTCCGGCATCTACGAATACGCGAGCAACGCCTTCTTCCCCGCCGACGGCCTGGCCCTGGGCGACGAAGGCCGGCCGCACAACTACCACTTCACCTTTGCCATCGCCGCCACCTTCGGCTACCAGCCCGGCGCCGGCCAGGTCTTCACCTTCACCGGCGATGACGACGTGTGGGTCTTCTTCGACAAGAAGCTGGGCATCGACCTGGGCGGCCTGCACGAGGCGTCCTCCGCCTCGGTGAACCTGGACGAGCTGCTGGCCGGCCGCCCCGCAGGCAACTACAGCTTCGACCTCTTCTTCGCCGAGCGCCACACGACGGAATCCAACCTGCAGATCTCCACCTCGCTGGAGCTGGTGCCGTCCCTGGTGCCGGAGCCCGGTGCGTGGATGCTGATGGCCGCCGGCCTGGCGGCCATCGGCGCGGCGGCGCGGCGCGGGCGCGGCTGAGCCGGGCGGGCCGCGGCACACTGCCGCCATGCTGACCCTGGTCCTGCTGCCTGGCCTGGATGGCACCGGCGACTTGTTCGATTCCTTCATCGCGGCAGCGGGCGCGAATGCCGACATCCGAGTCGTGCGTTATCCGCCCGATCAGCCCTTGGGCTACGCGCCACTGGAAGCCCACGCACGCGCGGCGCTGCCCGATGCGGGCGACTACGTCCTGCTCGGCGAGTCTTTCTCCGGCCCCATCGCCATTTCGATCGCGGCCTCGGCCCCGCCAGGCCTGAAGGGCGTGGTGCTGTGCTGCACATTCGCGCGCTGTCCCTTGCCTGCGCTGACCTGGCTCGGGCCCCTGGTTAGTGTGCTGCCGGTCGCGCACGCACCGCTGGCCGCGCTGGACTGGCTGCTCGCCGGGCGCTACTCCTCGGCGTCCTTGCGGGCGGCCCTGCGAAGCTCGTTGGCCCAGGTTGCACCCGAGGCGCTGCGCGCGCGGCTGCGTGCGGTGATGCAGGTGGACGTGCGGGAGAAGCTGAGTCGCGTCGGCCTGCCCGTGCTCTGCCTGCAGGCAGCCCATGACCGGACGGTGCCCCGTGCGGCGTCCCAGCTGATCCTGAGCTTGCGGCCGCAGACTGAGCTGGTGGAGCTGGACGCGCCGCACTTCCTGCTGCAGACGGTTCCCGGCGAGGCCTGGCAGGTCGTGTCCGCCTTTGCGCAGCGGGCCTGCGCAATCTGAGCAATTCCGGCCAGGACGCCGCCGGCCGGGCGCAGCAGAATCCACCGCATGCCCGCCAAGACGACCCAGCGCCTTGCCAAACCCCCTGCTGTTGCGGGCGGGTTGGCCCGCGTGCTGGCCCACATCGACGCCCACCTCGACGAGCCGCTCGACGGCGCGTGCCTCAGCCGCGTCGCCGCCATGTCGCGCCACCACTTCCACCGGCGCTTCGCCGCGGCCTTCGGCGTGAGCGTGCTGCGCTACGTGCGGCTGCGCCGCCTCAAGCGCGCGGCCTGGCAGCTGGCTTTTCGGCGGCAGGCGGGTGTGGCGCAGATCGCGCTGGCCTGCGGCTACGACGGGCCCGAGGCGTTCGCGCGGGCCTTTCGCCGCAGCACGGGGCAATCGCCCAGCGCCTTCCGCCGCCAGCCGCAGTGGCGGACCTGGCATGCTGCCTACGACCCCTTGATGCACCTGAGGAGCACCCACATGCAGCCCAGCGAACAGGCCGTGCGCATCGTCGACTTCCCCGCCACCCGCGTGGCCGCCCTGGAGCACCGCGGCGACCCGCGGCTGCTGGGGGAGACCATCGCCCGCTTCGTCGCCTGGCGCAAGGCGCACGGCCTGCCGCCGCGGCTGGCCGCCACCTACAACATCGCCTGGACGGACCCGGCGCGCACGCCGCCGGCGGACTACCGCATGGACCTGTGCGTGGCCACCGCTGCCGACATTGCCGACGACGGCAGCGGCATGGTGGCCAAGACCATCCCGCCAGGCCGCTGCGCGGTGCTGCGCCACGTGGGCTCGGACGACCTGCTGGGGCTGTCCGCGCAGCGGCTGGTCCGCGATTGGCTGCCGGCCAGCGGCGAGGCGCGCGGCGACTTCCCGCTGTTCTTCCAGCGCGTGGCCTTCTTCCCGGACGTGCCGGAGAACGAGGCGGTGGTGGACCTCTTCCTGCCGCTTGCGCCGCACGGCTGAGCGCTTCCATCGTTATGCGCATCCCGCATGTTGCGGGTGCCTCGTCCTGCGCTGTAATCGACGACCCCAATCCCGTGTTCCGGAAGGCCGTCCGATGAGCGCCCCCAACCTGTCCCGCCTGCACCGCTTCGTCACCGCGGTGGGCGCGGTGCTGGCCGAGCAACCCGGCGAGCCCGCCATCCTCGACCGCGTCGGCGGCCTGCTGGCCGAACTGGTGGCGCAGGACGACTGGCTGCCCGCGGCCTATGCCCGGCCCGATCCCCAGCGCTACCAGCAGTACCTGCTGCACGCCGACTCGCAGGAGCGCTTTTCCGTCGTCAGCTTCGTCTGGGGCCCGGGCCAGGCCACGCCCATCCACAACCACACCGTGTGGGGCCTGATCGGCATGCTGCGCGGCGCCGAGCGCTCGCAGCCCTATGCACGGACCGCCGACGGCCGCTGGGAGCCCGGCGGCGAGCCCACGGTGCTGCTGCCCGGCCAGGTGGAGGCCGTGTCGCCCGCCGTGGGCGACGTGCACAAGGTGAGCAACCTGCACGACGACCGCGTGTCGATCAGCATCCACATCTACGGCGCCAACATCGGCGCCGTGCAGCGGTCGGTCTTCCTCGAAGACGGCACGCGCAAGCCCTTCGTCTCGGGCTACAGCAACACCGAGCTGCCCAACCTGTGGGACCGCTCCGCTGAACTCAACGCCGCATTGCGCGGCTGAACCCTCCACCCATGAGCAACCACGATCACGCGGCGCCGCGTCGCAAGACCTTCCATGAGGTCCGCGCCGCCTTGCTGGCGAGGCAGGAGATCGCCCTGCTGGACGTGCGCGAGGAAGATCCCTTCGCGCAGGCGCACCCGCTGTGGGCGGCCAACCTGCCCTATGGCCGCATCGAGCTGGAGGTGCTGTGGCGCATCCCGCGCCACGACACGCCCATCGTGGTCTACGACGACGGCGAGGGCCTGGCCGAGCGGGCGCAGCAAAGCCTGCAGGCCATCGGCTACGCCGACGTGGCCCTGCTCGACGGCGGCCTGGCCGGCTGGCGCAATGCGGGCGGCGAGCTGTTCCGCGACGTCAACGTGCCGAGCAAGGCCTTCGGCGAGCTGGTGGAGGCGCAGCGCCACACGCCCTCGCTGTCGGCCGAGGAGGTGAAGGCCCTGCTGGATGCGAAGGCCGACGTGGTGGTGCTGGACGCCCGCCGCTACGACGAGTACCAGACGATGAACATCCCCGGCAGCACCAGCGTGCCCGGCGCCGAGCTGGCGCTGCGCGTGCGAGCGCTGGCGCCGGACCCGAAGACACGCGTCATCGTCAACTGCGCCGGCCGCACGCGCAGCATCATCGGCACGCAATCGCTGGTGAACGCCGGCGTCCCCAACCCGGTCAGCGCGCTGCGCAACGGCACCATCGGCTGGACGCTGGCTGGCCAGCAGCTGGAGCACGGCGCCGCGCGGCGCTTTGCCGCCGCGACGCCGCAGCAGCGCGAGCAGGCCGCACGCGATGCGCGTGCCGTGGCCGATCGTGCCAAGGTGGGTCGCGCCACGCAGGCCGCGCTCAGGGCCTGGCGCGCCGAGGCCGGCCGCAGCACCTACGTCTTCGACGTGCGCACGCCCGAGGAATACGCCGCGGCCCACGTCGCCGGCACGCGCAGCGCGCCCGGCGGCCAGCTGGTGCAGGAGACCGATCACGCCGTCCCCGTGCGCGGCGCCCGCATCGTGCTGCTGGACGACGACGGCGTGCGCGCCAACATGACCGCCTCCTGGCTGGCCCAGCTGGGCTGGGAGGTGCATGTGCTCGACGGCCTGCAGGCGGCGGACTTCAGCGAGCGCGGCACGCCGGCCAACCCGGTGGCCGAGCTGGCCGCCGCGGTGCCGTGGATCGCGCCAGCCGAGCTGGCCGCACTGCTTGCCTCCGACGCCGACAAGCCCATCGTGCTGGACCTGACCACCAGCGCCAATTACGTGAAGCAGCACATCCCCGGCGCCCGCTGGGCCCTGCGCTCGCAGCTGGCCGAGGTCGTCGCGCAGTTCCCGGGCGCACCGCGTTATGTGCTGACCTGCGGCAGCAGCCTGCTCGCGCGTTATGCCGCGCACGAGCTGGCCGCGCTGACCCACGCGCAAGTGCAGGTCCTGCAGGGCGGCAACGCCGCGTGGACCGCCGCCGGCCTGCCGCTGGAGCAGGGCGAGACCGCACTCGCCTCGCCGCGCATCGACCGCTACCGCCGTCCCTACGAGGGCACCGACAACCCGCGCGAAGCCATGCAGGGCTACCTGGACTGGGAGTTCGGCCTGGTCGAGCAGCTGGGCCGCGACGGCACCCACCACTTCTTCGTCATCTGAATACGCGAACACGCGACGGGAGCCCGCGCGACTTCACGGTGTTCGCCGAGCAGGTGGTGCCGCTGCTGCGCGAGCGCGGCCTGTTCCGTGCCGGGTACGAGGCCGACACGCTGCGCGGCAACCTCGGCTTGCCCGTTCCTGCAAATCGCCACACCGTGGCACGGGGACAAGCGCAGGCCGCGCCGGGCAAGGCAGGGCAAGCGGGCAAGATCACCGCGTGATCTCCGTGGGCCGGCGTGGAAGCCGGCCATCGTGCCGGCCTTCAACTCGCGAGCTTCCTCCATGTCGTCCCTGCTGTTTTCCCCGCTGACCCTGCGCGGCCTGACGCTGCGCAACCGCATCGCCGTCTCTCCCATGTGCCAGTACTCGGCCGCGGACGGCGAGGCCACCGACTGGCACCTGGTCCACTACGGCAGCCGCGCCATCGGTGGCGCGGGCCTGGTGATCGTGGAGGCCACCGCGGTGCAGGACATCGGCCGCATCAGCCCGCAGGACCTGGGGCTGTGGAAGGACAGCCAGATCGAGCCGCTGGCGCGCGTGGTGCGCGTGCTGAAGCAGCACGGCGCGGTGCCCGGCATCCAGCTGGCGCATGCGGGCCGCAAGGCCTCGGTGCCGCCGGCCTGGCAGGGCCAGCAGGCCCTGGCACCCGAGCAGGGCGGCTGGCAGACCGTCGCGCCTTCGGCCGTCGCCTTCGGCGAGCACTACAACCTGCCCACCGCGCTGGACGAGGCCGGCATCCGCGGCGTGATCACCGCCTTCGTGGAGGCCGCCAGGCGCGCGCTGCGCGCCGGCTTCCAGGTGGCCGAGATCCACGCTGCCCACGGCTACCTGCTGCACCAGTTCCTCTCGCCGCTGAGCAACGGGCGCGACGACCAGTGGGGCGGCAGCTTCGACAACCGCGTGCGCCTGCTGCTGGAAGTGGCGGGTGCCGTGCGCGAGGCCTGGCCGCAGGAGCTGCCGCTGTTCGTGCGCATCTCCGCCACCGACTGGCTCGACGGCGGCTGGACGCTGGACGATTCCGTGCTGCTGGCGCGGCGCCTGAAGGAACTGGGCGTGGACCTGATCGACACCTCGTCGGGCGGCAGCTCGTTGCAGGCCAAGGTGCCGGTCGGCCCCGGCTACCAGACCGCCTTCGCCGAACGCATCCGCCGCGATGCCGGCGTCGCCAGCGGCGCGGTCGGCCTGATCACGCAGGCTGCGCAGGCCGAGCACATCCTGCGCAGCGGCCAGGCGGACCTGGTGCTGCTGGGACGCGAGCTGCTGAACGATCCCTACTGGCCGCTGCATGCGGGGCGTGAGCTGGGGGTCAGTGTGTCGTGGCCGGTGCAGTACCTGCGCGGGGCGCCGGCGGGGAGTGCGGCGCGGGAGGCACTGGGCTGATTGCCTAGGCAGACGCCCTTTTCGGCCCTTCGGGTGGGCAGCGTCTGCGCGCCGCAAGCCCGGCGCACCCCGCGGCCAGAAGCGCCCCTGACGTGGGCTCTGGGACGATCGATGCAAGCGCCGAGACCGAGAAGCCGGCGACGAGCGCGACAGAGTCTCCTGGCGCCAGCGTCCTGGTCAGCTGGACAGGCAGGTCGAGCAGCGAAACCGATCTCGTGCCGCCGGCGATGCGGTCGGTGAAGGACTCGCCGGTCGTGCCGTTGAAAAGCGACGTCGTCGCCTCACCCGTCCTTGCCGGGGGCGCCGTGCCGGTCGCCGTCAGCCCGTAGACGGTTGTGGGACGGAAGCTCACCAGGACGGTCGCGTCGCCGGCTGAGGCGTTCTCCAGCGAAAACGTCGACGTCAACGATGAGGTGGCGGCCGAGTTCCAGGTGGCGACGTCGGCGGACGTGGCGGACGCCGTCGACTGGACGATCGTGCCAAGGTCGATCGTCACTACAGACCCCGCAGCGATGTCGATGGTGAACTCGGCAACCGGCGTTGGTCCGGCCCCCGATGTGGCTGTGAACGAGAAGGGCACCGCTGCGCCCGACACCGTTTCGACCAGGGAGCCCGACGCCGCACCTGTGGCGGAGACGGAATGATTGCCGCGCTTCTTCGCCTGCACGCTCGCCGAGGCGGTGGGAGATGTGTTCGCCAGCGTGATGAGGGCATGCGCCTCGTTGGAAGCAGGCCCTCACGTTCACGAAGATCAGGGAGCTACGAGGATGAAGAAGGCCCGCTCGCCCCTTGCGGCCCGCATATCGGCATTGGTACTTCTGCTGCTGCCATGAGCGGCTGGGCGTGATCGGGGTGTCCATGGCGCTGGCGCAGGAGCAGTTGTCGGCCCGTCCCGACCCCGATTCGGCACGCAAGATCCGGGACGCGGCGGCGCGTTGCCTGTCGGCCTTCTTGCGCGCGGATGCTGCTCGGATGCGGCTGTCCGAGCGGGGGCTGCAGGTTGTGGACCAGGGAAAGGGAGCGCCGTCGACATCTGCCTTGGCGACCTGGCGATGCTCACGCCTGCCGCGCATAACTCACCGTCAGGATCTCCCACTGGTGCCCCTCGGGCTCGTTCCAGTAGATCATCTTCCCGCCGTAGCCCGTGTTGACCTTGCCGTCCACCGGCCCGCGCACGGAGCTGCGGAATGCGATGCCGGCCTCGCGGATGCGGCCGAGGATGGCGTCGAACCCGGCGTCGCTCACGCGGAAGCAGAAGTGCTCGATGGGGAAGGGAGCGTCCGTCTGGATGAAGTCCAGGGTCAGGCCGTCGTTGACGTAGACGGCGAAGAATGGGCCTTCCCTCGCCGGGCCGCAGGGCACGCCCAGCAACTGCGCCAGTTGCCGGGCCGATGCGTCGCGGTTGCGCGCGGAGACGATGACGTGGTCGAGTTCGATGGTCATGGGTTGGTCTCCATGCAGCGAGGGCTTCAGTCGTCGGACCGCAGCACCTCGGGGTGCCTCGGCGACCAGGCCTCGTGGAAGAGATCGGCCAGGTACTGCCCCAGCTCCTCGTCGGCCACGTCCGGCGGGATCACGAAGTCTGCCGGACGGCGCTTGCCGTCGTTGCCCGGATAGAAGGCGACCCAGCCGCCATCGCGGCGTTCGACCACCACGCGGCGGCCGAAGACGTCGAAGCGGATGGGGCGGGGCGGCGTTTGCAGGCTCATGTTTCTTGGCACCAAGCGATGCATTCGTTTACGCGGCATCCTGCCACGGCGCGTTGATACTGCGCGGCCCGGAAGCCCTGGGCCTGCTGTTCGGCCCATGGTCCGGCCCATTGCACCCCGCACACCCGACCGAACCAGGAGCAGACCCATGATGAACAGCCTGCCGGACATCTACGTAGGCCACGACGCCGTGATCGTGCGCCTGGACATGGGCCAGCGCCGCGTGCGCGCCATCGTCTCGCGCGAGGCGCTGGAGGAGCGCTTCTCCGCCCAGCACAACCCCGCCGCCTGGCTGGACGCCTACAAGGCCAACTCGGCGGTGATCGACGCGGTGGTGCGGGACAAGGTGGCCAAGGCCAGCCCGGAGCCGGTGATCATTTCCAAGTACGACTTCTGAACCGTCGAGGCGACCGACCTCAGGTATTCCACACCCGCGGGCTGACCCGCGGCAGCCCCCACGTCAGCGTGCGCCAGCGATGGCGCAGCTCGCGCATCAGTTCTTGCGCCGGCTCGGTCCGGTGCGCCAGCACGCGCACCAGCACCACGCGCGGGTGCGGCGCGGTGGCGCCGGCCAGCAGGGGCGCGTCGGGGCGCGACTCGGGCAGCACCTCGCGGGCGGACTCCAGCAGGGCTTCCACCTGCTCGCGCGGCAGCTCGCTGCCGGTGGCGAACCACAGCAGGCCCAGCACGCTGCGGCGGGCCCAGCCCAGCGGGCTCGCCAGCAGCCGGCGCGTCAGGGCGGCCTGTGCCGGATCCTCGAAGTCCAGCCGGCCGCGTTCCATCCACACGTCGTCGACCTCGATGCGCTGGTCGAAGCAGCCGCAGGCATACGGTTGTTGCGAGGCCGGCAGGCCCAGGGCCAGCAGGTCGCTGCCGATCATCTGGCCGCCGGGGGCCAGCTCGAAGCGCATGGTGTTGGTGGCGCGGGCCGCGTCGTGCACCAGGGTCTCCAGCGGCAGCCATTCCAGCCGCGCGCCATCGGCCACGCGGGCCACCAGGTCCTGGCGGGCGGCGGGGCCCGCGCTGCGATAGAAGCGCGTGGCACCGGGCGTGGTGAGCAGCGCGTGCGCGCCGCTGCGCACGTCCACCTGGATGTCCAGGCTGTCGCCGCCGACGATGCCGCCGGGCGGATGCACCAGCACGTGGTGGCAGATGCCTTCGCCTTCCGGGTAGAGCGCGCGCAGCACGCGCAGCGGGCCGTCGTGGCGGTCCAGTGCGGTGGTGCGGCCCTGCGCGTGCTTGTAGTCGAGTGTGAGTTGTCCGGCCCAGGCCATGTGCTGCTTGCGCCCGCCGTCCATGGCAGGCCGGGGCGCAGTGTAGGGCTGGGCCAGCGTGCTCACTGCCCCAGCACGTCCGGGCGCACGGACTCGGCCACCAGGGCGACCTCGTCGATCAGGTCGTCGGCGACACCCAGTTCCTTCAAGGTCGCGGCCAGGTTCTCCACCACCGCGTTGAAATGGGTGTCGTTGAGGCCGCGCGCCACCAGGGCCTCGTGGGCCTTGCGCATGGTGCCGCCGGTGTAGTTGGCCGGCCCGCCGAAGGCATAGGCCAGGAAGCGGCGCTGGTGCTCGGCCAGGCGGCCCAGGTCCACGCCGTCGAAGAAGTGCTTGATGCGCTCGTCGGCCAGCACCTTCTTGTAGAAGATGC
>SCTQ01000059.1 GCA_004322345.1 Aquabacterium sp. | reverse complement strand
AAAAACCGCGGTCTGTCGACCGCGGTTTTTTTGTCCCAGCCGCCCTCAGCCCTGGGCGTCGGGTGCTCCGGCTGGCGGCGCCTCGCCACCGGCCTGCCCCTCATCCGGCGCACCGCCTTCTTCGGCCGGCGCCGACTGGGACGGGCCGTTGAGCTTGCGCTGGCGCTTCTCTTCGGCCTTGCGCTTCTTGGCCAGCTCGCGCTGGCGCTTCTCGTAGGAGTAGTTCGGGGTCGCCAATCGGATCGCTCCTGAAGAGGAAGTCGGCCCGGGCGGCGCGATGCAATGTGGTGGGCGTCCGTCCGGTAGTCGCACGCAGCATAACCGCTCGCGCCGCGGTTTGAAGCGCCGGCGTCAGCGCAAGGCGACCAGCAACTCCTCTGCCAGCCATCGCCGCAGCCAGGCACCGGCCAGCACGGCGACCTCGGTGCCCGGTGCCGCGCTGCGGGCCAGCTCCTCGCAGACGCGGCCGAAGGCCAGCCCGGCGTGCAGCGCCGCCAGCATGCGGGCCTCCTCGGGAACGAGGCTGCGGAAATGCGGCTGCCAGCCCCGCCGCCAGACCAGGAGGTCCACGGGCCGGGGCAGCGCAGCAGGCTGCGGTGGCGGCTCCGACATCTCCAGCGCCTGCCAGATCGCGACGGTGTTGTGGCGCAGCTCCAGCAACTGGAAGGCCGGATGCAGCACGAAGACGGCACGCTCCCAGTCTTCGGCACCCAGGCCGGCGAGGTCTCCCGGCTGCAGAGGCGCGGCGTCGGCACTGTCGAAGGCGCTGCGCAGCGCGGCATCCAGCCGGGCCAGCTCAGCCACCTCGGGATCGTCGGGGCAGTTCGTGGCCAGCCAGCCGGGGAAGCCCGCTCCGTACCAGCGCAGGCTGTAGTGACCGGGCACGCAGCTGCCGACATAGGCCAGGGCCAGCTCGCGGAAGCCATCCTCGCCCAGGTAGCGCTCGGTGTGGCCATGGGTGTCGGCCAGGGTGTCGGCCAGGCGCGCGCGGTAGGCGTCGGCGTAGACCTGCAGGCGTGCCGCAGGCGGCAGCGCGCCGCCGGGTTCGATGCAGCCCAGAAAACCTGCGTCGCCGTCGATCACCGCGGCAGCGAAGGCAGCCTGCAACCCGGCCAGCGTGGGTGGGGCGGCGCTCACCGGGGCCCCCTGCGCACAGCCCGCCGCGGGACGCGCACCTGGCAGCGGCCGGGCGAGCTCATGCGGCCCTGCGCAAGGTGACGGCCGCGGCCTCGCGCCGGGCACGGTCCAGCTCGTCCAGCAACTCGGCCAGCGGCGGGATGCGGTCGTCGCGCTCGATCAGGGTCGCCACCGGCCCGAAGCGCGCACAGGCTTCGGCGTACAGCGCCCATACCGGCTCGGCCACCGGATGGTCGTGGGTATCGATGATGTGGGAGCCGTTGTCGCTGTGGCCCGCGAGATGGATCTGCTGGATGCGCCCGGCGGGCATCGCGTCGAGGAAATCCAGCGGGTCGAAGCCGTGGTTCACGCTGCTGACGTAGACGTTGTTGACGTCCAGCAGCAGCAGGCAGTCGGCCTGCTCGGCCACCTCGCGCAGGAAGTCCCATTCCGTCATCGTCGAGCTGCGGTAGTTGAGATAGCTGGAGACGTTCTCCAGCACCAGCCGGCGCTCCAGCACGTCCTGTGCGTGGCGCAGGTTGCGCACGACGACCTCCAGCGCCTCGTCGGTATAGGGCAGCGGCATCAGGTCGTGCAGCTGGCGTGCGTGCACGCTGGTCCAGCACAGGTGGTCGGAGATCCACAGCGGCTGCACGCGGTCGGCCAGGCGTCGCAGCTCGCGCAGGTAGGCATCGTCCAGCCCGCCCGCCGAGCCGATGGACATCGACACGCCGTGCATCGCCACGGGGTAGCGCTCACGCACCGCGTCCAGCATGTGCAGCGGCTTGCCGCCGGGGACGAGGTAGTTCTCGGAGATCAGCTCCAGCCAGTCCACCGGCTGCGCGGCTGCCAGCAGGTCCTGGTAGTGGTCGGGCCGCAGGCCCAGGCCGAAGCCGGGCGAGGGCAGTCGCAGGTCGGGCATGGTTGGGTCCATCGTGTTGCCGCACAGGCCGCGCGGGATCGCACGACCCCGCGCGGCGCATGCACGTCCGGCGTCTTACTTGGCCTCGATGTCGCCGATCTTGCCGCCCTTGTCCAGGCAGGCCTTGGCCTTGACGGCCTTGAAGCCGTGGCCCTTGCAGGCGTTCTGGCCCTTGCAGGCGTTCTCGGCGGTCTTGCAGTCCGAGTTGCCCTTGCAGGAGTGGATGCCGTAGCAATGCACGGTGTCGCCGGCCGAGACGCTGGCGCTGCCGGACGCAGGGGTGTCGGCCGCGAAGGCGGAAGCGGACAGGGCCAGCAGCGCGGCCATGGAAGCGAGGGAAGCAGGGGTCTTGGTGCTCATGACGGGTGTCCTTTCGAGACGGTGTTTTGACGTGGGTAGGTCGTCCCGCCCCGACTGGGCGCCGCTGCGAGACCCCCGTCTGTCGGACGAGGCGGCGGAATCCTTACACCGCCGCGTTCGCCGGACGAGGGCGCAAGCCCGCTGTCGTCGACGTGACGGTTGCTGTACGCATCAGGACGCCGAACGGATGCGCCGGGCGTTGTCCAGGCAGGTGCGCATGTAGCCCGTCCACAGCCAGCGGGCCATCAAGGCCAGCGGCCAGGACTTCAGCCGGCTGCCGGTGCTGAAGGTGTAGGCCCAGCGGACATGCGTGGCGCCGGCGGCCTCGCTGAAGACCCAGTCGCCCCCGCCGCCGTCGGCCAGGCGGCGCAGCAGCGGATGGCTGAAGCCCCAGAGCCGGTAGGCGAAGCGCCGCGGGCGTTCGTAGACGAGCACCTGCTCGTGCAGGGTGTGCCCGTCGGCGGTGTGCACCACGCGCTGCGAGCCCGGCACCGACCAGGGACCGCTGACCCCGGAGGTGCCGGTGACCGCCGGCAGCGGGCCGTAGCCGGTCAGCAGCTCGGGCAGCACGCCCTCGCCGGCGATGTAGTCGAAGACTTCGGCGGGGGAACCGGGCAGCAGGGCCTCCTGCACGACGGTCACGTCGTGGCGGCGCGCGCGGCAGGCAGGCAGGGCATCGGCGGTGGTCATGGCGGGTCTGCGGGAGGAAGGTTGTGAAGGGCCCTACTATCCGAAGAATCCTTCAGCTTTGGAATTCGCATATGGGACGCCCCGCCCGACAGCCCGCCGCCGCAGCGCTGCGCCCACGCAAGGCGCCGGCGCAGGCGCGTTCCGCGGTCACGGTGGAGGCCATCCTGGAAGCGACCCTTCAGGTTTTGCAGCAGACCGGCTTCCACCAGCTGACCACCACGCGCGTGGCCGAACGCGCGGGCGTGTCGGTGGGCACGCTCTACCAGTACTACCCGAACAAGCGCGCGCTGCTGGCCGCGGTGCTGCAGGCTCACCTGGGCGAGGTGGTCGAGGCGGTGGAGGCGGCCTGCCGCGCGCACGAGGGCGCCACGCTGCGAGCCATGGTGGTCGCACTGACCGATGCCTTCGTCGAGGCCAAGACGCGGCGCGTGGAGGTCTCGCTGGCGCTGTACGCCCCGGCCGGCGAGGCCCAGGGCCAGGAGCTGGTACGGCTGATGATGATGCGCGCCCATGCCGCGGTCTCGCGCATGCTGGGAAGCGCGTCGGACGCGCGCCTGGCCGACACCGCCTTGCCCGCCTTCTTCCTGCTGACCGGTGCCGTGGGTGCCGTGCAGGGCGTGCTGGAGGCCGGTGCCGCGCCGCCGCTGGTGCAGGCCTTGCGGCTTCACCTGGCCGAGATGGGCTGCGGCTACCTGGAGCGCCTGGCCGGTCCGCGGTGAGCAGTTGTGTCGGCGGGCGCGGAGCAACCGGCGTGCCTCGGTGCCGCCGCGGGCATGGGCCGCGGCCGGTGAATCCGCAAATCGCGCGGGCCTCCCCGCGATCGCGCGGGCTTGTCCGCCAACTCCTGCGCGTCGCCCGCTCGCAAACCCCCGGCTGCCGGCACGCGGTGACCGATAGCTTGGTTCTGCCCGTCCTTGCTTTCGGAGGCCCGCATGAACCGCAGAACCCTTTGTTGCACCCTCGCCGCCGCGGCCCTGCTAGGCGGCTGGAGCACCGGTGCGATCGCAGGCGACGCCATCGACGCCCGCGCGCATTTCGCGCACGCCGTCTATTCCGGCTCGCCCGACTGGGTCCACGACCGCCAGCCGCAGCCACTGCTGCGCGCCGTGGTGGTGTTGCGCATCCGGCTGCACGGCGATGCCTTGCGCGCCGAGGTCATGCGCTACAACGACGAGCAGCCCGAGATGCTGGCGCGCGCCCTGGAGACCGTGAAGCGCGTGCGGGCGTCGGACCTGCCGCCCGAAGTGCGCCAGCGCCTGACCCGCGAGGGCGTGATCGAGACCTGGCTGTTCGACCGCGACGGCAGCTTCCAGGTGCGCACCCTCGCCAAGCCGCAAAGGAGCGCGTGAGCCCCTCGGTCCACGAGTACGCGGCCCGGCGCTCGGCCCCGGCGCCTGATCAGATCACCGCCGTGCGGCGGTATTCGCCCGGGGTGCAGTCGAACCAGCGCCGGAACGCGCGCTGGAAGGTGCTCTGCTCGGCAAAGCCGACCAGCAGCGCGATGTCGGCCAGCGGCAGCCGGCCCTCGCGCACGTAGTGCGCGGCCAGTTCGCGGCGCACGCCGTCGAGCAGGTCGCGGTAGGTGGTGCCGCCTGCGACCAGGTGGCGCTGCAGTTGGCGCGTGGACATGCCCAGCGCGGTGGCCACGTCGCCCAGCGCCGGCGCCAGGCGGGACAGCAGGTCGGCCACGTGCCGGCGGGCACGGGCCACGACGGCGACGCTGCCCTCCTGGCCCGCCATCACCAGGTTCAGGCGGCGGCGGATCTCCGGCTCCACCACGGCGCGCAGCCCGGGCTGGCCATTGCGCAGGGGCAGGTCGACCAGACTGCGGTCGAACCAGACGCGGAAGGTCGGCGCGCACCAGGACATCTCGCAGCCGAAGAAGCGCTGCTGCTCGCGCACGTCGTCGGGCTTCACGAAGGGCCACTCGATGCGCGTGGGCGACAGCTGCTGACCACCTATCCAGCGCGCCAGCGTCCACCAGCCGGCGAGGTTGAACTCGATCAGGTGGCGGCCGTAGAGATAGGCCGGGTCTGCGCGGTACATGGTCAGGCGCACGCCTTCGTCGAGCAGCTCGTACTCGGCCCGGGCGCAGTTGCTGACCAGCGGGCCGAAGCGCTCGTGCAGGTCGAAGAGCTCGCCCCCGCGCGAGCAGGTCAGCAGCAGGCCCGACAACGCGCCCAGGTTGCCCGGGTGCATGGCCTGGCCGACATGCAGGCCGACGTTGCGGTCGCCGGTCACCGCCTCGGCGGCGGCGAAGAGGTCGTCCTGGAAACGTGCCGGGATGTAGCAGTCGTAGCGCTCGAGATCCGCTTCCTCGACCTCCATGGCCGCCAGCAGCGGCTCGATGGGCAGGTCGCGCAGGCGAACGTACTCGACGGCTCCGCGCAGGTAGCCGAGCGCGACGTAGGACGCCCGGGGAGGCAGGTTGGGTTGGTCGAGGGAAGGTACGCTTTGCATCGGTGGCCTGCGCCCGCGTCCGGGGACGTGGCGCGTATGCACGCTAGCGGCCGCGCCGCGGCCTGCACAACGGGACTTATCCCGTCGCCCCCCGCAGCCGAGGGACGTCCTGCGGCGCCGCCGTGCACGCGGCGGACTACGGCAGGCGCGTCACCTCCGAGGCGAACACGACGCCGTCCTGCAGGCTGCCCGTCACCCTTACCTGCGCACCCGGCTGCAGCCCGCTGCAGGCCGCGCAGGCCGCCATCCGGCGCACGTCCACCGGCGTGCCGTCCACGCTGAAGACGGTGGAGCTCGGCCCCAGCGCCGTCACCGCGCCTTCGAGCACCGCGCTGCCGCGGCCGGACACCAGCGGCGTGGCCGCGGCCATGCTCTGCACCGACCAGCGGCCCGCGGCGGGCACCTTCTGCAGCAGCGCGCGGGCGACACGCCCGTCGGCCAGCCAGCCGCCGCCCACCTGGGTCGGCACGTAGCTCATCAGCTGGCCGCCGATGCGGCAGGTCATCGTCGTGTAGTTCAGGTCGCTGACCACGCCGCGCACCTTGTAGTAGCTGACCGCTGCCGCGTTGCGGCGCTCGATGCGCGTGGCCACGAAGCGGTTGCCGCCGACGTCCTGGAAGCCGTAGACCTCCACCACCTCGCCCGGCGCCAGGTCCGCCGGCGCGGACAGGCCGCCGCCCCATTGCGTCGCCCCCGTCACCGCCACCGGCTGGCCCATCACCACCAGGGCCGACGCGCCGACGCTGTCCACCGGACCCAGCAGCTCGCTGCGGAAACGGATGGCCGTGGCCACCGCGTCCTGGCGCGAGGCGGAAGCCGTGACGGCCGTGGCGTCGACTTCCACCGTCATGCCCAGTTGCAGGGCCGACGGCAGGCTGCCGCTGCCGTCCTCAGCGGCGACGGCAGCGGCCTGCTGGTCGAAGTGGATGCCATTGACGACGATGGAGCCGAAGGCGGTGATGCGGCCGCTGGCATAGGTGCCGGTGCCGCCGCTGCCGACGCCCGCAGTGTCGGACCCGCCGCCGCCGCAACTGGCCAGCAGCAGCGCGACGGCACAGGCCAGCAGGCCGCGCCGGGCAGGCCGGGATGGACGGCGCTGGCCGCCGCTGAGGTTCGTGGACATGTCTCTCACTCCCGTCGCTTCCTGCGCGGCGCCTGGACGGCCGCGGTCTTGCGGTTGTTGCTGCGACCGGAGGGCTGCACCGGCGCGTCCTGCTGCGGCACGGGCTCCATCCGGGTGTCGTAGCCGTACAGGCCGATGCGCACGCGCCTGTCCTGCACGCGCCCGGCGGCCCGGTCCTCCTCGATGCAGCGCTCCAGCAGCGGCACGGCCTCGTCCAGCAGGCGCTTCCATTGCTGGCCGACGAAGCGCTGCACCTGGGGCAGCGACTGCTCGGACAGCTCGTCGGCGAAGACCGCCTGGTCGAACTGGCGACGCGTGCCCAGCAGGTTGTCCACCGATCCGTTGAGGTGGTCGCCCAGGTTCTCGGCCAGGAAGGCCAGCATGCGGCGCGCGTCGCCGCGCGGCACGAAGTCCTCCACCGCCAGCTGCACCGTCTCCCCGTCTTCGGACAGCGTGACCAGGCCGAGGCGGCCGAGCTCCTCCAGCACGCTGCGCGGGTGCACGTCCTGCGTCACCGCGCGCGCCAGGGCCTCGAAGCTGGGCGCCTGGCCGCTGCGCGGCAGCGGCTTGTAGCCGCCACCGCGCCTGCGCAGGCTGCGATCGGCCACCCAGCGGGTGAAGACCTCGGAGGCCACCGAGCCGCCCGCCGGCAAGGGCGCGTCGCGCTGGCCGGTCAGGCGCGTGACCTCGCGGCGGTTGATGCCGGTGCTCGTGCTGATGCGGCTGACCAGCCGGCTCGATGGCAGCCCTGCCTGCGTCAGCGCTTCCTGCGCGGCGCGCACGAAGGCCAGGCGCACGGCCGCCTCCACCGGTGCCGCGGGCAGCCCCTTGGCCACGGCCAGCCGCGCCAACGGCGCCAGCAAGGCGGCGATGGCCGACAGCACGGACTCGTGCTCGGCGGCGGGATCGGGCGGGGGTGTCGAAGGCTTGGTCATCGGGGCGCCGCGGCAGCAAGCCGCGTTACAACAAATGTGCAGAAAGACCATTCTGACAGCCGGCCTCTTGCGCAAGGCGGGGCACCGGAGCAATCTGCATCAAATGTGCATTTAGCACATTTATATTAAACCCCGAACGGACGCCACCAAACCCCCCGGCAGCGGAACGGGCGGACTTGCATCACTAAATGTGCTCAATGCACATTTGTTCCCGACACAGCGCCGCCCGCCGGCCGCGAACCCAACAGGAGCACGGGATGGAAGTCGAACGGATGCTGGTATTGCTGCTGCACGTGATGTGCGTGCTCTGCGCAGCCGTGGGCGTGGCCTTCGCCGACCTGGCGATCTTCCGCAGCGCCCGGGTGGACCATGCCCTGCTGCGCCCGGCCACGCGCATCGTCGCGGGCGCGCTGGCGCTGCTGTGGGTCAGCGGCCTGGCGCTGGTTTGGATCGACACCGGCTTCGACCCGCAGGAGATCGCAGTCCGGCCCAAGCTCGTGGCCAAGCTGGCGGTGGCCGTGCTGCTGACGCTCAACGGCGTGGCCCTGCACACGGGCTTCTTCAAGGCCCTGCAGCAGCGACCGCGCCAGGTGGCTGCGGCGCTGGCGCGCGACACGCTGCTGGTGGCGCTCAGCGGCGCCTGCTGGTTCTATGCCCTCTTCCTCGGCCTGGCCCGTCCGCTGGCGCCGCGGCTGGTGCTGGCCGACTACGCCGGGCTCTTCCTGCTGGTCTGCCTGGGCGCCTTCGGCGTCTCGGCGCTCTTCATCCGGCCCCGCCTGTCGCGGGTCTACCCCGGCAGCCGCAACGCGCTGCCTGCCGCCGAGGCCACGCAGCCCGGCGTGCACACGGCCATGCCGGCACCACGCCGTACCGGCACCTGAGGCCCGCCCATCGCATCCGCCGGCCCCGCTCCGACCCGCGGCGGGGCGCGGGCCCGCAGCAGTCCGGGCCCGAACGGCCACAGCGGGAGACAAGCAAAGCAAGGAATCCACCGTGAATACGAGACTCTCGATCGCCGCCTGCGCGGCCCTGCTGGCGACGGCCCTGCCCGCTGCCGCCCACACCGTGGTCTACACGACGCCGCTGAGCGCGGAAGGCAACCCCTCGCCGGCCACCGGCACGGCCACCATCACCATCGACGAACATGCGTTGACGCTGCAGGTGACGGCCAGCTTCCAGGATCTGCAGACACCGGCCACCATGGCCCACATCCATTGCTGCCAGCCCTCGCCCACCAACAGCGGCGTCGCCATCCCCTTCGCCGATTTCCCCACCGGCGTGACCAGCGGCAGCTACAGCAAGCTGATCGACCTGAGCCTGGCCGGCAGCTGGAACGGCAGCTTCCTGGCGGCCAACGGCGGCACCACCGACGGTGCCTTCGACGCGCTGCTCGAGGGCCTGGAGTACGGCGAGGCCTATTTCAACCTGCACACCACCGGCCGCCCGGCCGGCGAGATCCGCGGCTACCTGGCGCCGGTACCCGAGCCCGAGACCTATGCGCTGATGCTGCTGGGCCTGGGCGCGACGGTGGCGTCCGCCGCGCGCCGCAGGGCGGGGTAAGCACCTTTCGCGCAGGCTGATTCGCGGGTAGGCATCGCCCTACCCGCAACCCCAGCCCAGGCGTGGGCTTGGCTTGTAAGAAAACCTGTGGCGCGCCGACTAAGTCCCAATACCCGGACTTCGCCGACCCTGCCATGCCGTCCCAGCCAGCCTCCGGACCGACGTTCCACCCCGAAACGCCCGCCGGGCGTTTCCTCGCCGTGCGCCGGCGCACCCTCGATCTCGTGCGCGGGCTGTCGGACGCCGACTGCACCGTGCAGTCCATGCCGGACGCCAGCCCGGCGAAGTGGCACCTGGCCCACACCACCTGGTTCTTCGAGACCTTCCTGCTGCACGCCGCCGATCCGGCGCACCCGCTGTTCGACGAGCGCTATCCGCGGCTGTTCAACTCCTACTACGAGAGCCTGGGCCCGCGCCATCCGCGTCCACAGCGCGGCCTGCTGACGCGGCCGGCACTGCCCGAGGTCATCGCCTACCGAGAATCCATCGACCGCGCCGTGCAGGCGCTGCTCGCCGCCGGACGCCTGGACGCCGCGGGGCTGGAGACCCTGGCGCTGGGCCTGGCCCACGAGGAGCAGCACCAGGAGCTGCTGCTGTCCGACCTGCTGCACCTGTTCGCGCAGAACCCGCTGCGGCCGGCCCTTGCGCCGGCGCTGCC
>SCTQ01000058.1 GCA_004322345.1 Aquabacterium sp. | reverse complement strand
CGGCAGGCGGCGCTCGCCGATGTCCAGCTCGGCCACCACCTTCAGGCGCGAGATCAGCTGCTCGGCCGTCTCGCGCGAGCCGATGTCGCCCACGCGCTCCATCACGCCGTCCAGGCGGTAGCGGATCACCATGCCGGATGCCGTGGACTCCAGGTGCAGGTCGGAGGCCTGGGACTTCAGCGCGTCGAACAAGGTGCCGTCCAGCAGGCGCACGACCGGGCTGGTCTGGCTGCTGAGCGACTGGATGTTGAGCTCCTGCACGCCCTCGTCGACCACCAGGCCCTGGGCCTCGTGCAGCGACTCCATCGCCTGGTAGGCATGCTCGCCCTGGGCCAGCCAGTCGGCGAGCTTCTGGGCGTCGATCTCGCGCCAGCGCAGCACGCCGCCGGCGGGCACGGACACGCGGGAGGACACGGCCTCGCGCAGCAGGTCGTCGCCGGGCGCGGGGGTCAGCGCCCACAGCGTGCCGTCGCCGTCGCGGGCGACGACAACCTGCAGGCGCATGGCCTCGTCCACGGGCCACAGCAGCCAGTCGGGCGTCAGCGGCGACTGGCCATCGTGACGCGCGAGTTCAACGATCTGCGCCGTCATTGGATCTGCTCCGCGACCTGGAAAATCGGCAGGTACATCAGCACCACGATGGTCCCGATCATCACGCCCATGATGAGCATCAGCGCCGGGCTCACCACCTTGCCCACCCATTCGGTGAAACGCGCCAGCTCCTCGTCGTAGAAGGTGGCGGCGCGCTCCAGCATGCCGCCGAGCTCGCCGCTGTGTTCGCCGGTGCGGATCATGCGCAGCGACACCGGCGTGGTCAGGTCCTCGGCCTGCAGGCTGTCGGACAGGCGCTGGCCTTCCCGCACGCTCTGCGTGGCCCGCTGCAGCGCGCCGCGCAGCGACGGGTTGACCAGCCCGTTGGCCGCCTCCAGCGCCGGCACGACGGTGACGCCGGCCTGCAGCAGCAGGCCCAGGGTGCGATACAGCGCCGCCAGCTCCATCAGCCGGATGCGCGTGCCGATGCGCGGCATGCGCCACAGCATGTCGGCCACCAGGGCCTTGGTGGCGGGCAGGCGCCAGGCCCAGACCGCTGCGCCGATCACGCCAGCCAGCACGCCCAGCGAGACCATGGGCTGGCCGCCGACGGCCTGGCCGACGTTCAGCAGCCAGCGCGACAGCAGCGGCAGCTCGCCGCCCATGTCCTCGTAGATCTGCGCGAAGCGCGGCACGACGAAGATGGTCAGGAAGGACACCACCAGCAGGCTGGCGACGATGAGGATCACCGGGTAGATGGCCGCGCTGACCAGCTTGTCGCGCAGGCCGTTGAGCCAGGTGAGGTACTCGGCATGCTGGCGCAGCGCCTGCGGGATCTGGCCGGTGCGCTGGCTGGCCTCGACGCTGGCCACGAAGAGCCGGCCGAAGGCCTGCGGCTGGCTGCCCAGCGCATGGGCGAAGGTCTGGCCCTGCTCCAGGCCCTGCAGCACGGCTGACAGCACGGCCGAGGTGGCGGACGACTCCTCCTTCTCGGCCAGGGTCTGGATGGCCTCGTACAGCGGCAAGCCGGACTCCAGCAGCACCGACAGCTCCTGGCAGAACAGGCGCAGCGGGAAGTCGGACTTGCGCGAGCTGGCGACCGGCGCGGCGCGTGCGGGCCGCGCGGCCGCGCGCGGCGCCGGCACGGCGTCCAGCGCGCGCAGCGTGACGATGTCGGCCACGCGCACCTTCAACTCGCCCGCCACGGCCGCGGCATCGGCCGCCTCGACGACGGCCTCACGCAACCCGGCAGGGCCGGCGACATAACGGACGGAAAAACGCGCCATGGCCTCGACCACTCACCAGGAGGTCACGTCCTCGTCTTCGCCGGTGCCGCCTTCGCGGCCATCCTTGCCAAGGGAGTAGAGATCGAACTCGCCGTGCTCGCCGGGGCTGCGGTATTGGTAGTCGCGGCTCCAGGGGTCCTTGGGCACTTCCTTGCGCAGGTAGGGGCCGGCCCAGCGCGGCTCGTCGGACGGCCGGGTCCACAGCGCGCCCAGGCCCTGCTCGGTGGTGGGATAGCGGCCGACGTCCAGGCGGTACTGGTCCAGGCCCTTGACCAGCGCGTCGACCTGGCTCTTGGCCGTCTTCACCTCGGCCTTGCCGATCTGCTTGAAGAACTGCGGGCCGACATAGCCGGCCAGCAGGCCGATGATGACCAGCACCACCAGCAGTTCGAGCAGGGTGAAGCCACGGGAAATTCGGGAAGCGCGCAGGCCCCGCGGGGCCGACTGATACGTGTTCATTCCGGATAGCCTGCCGCAGGCAAGTGGACGACGGGGAGAAGGCGGATGATCCTAATGGATCAATATGAAGGTTCCGTGGCCCTCCTGCTAGGGGCACTTGCCTGTTTGAGGGGTGGACGTTTGGGGGGGACGCGTGCAGCCGGAGGGCCGCGCACCCCGAATCGGGCAGGTGCCGGCCCTCGCATGGACTCGGCGTCCGGACGAGGGCCAGGCCGGGCAGAGGGGTCGCTACGCAGCCCGCCGGCCCAGCGGGGCAAGGCCGGGCTTGCCATCTTCCGCGCAGCCGTGCTTCTCGTGGCGCCGAGATCCTGCCGGATGGATGGACGACGCTGCGGGCGCCGCCAGCAGCGCGGCGCTAGGTGGGCGCAGCCAAGGCCGTGTGCCTTCGGCACACAACGAGGCTGCAACGACGCCCAGCGACTTGCCAGGCTCCAGCGCGCGTCCTCCGGTAGTGTTAACAGGCCCTAGAAGCCGCTGGTCTCCGCCTGCCGCTCGTTGAGCAGGTGCTGCAGCCGCATGAGGTCCTCGAAGACCTCCTTCGGGAATCCCTGACGGGTGCCGCGCGTGTCCATCAGCAGCTCGTCGAAGAAGCGCTGCGCGTCGCCGGTGTTCTCCCACAGCAGGGCCAGCCGGTTGCCGAGCTTGGGGTAGTGCATGAAGAGATGCAGCGGGCGCGCGGCAGCCGGAAGGCTCACGATCCATTGCACCGTGTGCGCCGGCAACGGCTCCTTGGGCGCACCGGCGGCCGGCGCGGGCTCGACGGACCGCCGCGGCGGCGCCTCGTACTGAGGCTCGGGATTGAAGGCACCGGACACCGTCGCGATGTCCTCGGCGTGCTGGTCCATCGCCTCGCGCGCCTGCCGGACGTCGACCAGCTCGAAGTCGAGCGCGGTCTCGTCCGTGTAGGGCTTCACGCCGGGACGGCTGCGGGAAGTCGTCATGTCTGCCTCGTGTGGAATCTGCCCGATGGACCATCTACGGTCCTGGGCCTCTCCGACGTTTCGGCAGCCGCGCGCGGAAATTGAGAACGCCCCACTCATTCACGGGGCGCCGCCAGCGTCAGCGCGCCTGCTGGATCCGGATCATGTTCCCCGCCGGATCCCGCACGCCGCAGTCGCGCACGCCATAGGGCTGGTCGGTGGGCTCCTGCACGATCTCGGCGTCGTGGGCCTGCAGGCGCTGGAAGGTGGCGTCGAGGTCCTTGCTGGCCAGCAGCAGCATGGCGAAGGTCCCCTTGGCCATCATCTCGGTGATGGTGCGGCGCTCGTCGTCGGTAAGGCCGGGCGTGGCGCCGGGCGGGTAGAGCACGATGGAAGTGGCCGGCTGGCCGACGGGGCCGACCGTGATCCAGCGCATGCCGCCGTAGGCCACGTCGTTGCGGATCTCGAAGCCGAGCACGTCGCGGTAGAAGGCCAGCGAGGTCTCGGGGTCGCTGTGCGGCAGGAAGGTCGAGTGGATGGTGATGTCCATGAAGGCGCTCCGTGTTGTGTTGGAGGCCAGTCTATTTTTTGGCGTCTTCCGGCGCTTCTCGATTCCTGATCGGGCGCGTCACCTGCCGGGCCACGCACGGCGGCATCCCCTGCGTCGCCCCGGCCGCCTCGCGGCGATAGGCGCTGGGCGGCATGCCCACCAGCTCGGTGAAGCGCGTGCTGAAGGTGCCCAGCGACGAGCAGCCCACCTCGAAGCAGACCTCGGTGACGCTGAGGTCGCCCCGGCGCAGCAGGGCCATCGCGCGCTCGATGCGCCGGGTCATCAGGTAGGAATAGGGCGACTCGCCGTAGGCCAGGCGGAACTGGCGGCTGAGGTGGCCGGCCGACAGCCCCACGCCGCGCGCGAGTTCCTCGACGTCCAGCGGCTGCGCGTACTCGCGGTCCATGCGGTCGCGCACGCGGCGCAGCAGCGCGAGCTCACGCAGGTTCGGGCTCACCGGCGCAGGCTTCACCGCCTGCGCCTTCACATCAGCACGATGTCGTACTGCTCCGGCGACATCCCGCTCTCGGCCTGCAGGGACACCGGCTTGCCGATGAAGTCCGACAGGCCCGCCAGGTGGGCGCTCTCCTCGTCCAGCAGCATCTCGATGACGCCGGGCGAGGCGACGACGCGGAACTCCTTGGGGTTGAACTGGCGCGCCTCGCGCAGGATCTCGCGCAGGATGTTGTAGCAGACGGTGCGCGCGGTCTTCACCTGGCCGCGGCTGTCGCAGGTGGGGCAGGTCTCGCACAGCATGTGGGCGAGTGATTCGCGCGTGCGCTTGCGCGTCATCTCCACCAGGCCCAGCTGGGTGAAGCCGCTGATCGTCGTCTTCGTGCGGTCGCGCGCGAGCTGCTTGCGCAGCTCGGCCAGCACGGCCTCGCGGTGTTCCTCGCGGGCCATGTCGATGAAGTCGATGATGATGATGCCGCCCAGGTTGCGCAGCCGCAGCTGGCGCGCGATGCCCAGGGCCGCCTCCAGGTTGGTCTTGAAGATGGTGTCGTCGAAGTTGCGCGCACCGACGTAGCCGCCGGTGTTGACGTCGATGGTGGTCAGCGCCTCGGTCTGGTCGACGATCAGGTAGCCGCCGGACTTCAGGTCCACGCGGCGCGCGAGTGCGCGTTCGATCTCCTGGTCGATGTTGTAGAGGTCGAAGATCGGCCGCTCGCCGCGGTAGAGCTGCAGCAGCGCCGTGGTCTGCGGCGTGTAGTCGCGGCCGAAGGCCAGCAGGTCGTCGTACTGGATCTGCGAGTCGATGCGGATGCTCTGCGTCTGCTCGTCGGCCAGGTCGCGCAGCACGCGCTGGGCGAGGTTGAGGTCCTCGTGCAGCAGGGTGCCGGCGGGGCTCTGGAAGTTGCGCTCCAGGATGCCGGCCCAGGTCTTGCGCAGGTAGCGGATGTCGGCGGCCAGCTCCTCGTCGCCGGCTTCCTCCGCGTTGGTGCGCAGGATGAAGCCTCCGCCCTGCGGCTTGGCGCCCGCGGCCTGCAGTTCGGCGTCCGCCGCGGCCGACAGGTTCTGCACGCGCAGGCGCAGCGAGTCGCGCAGCTCCGGTGCGATCTTCTGCGAGACGCCGATGTGGTCGTCCTGCGGCAGGAAGACCAGCAGCCGCCCCGCGATGCTGATCTGCGTGGACAGGCGTGCGCCCTTGGTGCCGATGGGATCCTTGATGACCTGGACCATCAGCGTCTGGCCCTCGAACACGCGCTTCTCGATGGGCACCGGCACGACACCGCCGTCGTGGCGCGAACGCCCGCCGCCGTTGTGTTCGCTGTGCAGGTCGGCCACGTGCAGGAAGGCCGCGCGCTCCAGGCCGATGTCGATGAAGGCCGACTGCATGCCGGGCAGCACGCGCGCCACCTTGCCGGCGTAGATGTTGCCGACCGAGCCGCGCTCCAGCGTGCGTTCGATGTGCAGTTCCTGGATCGCGCCGTTCTCGACGATGGCCACGCGGGTTTCTTGCGGCGACCAATTGATGAGGATGTCTTGCATGAAGTGTGGGCCCCTCGGCCGCCGGGTACACCGGCCGGTCCCCCGGGGGGACTGCGGGCCGGCTTGGGAGCGGCCCGGCGCTCGGCCCGCTCGCGGTTGGTGACGATCGTCAGAAATCTACGTTGAAACGCCGCAGCAAGGCGGCCGTTTCGAATACGGGCAAACCCATGATGCCGGAGTGCGAGCCGTCGATGCGTTCGATCCACTCGGATGCGCGGCCCTGGATCGCGTACGAGCCGGCCTTGCCGCGCGGCTCGCCGCTGCGCACGTAGCGTTCGATCTCCTGCGGCTGGATCTCGCGCATCCACACGCGAGAGACGTGCAGCGCCTGCTCGATGCGTCCGCCCTCCCCCACCGCCACGCCGGTGATCACGCGGTGCTCGCGGCCCGACAGCGCGGCCAGCGTGGCCGCCGCATCGGCGTCGTCCGCGGGCTTGCCGAGGATGCGTGCGTCCAGCGCCACCGTCGTGTCGGAGCACAGCACGGGTGCCGGCGGCAGGCCGCGGCGCTGCAGGCGCTGCAACGCGGCCTCCAGCTTGGCGCGCGTCACGCGCTGCACGTAGGCCTCGGGCGCTTCGCCGGCTTGCACGGCCTCCAGCGCCTCGGCGTCCTCGTCGTCGCCGGGCAGCAGCAGCTCGTGGCGCACGCCGAGCTGGCCCAGCAGTTCGCGCCGGCGCGGGCTTTGCGAGGCGAGGTAGATGAAATCGCTCATGGCTGCGCCACGGCCGGCGGACAAGGCTGTTCGCTCGCGCGCAGGGTGAACGCGCGGCCCGGTGCATGCGGCATCGGCCAGCGGCCCAGCGGTGGCGCGGTGGCGGCTGCGGGCGCGACGCCAAGGAAGCCGGCAGGCGGCTCGTCGAGCTCTGCGCCGCGGCCGTTGTTGGCCCACACGACGACGCAGCGTTGCGGGCGCAGGTCCGGCGGCGGCAGGCGCACGATCTCCACCACGTAGGCGGGCAGGCCCTCGGCGATCAGCATGCCGGCCAGGTGCTTCTCCCCGGTGAGGTAGAGCGTGCCGTCGCCGTAGCGGGCCTGCAGCGCCTTGGCCATCTCGCCGGCGGGGCGCAGCGACCAGCAGTTCTCGCACTTGGGCGCACGCACGCGCGGCTCGAAGAAGCGCAGGCTGACGACGCCCATCGCGATCACGCCCAGCGCCACCGTGGCCACCACCATGCGCCGCGGCAGCGCGGGCCGCGCCAGCACCGGCCACAGCACCGCGAAGGGCAGCAGCGGCGCGACCGGCCACAGCCAGCGGCCCTTGAAGGCCGAGGCATGCGTGGCCAGCAGCAGCGCGCCGGTGACCGCCAGCACGAGGACCGATTGCAGCGCCATCCAGCGCCAGCGCCAATCGGCCAGCACGCCGCGGTCTACGTGCGGCGCGCCATCGCGCCGGCCCGCGACTGCGGTCAGCAGCAGCACCCACACGCCCAGCGCCAGGTATTCGCCGACGCCGGCCAGCATGTCCAGCGCCGGCTTGAAGAAGCTCTGGCCGGCACGCGGCACGACGATCTGGCTGGCCAGCCCGCTGGCGGCGAGATGCTGGGACAGCCACCACAGCGCGTAGGGCAGCAGCACCACGCCGAAGGCCGCCAGCGCCGCGGCCCATTGCAGCAGGCTGCGCCGCTGCAGCATGCGCGCGCGCATCTCGGGCAGCAACCAGGCCGAGGCCAGCGCGCAGCCCCACCACAGCCCGGCGTTGAACTTGGCCAGGCAGGCCAGGCCGCCGAGCACGCCCGCGGCGACGGCCCAGCCCAGGCTGGCGGACTGCCACCAGCGCAGCAGCGCGCCGCAGGCCAGGGTCACCAGCAGCACCGCCAGCATCGTGTGGGTCAGGCTGTCGAAGACCCGCCACATCACGAAGCCCAGGCTCATGTGCGCCACCAGCGCCACGGCCAGCGCGGTGCGCGAGGGCGTGCACAGCCGCACCACCCAGCCCACCGCGAGGAACCAGGCGGCGATGACCGCGAAGCGCATGGCCTCCAGCAGCGATTGCATCGGCAGCGGGCCGTGCTGCGCCACCCACAGCACCCAGGTGTAGAGCGGCGGCTGGCGGGTGCCGTAGCCCATCAGCAGCCGCTGGGCGAAATAGGCCTGTTCGGAGGAGTCGAGATCCAGGCCATCGGGCAGCAGGGCCTTGATGAGCGCCTGCAGCCCGATGAAGGCCGCGACGAGTGCCCAGGCCTGGCGGTCGGGCCGGTTCTTGAAATACATCTGTCGAACGCGAACGGGCGCCCTCAGGCGCGGTGATAGGGATGGTTGTGCAGCAGCGACCAGGCGCGATAGACCTGCTCCAGCAGCAGCACGCGCGCCAGCGCATGCGGCAAGGTCAGGTCGGACAGGCGGATGGCCTCGTCGGCGCCGGCCTTGAAAGCCGGGTCCAGCCCGTCTGCGCCGCCGATGACGAAGGCCAGCGGCCGGCCGTCCATCTGCCAGACCTGGAAGCGCTGAGCCAGCTCGGCGCTGCTCAGGCGCGCACCGCGTTCGTCGAGGACGATGCGGCGGCAGCCGGCGCCGATGGCGGTGTCGATGCGCGCGGCCTCGGCGGCCATCACGGCGGGCACCGGCTTGCTCTCGCGGGACTCGGCCTTCAGAGCCTTCAGCTCGACCTTCCAGTCGGGCGGGAAGCGCTTGAGGTAGTCGGCGCAGGCCTCTTCCGCCCAGGCCGGCAGGCGCTGGCCGATGGCCACCACCGTGAGCTTCATCGGCGCATCCGCATCAACCGGCCTTCTTGCGGGCAGGCGCCTTGGCGGCGGCCTTCTTCGCCGGGGCCTTCTTGGCAGGCGCACGGGCCGGGGCCTTCTTAGCCGGGACGGCCTTCCTGGCAGGCGCCTTCTTCGCCGGCGCCTTCTTGGCTGCGGGCTTGGCGGCCGGCTTCTTCGCTGCAGGCTTGGCGGCGGTCTTCTTGGCCGGCACCTTCTTGGCCACGGCCTTCTTGGCGGCGGGCTTCTTCGCCGCGGCCTTGGGCGCGGGCTCGTCTTCCTCGGGCTCGCTGGCCTTGGGCAGCGACTTCACCTCGGAGTCCAGCTTGAGCTTGACCGGCTTGCCGCCCCAGATCTCTTCCAGGTGGTAGTAGTGGCGGATGGCCGGCTGCATCACGTGGCAGACCGCGGCGCCGCAGTCCACGATGATCCATTCGCCGTTGGCCTCGCCCTCGGTGCGCATCACCTTGAAGCCGGCTTCCTTCACCGCATCGCGCACGCTGGCCGCCAGAGACTTGGTCTGCCGGTTCGAGGTGCCCGAGGCGATGATGACCCGCTCGAAAAGCGCGCTCAGGTGCTCGGTGTTGAAGACGACGATGTCCTGGGCTTTGACATCTTCGAGACCATCGACGATGGCGCGTTGCAGTTTGCGGATATCCATGCAGCGGGGGGGTCCTGTTGGAAGGATCTAGGTCGTGGGGAGGGCGTAGAGCGCGTGGCGGGCAATATAGCGCGCCACCGAAGGCGTGAGCAGGCCGGGAACCAGGGCTTCGGGCGGCCGCCCCTGGGCGATGGCCGAACGGACGTCCGTCGACGAAACCTGCATCGCCGGCAGCGGCAGGCGCTGCATGCGGTGGGGCTGTGCGGCCAGTTCGGCCGGTGGCAGCACGACATCCCCCGCGCGCGCCGCGACGGCCAGCGTGCACAGCGTCAGCAGGCGTCGCCATTCGGACCAGCCATGGAAGCTCGCGTACTGGTCCTGGCCGATGACGAGGAACCAGTCGCAGCCGGGCTGCCGGGCCTGCAGCGCGTCCAGCGTCTGCACGGTGTAGCTGGGGCCGGCGCGTTCGAGCTCGATGGTGTCGAGCTGCTGGCGCGCATCGGCGCCGCTGTCGGCCAGCGCGAGGCGGATCATCTCGGCGCGATGCAAGCCGTCGGCGAGCTTGCGCGCCTTGTGCCAGGCATGGCCCACGGGCACCCAGTGCAGTTGGTCGAGCTGCAGGCTTTGCATGGCCGTGCCGGCCAGCGCGATGTGGGCCTGGTGCACGGGATCGAAGCTGCCGCCGAAGACACCGATGCGGCGCTTCGTGTCCATCAGACCCAGTCCCGCGCGGGCAGGAAGCGTTCGTAGAGCGCGGCTTCAGGGGTGCCGGCCTCGGGCCGCCAGTCGTAGCGCCAGCCGGCGGTGGGCGGCATCGACATCAGGATGGCCTCGGTGCGCCCGCCCGACTGCAGGCCGAAGAGCGTGCCGCGGTCCCACACGAGGTTGAACTCGACATAGCGCCCGCGCCGGTAGGCCTGGAAGTGGCGCTCGCGTTCGCCGTAGCCCTGCGCACGGCGGCGCTCGACGATGGGCAGGTAGGCGCCGAGGAAGGCGTCGCCCACGGCCTGGGTCATCTCGAAGCTGCGTGCCAGGCCCAGCTCGGCGAAGTCGTCGAAGAAGATGCCGCCGACGCCACGAGCCTCGTTGCGGTGCTTGAGGAAGAAGTATTCGTCGCACCACTTCTTGAAGCGCGGGTACTTGTCCTCGCCATAGGGCGCCAGTGCGTCGCGGCAGGCGGCGTGGAAATGGCGCGCGTCGGCCTCGTCGCCGTAGTAGGGGGTGAGGTCCATGCCGCCGCCAAACCAGGCCACGGTCTCGCCGTCGGCACGGTGGGCGGCCAGCATGCGCACGTTCATGTGCACCGTGGGCACGTAGGGGTTGCGCGGGTGCAGGACCAGCGACACGCCCATGGCCTCGAAGGGTGCGCCGGCCAGCTCCGGCCGGTGCTGCGTGGCCGATGGCGGCAGGCTGGGGCCGCGCACGTGGGAGAAGTTGCAGCCGCCGCGCTCGAAGAGCGCACCGCCTTCGATCAGGCGCGACAGGCCGTCGCCCTGCAGGCGCTCCTCGGGGCCGCGGGTCCAGCCGTCGGTGAGGAAGGCGCCACCGTCGGCGGCCTCCAGCGCCGCGACGATGCGCGACTGCAGGTCCAGGAAATAGGCTCGCGCCTGGGCGACTTGCATCAGCGGGGTCCGCATGAGTCAGTTTTCCGTGGCGCCGTACGCCACCCGCATCGCATGACACGACCCACCCAGCGGCCGCCGTGGAACCGGCTTTGCCGGACCACCAGCGGCGCCCCCTTGAGGGGGCCGGCGAAGCCGGTAGGGGGAGGGCGTCATCTATCGGGCCTTTATGGCCCGCCAGCCGATGTCGCGCCGCGCCTGCATGCCGTCGAAGTGGATGCCGTTCATGTACTCGTAGGCGCGCTGCTGGGCCATGCGGACCGAATCGCCCAGCGCCGTCACGCACAGCACGCGGCCGCCGCTGGTCAGCACCTTGCCGTCCTTGCCCAGCGTGGTGCCGGCATGGAAGACCATCGCGTCCTCCGCCTCCGCCGGCAGCCCGGTGATGACGTCGCCCTTCTTCGGGTCCAGGGGATAGCCGGCCGCGGCGACGACCACGCCCAGTGCGACGCGGCGGTCCCATTGCAGCTCGATCTGGTCCAGCGTGCCGTCGGCGGCGTGGATCAGCACCTCCAGCAGGTCGCTCTTCAGGCGCATGAAGATGGGCTGGGTCTCGGGGTCGCCCATGCGGCAGTTGAACTCCAGCGTGCGCGGGTTGCCGTGGCTGTCGATCATCAGGCCGGCGTAGAGGAAGCCGGTGTAGGGGATGCCGTCCTTCGCCATGCCTGCCAGGGTCGGCAGGATGATCTCCTGCATGGCCTTGGCGTGCACGTTGGGCGTCACCACCGGCGCGGGCGAGTAGGCGCCCATGCCGCCGGTGTTGGGGCCGGCGTCGCCGTCCAGCAGGCGCTTGTGGTCCTGGCTGGTGGCCAGCACGCTGACGTTCTTGCCGTCGGCCAGCACGATGAAGCTGGCTTCCTCGCCGTCGAGGAACTCCTCGATCACCACGCGCGGCACGGCAGCGCCGTCGGCGCCGGCGACGTGCTGCACGCCCAGCTTGTTGTCCAGCAGCATCCAGTCCACCGCCTCGTGCGCCTCGGCCAGCGTGGTGGCGACCACCACCCCCTTGCCTGCGGCCAGGCCGTCGGCCTTGACCACGATGGGTGCGCCGACCTTCTCCAGGTGGGCATGCGCCAGCGCGGCGTCGCTGAAGGTCTGGTAGAGCGCCGTCGGGATGCCGTGGCGCTGCATGAAGTCCTTCGAGAAGGCCTTGGAGCTTTCCAGCTGCGCGGCTTCCTTCGTCGGGCCGAAGACGCGCAGGCCGCGCGCACGGAAGACGTTGACCACGCCGGCGGCCAGCGGCGCCTCGGGGCCGACGACCGTCAGGCCGATCTTCTCGTCCTGCGCGAAGTCGGCCAGCTGGTTGATGTCGGTGATGGCGACGTTCTGCAGCCGCTGGTCCAGCGCGGTGCCCCCGTTGCCCGGCGCCACGTAGACCATCTGCACCTTGGACGACTGCGCGATCTTCCACGCCATTGCGTGTTCGCGGCCGCCCGATCCGATAACGAGAACTTTCATCGCCGCGCCTTCATTCGTTGATCTGGGCGTTGTGGAAGACATCCTGGACGTCGTCCAGGTCCTCGATCACGTCCAGCAGCTTCTGCATCCGCGCGGCGTCCTCGCCGGACAGCTCGATCGTGTTTTCGGCACGCATGGTCACCTCGGCCAGCTCGGCCTTCAGGCCGGCGGCGGCCAGCGCATCGCGCACGGCCTCGAAGTCGTGCGGCGGCGTCAGCACCTCGATGGCGCCGTCGTCGTGGGTGACGACGTCATCGGCGCCGGCCTCCAGGGCCACTTCCATCACCTTGTCCTCGCTGGTGCCGGGGGCCAGGATCAGCTGGCCCACGTGCTTGAACTGGAAGGCCACCGAGCCTTCGGTGCCCAGGTTGCCGCCGTACTTGGAGAAGGCGTGGCGCACCTCGGCCACCGTGCGCACGCGGTTGTCGGTCATCGTGTCGACGATGATGGCCGCGCCGCCGATGCCGTAGCCCTCGTAGCGGATCTCCTCGTAGGTGACGCCCTCGAGGTTGCCGGTGGCCTTGTCGACGTTGCGCTTGATGTTGTCGGCCGGCATGTTGGCGGCCTTGGCTTTTTCGATGGCCAAGCGCAGGCGCGGGTTCATCGCCACGTCGCCGCCGCCGGTGCGGGCGGCCACGATGATTTCTCGGGTCAGGCGGGTCCAGACCTTGCCGCGCTTCTCATCTTGGCGGCCCTTGCGGTGCTGGATATTGGCCCACTTGGAATGTCCGGCCATGGTTTGCTTCTTGCTGAAAGAGTGGGAAAGCGGCCCGCGCCGTCCGCACCCGCATGTGCCGGGTGCGCTGCGCGTGCCGCCGTTGGATAGACTGATTTTACGTTTGGCCCGCGGACCGTCCGTTTCACGACGTCGCCGCCCAAGTTTTCAGCCTGTCCACCGAACCCGGAGCCGTCCATGGCCGAGCCCATCCTCATCGCCCAGCATGGCGAAGCCGCCTGCCACCTGCTGCCTCAGCTGGCGAACCGCCACGGGCTGATCACCGGCGCCACCGGCACCGGCAAGACCATCACGCTGCAGAAGATGGCCGAGGGCTTCAGCGCCCTGGGCGTGCCGGTCTTCATGGCCGACGTCAAGGGCGACCTGACCGGCATCTCGCAGGCCGGCAGCATCAGCCCCAAGCTGGCGAAGATCCTGGAAGAGCGCGGCCTGCCGCAACCCGCGTCCGCCGCCTGCCCCACCCAGCTGTGGGACGTCTTCGCCGACGCCAAGGGCGGCCAGGGCCACCCGGTGCGCGCCACGGTGTCCGACCTGGGCCCGCTGCTCCTGGGCCGCATGCTCAACCTCAACGACACGCAGGAAGGCGTGCTGCAGCTGGTCTTCAAGATCGCCGACGACAACGGCCTGCTGCTGCTGGACCTGAAGGACCTGCGCGCGATGCTGCAGCACGTGGGCGACAACGCCTCGCAGTTCACCACCGAGTACGGCAACATCAGCCCGGCCTCGATCGGCGCGATCCAGCGCGCGCTGCTGCAGGTAGACGAGCAAGGCGGCGACAGGTTCTTCGGCGAGCCGATGCTCAACATCGCCGATTTCATGCAGACGGTCGACGGCAAGGGTGTCATCAACATCCTCGCCGCCGACAAGCTGATGAACGCGCCGCGCCTGTACGCCACCTTCCTGCTGTGGATGCTGTCCGAACTGTTCGAGACGCTGCCGGAGATCGGCGACCCCGACCAGCCCAAGCTCGTCTTCTTCTTCGACGAAGCCCACCTGCTGTTCAACGACGCACCCAAGGCGCTGCTGGAGCGCATCGAGCTGGTCGTGCGCCTGGTGCGATCCAAGGGCGTGGGCGTCTACTTCGTGACGCAGAACCCGCTGGACGTGCCGGAGACGGTGCTGGCCCAGCTGGGCAACCGCGTGCAGCACGCGCTGCGCGCCTTCACGCCGCGCGACCAGAAGGCCGTCAAGTCGGCCGCCGAGACCATGCGCGCCAACCCCGCGCTGGGCGACATGGCCACGGCCATCACCGAGCTGGCCGTGGGCGAGGCACTGATCAGCTTCCTCGACGAGAAGGGACGCCCGGGCGTCACCCAGCGTGTCTACGTGCTGCCGCCGGGCAGCCAGATCGGCCCCATCACGCCCGAGCAGCGCGCCGCGCTGTTGAAGGGCTCGCTGGTGGCCGGCGTCTACGAGAAGACCGTCGATCGCGAGTCGGCCTACGAGAAGCTCAAGGGGCGCGCGGTGGCCAGCGCCGACGCGGGCGAGGAGCTGCGCAATGCGCCGCCGGCCGATCGCACCGGCGGCGGCACGGCCCAGCCCGAGGCGGGAGGTGGCGGCATGCTGGACGGATTGAAGGACGTGCTCTTCGGCTCCACCGGCCCGCGCGGCGGCCACCGCGAAGGGCTGGCCGAAGCCGCCGCCCGCTCGGCCGTGCGCACCATCGGCTCCAGCGTCGGGCGCGAGATCATCCGCGGCGTGCTGGGCAGCCTGCTGGGCGGCGGCAGCTCGTCGCGGCGCAGGCGCTAGGCCTGTTCGAGCCAGCCGGTCCACGCCGGCTCGGTCGGCGCGACATAGCCCCTGTCCTCGATGTCGCGGCGATCTTCCTCGAACGCGATGCGCAGTTCGCGCCGCATCCGCCAGGCCAGCAGCGGCCGCAGCCAGCCCAGCCCGCGCGGCAAGGGCCGCCGCACGACTACGTCCACCCGCACGCCCGCCAGGCCCACGCGGGTCTCGGGCTCGAAGCTGAACATCAGCGACCCGCCCTTGTTGGGCCCGGCCACGCAGATGTCCACCATGCCGCCGTCGGGCTCGATCAGGCGGTCGTAGACGTCGCGCCGCACCCGGCCCAGCAGACGGCTGCACTCGGCATAGCGCGCACGGCGCGGGCCCTCGCCGAGGATCTCCAGGGCGAC
>SCTQ01000057.1 GCA_004322345.1 Aquabacterium sp. | reverse complement strand
GCACAGGGCCCCATCCGATTCGAGCTGGATGCCGCGCCCGCAGCCGAGACCTGGACCCGCCACTTCCCTGGCCGCACGATGCGATCGCACATGCGGCTCGTCGAAGGCGGCACGCGTGAGCGGCTGGGCGCGGCCGACCTGCGCTTCACGCTGCATGCGGCCGACGGCGCGCTGGTGATGCAACTGCGCGCCATGCGCTTCCTCGGCGTCCCCTGCCCGCGGTGGCTGCTGCCGCGCATCGTCGCGCAGGAGACGGGCGATGCGCAGGGGCGCCTGCACTTCCACGTCGCCGCCAGCGTGCCCGGCGTCGGCCTGGTGACGCGCTACCGGGGCTGGCTGGACGTGGCCGCGGCGCGGCAGATGCCGGCGGCCAGCTCGGCTGCGCGCTCGCCGGACCGCACCGCGCCGTCCATATAGCCGTTCCACACGTGCGAGCTTTCCGTGCCGGCCCACACGAGGGGGCCGGTGGTCTCGGTGAGCTGGGGGCCGAGTTCGGTCAGCACGCCCGGCGGCATGGTCGGGATGCAGCCGGCGGTGTGCGACTCGCTGCGCCAGTCCTGCTCGATGTAGTCGATGGGGGTGCGCGCTTCCTCGCCGAAGTAGCGCACAAGGCAGTCGAGCACGCCTTCGCGCCGCAGCGCGGGGTCGTCGAGCTGGGCCTGCGTGGGCGCCACCGCCTTGTAGGAGGTCTTGCCGGCGACGAAGGCGGTCAGCACGCCCACCGTGCCGTCGGGCGGCGAGTTGTCGAAGGTGGCCGGTGCCGGCCCCTCGTCGCCCAGCGCCTGGCCCGACAGGCCCAGGTCGCGCCAGAAGGGCCGCGCGTAGACCGCGTGCACCTTGATGCCCTTGAACATCTGCATGCGCCGTCCCAGCTGTGCCTGCGCCGGTGGCAGGCCGGGCTCGAAGCGGATGCAGGCGCGGTCCACCGGGCTCATCGCGACGACCACGCAGCGCGCCGACCAGGCGCGGCCGCCCGCATGCACCAGCGCGCCGTGCGGCGTCCAGCGCAGGCTGTCCACCGGCGAGTCCAGGTGCACGCGTGTGCCCAGGCGCGCGGCCAGCTTCAGGCTCAGGCCCTGTGCGCCGCCGGCCAGCCGGCGCTCCTGGGCGCCGCCGCGGATGCTCAGCAGCTTGTGCAGGCCGCCGGCGCTGCGGATGTGCTGCAGCACGCCCAGCAGCGACAGGTCGCGCGGGTCGCCGCCCAGCGCCAGGCCGCTGGCGATGTCGAACATCGTGCGCGCGCTGTCGGTGCGCACGTGGTGGTTCAGCCAGTCCTGCAGCGTGGTGCTGTCCAGGCGGCGCGCGGCCCCGGCCGTCCAGGGCCGGTCGCGGTCCACGCCCCAGGCGGCGAACTGCAGGCGCAGCGCGGCCTGCATGAAGTCCAGCGCCGGGCGCACGAAGGGGAAGGGCATGCAGGCGTGGTAGGTGCGGCGCCGGCCCTGCAGCACCATCACGTCCTGGCCCTGGTCCCACGAGGGGTAGGTCTCCACGCCCAGTTCGTCGGCCAGCGCCAGCACGCGGTCCTGGCCCGGGCCCACCCATTGGCCGCCGCCTTCGACGATGTGGCGGCCGGCGCCATGCCGGCCTGCAATGGGCTGGTTCAGCGTGCGGCCGCCCACGCGGTCCTTGGCCTCGAAGACGGCCACCGAATCCAGCCCCGCCTGCTGCAGCCGCAGCGCACAGACCAGGCCGGACAGCCCCGCACCGATCACCGCGACGTCCACCTGGGCCGCCTCGCCCACGGCGGGGGCGGCAGGGTTCGCATCCTCTCGCGTGGGCAGCATGCGCGTCTCCTCGTTGTTGTCCCTCGTGGGGGTCGGGCCGTCGCGGATGATGCATGCTGCGCGCCGCGCGGGATGCCGCGCGGCCCGGGGATCTTCACCCGCCTTTGCATCAACACACACCGAGGACCTCTAGATGAAATCGCTTGTCCTGCTGGCCGCGATGGCCACGGGCGCGGCCTGTGCCGCCCCCGCCGACTACGTGATCGACCCCAGCCACACCTATCCCAGCTTCGAGGCCGACCACATGGGCATCTCGGTGTGGCGCGGCAAGTTCAACCAGACCGCGGGCAAGGTGACCCTGGACAAAGCCGCGGGCACGGGAACGCTCGAGGTCACGGTGGACATCGCCAGCGTGGACTTCGGCATGGACCTGATGAACAGCAAGGCGCGCAGCGCCGAGCTGTTCGACGCCGACAAGTACCCCAAGGCCACCTACAAGGGCAAGCTGGCCGGCTTCGCCGACGGTGCCCCCACGCGCGTGGAAGGCGAGCTGACGCTGCACGGCGTGACGCGCCCGGTGAGCCTGAAGATCAACCGCTTCAAGTGCATCCCGCACCCGATGTTCAAGCGCGAGCTGTGCGGCGCGGACGCCAGCGGCAGCTTCAGGCGCGACGAGTTCGGCATCGACGCCGGCAAGCCCTATGGCTTCGACATGACGGTGGAGCTGCGCATCCAGGTCGAGGCGTTGAAGGCGGAATGAAGCAGCAGGCCGGGCAGGTGCCCGGCCTGCGGGATCAGAAGAACCCCAGCTTGTCCGGCGAATAGCTCACCAGCAGGTTCTTCGTCTGCTGGTAGTGATCCAGCATCATCTTGTGCGTCTCGCGGCCGATGCCGGATTCCTTGTAGCCGCCGAAGGTCGCGTGTGCCGGGTAGGCGTGGTAGCAGTTGGTCCACACGCGCCCGGCCTTGATCGCGCGGCCCATGCGGTAGGCGGTGTTGGTGTCGCGCGTCCACACGCCGGCACCCAGGCCGTAGGGCGTGTCGTTGGCGATCTCCAGCGCCTCGGCCTCGGTCTTGAAGGTGGTCACGGCCAGCACCGGGCCGAAGATCTCCTCGCGGAAGATGCGCATCTTGTTGTGGCCCTTGAACAGCGTCGGTTGCACGTAGTAGCCGCCGGCCAGGTCGCCGCCCAGCTGGGCGCGCGCGCCGCCGGCCAGCACCTGGGCGCCTTCCTGGCGGCCCAGCTCCAGGTAGCCCAGGATCTTGTCCATCTGCATGGCCGAGGCCTGGGCGCCCATCATCGTGTCGGTGTCCAGCGGGTTGCCCTGCTTGATGGCTTTCACGCGCTCCAGCGCACGCGCCATGAAGCGGTCGTAGACGGACTCCTGGATCAGCGCACGCGAGGGGCAGGTGCAGACCTCGCCCTGGTTG
>SCTQ01000004.1 GCA_004322345.1 Aquabacterium sp. | reverse complement strand
GCGAGACGATGCCCGTGCGGCGCCTGGCCGTCAGCGGGATGAAGGGCAGGCGCACGCCGGCGTGGATGGTGAAGTAGTCCACCCCCTGCTCGGCCTGCTCGACCAGCGTGTCGCGGAAGATCGCCCAGGTGAGGTCCTCGGCCACGCCGCCCACCTTCTCCAGAGCCTGGTAGATCGGCACCGTGCCGATGGGCACCGGCGAGTTGCGCAGGATCCAGTCGCGCGTGGTGTGGATGTTGCGGCCGGTGGACAGGTCCATCACCGTGTCCGCGCCCCAGCGCGTGGCCCACACCAGCTTGTCCACCTCCTCCTCGATGCTGGAGGTGACGGCCGAGTTGCCGATGTTGGCGTTGACCTTGACGCGGAAGTTGCGCCCGATGGCCATCGGTTCCAGCTCGGGGTGGTTGATGTTGGCGGGGATGATGGCGCGGCCACGGGCCACCTCGTCGCGCACGAACTCCGGCGTGATGGTCTCGGGGATGCGCGCGCCCAGGGGCTGGCCCTTCAGGCGGCCCGCGCGCTCGGCGTCGGCCAGGTAGTCGGCCATCCACTCGCGCTTCCCGTTCTCGCGCACGGCGACGAATTCCATCTCGGGAGTGACGATGCCGCGGCGTGCGTAGTGCATCTGCGTGACGTTGGCGCCGGCCTTGGCGCGGCGCGGCGTGCGCTGCAGGGCACGCGCCTGCTCGCGCAGCTGCTGCAGCTTCCCCTGCGTCGCAGGGTCGCTGCGCAGGCCGTCGTCGATGGCCTGCGGGGCGCGGCCCGCATAGGTTTCGGTGTCGCCGCGTGCTTCGACCCAGTGCGCGCGGGCGCCGGCCAGGCCGCGCGTCACGTCGATCCCGGCGGCGGGATCGGTGTAGGGGCCGGAGGTGTCGTAGAGCGAGACCACCTCGCCGTTGCTCAGCCGCACCTCGCGCATGGGCACGCGCAGCTGCGGATGCAGCGCGCCGTCGAGGTAGACCTTGGTCGAGGCGGGCAGCGGCTCGCGCGTGAGGGCCAGGCTCTGGGCCAGGTCAGCAGCAGGGGTGGCGTTCATCGAACAGTCCTTTCCGGGTGGGTGACGCGCTTGCGCGTTCGCTCCGGAAAAGCGCACCTCAGGTGACGAGGTGCGGCCCGTGTGCGCGTGGTGCCGTCCGGTGATGGACGAGGCCCCAGGCGGGCGGACCGTTCTGCTCTCCTTACGCCGGTATTGACCGGATCAAGTTCTCGGGTTCGGCTCGTGCCGTCTCAGCTGGTGCGCACCCCGGAGCGAAGGCCAGTATAGGCGTCAGCGGCCGGGGCGGTGACGGTGACCACCGGGTGGCGTGAAGCGCGGTCCAGCAGGACCGGCACGATGGAGCGCTGGAAGCTCATCGCTTGCAAGCATGGAGTTCGACTCCCTTTGCATGGACATTCAGCGCATCGCCAGCTGCCTCACCCGCTCCAGCGCCATCGCCGCTGCCGCCGTGCGCGTCTCCACGCCCAGCTTGGCGAAGACATGCTCCAGGTGCTTGTGCACCGTGCGCGGGCTCAGCGTCAGGATGTCGCCGATGTCGCGGTTGGTCTTGCCCTTGACCACCCAGTACAGCACCTCGGCCTCGCGCGCGGTGAGCTTGAAGGCTAGGCCCAGGGCCTCGATGGTGGCGACGTCGGAGGACTCTCCCAGGACGATCAGCCATTCGTCCTCACCGGTGGCCTCGTGCAGGCGGAAGCTCAGGCGCCGGCCGCCGCGCGCCAGGGTCAGCGGATGCGGCTCGCCGCCGGTCGCGCGCAGCACGGCCTGGGCTTCCAGCCAGTCGCGTACGGCCTCGCCCAGGTGATGGCCGTCGCCCGCCTCGTGGGACTGCAGCAGCTGGCGCGCCAGCGGCGTCTGCCAGGAGATGCGCCCGTCCGATGCGCGCGCCGACAGGGTCGCGTGGCCGAAGGCATCCAGCGCCAGCCGCGCCTGCCGGCGCTCGCGCGCGCCCTGCACGTGGGTGGCGATGCGCGCGAGCACCTCCTGCGCCTTGATCGGCTTGACCACATAGTCCGTGCCGCCGCACTGGAAGGCGGCGACGATGTGCTCGGTCTCGGTCAGCCCGGTCATGAAGATCACCGGGATGTTCGCGGTGTCCGGCTGCTGGCGCAGCCGCCGCGCCACCTCGAAGCCGTCCATGCCCGGCATCACCGCGTCCAGCAGGATCACGTCAGGCCGCGCCTGCGCCGCACGCGCCAGCGCCTGTTCGCCGTCGATGGCGACGAGCACGGTGTAGCCCGACTCGTCCAGCGCGTCGTGCAGCACGGACAGGTTGTCGGGCACGTCGTCGACGATGAGGACGACGTCGGCGTGGTTGCGGTCGAAATTCATCTCGGTCCGTCGAAAGGCTTCAAGCCAGCGCGCGCGCCAGCATCACATTCATGGTGTCCAGCTGGAACTGCCGCGCCAGCTCGCGCATGCGGCCGACGAAGGCGGTGCAGGCGGCGTCCTCGGCCTCGATCTGGTCCAGGCGCTTGACGATGCCGCGCACGTAGCCCAGGTCCACCAATTCCTTCAGGGCGCGCAAGTGTCGCTCCTCGGGCAGGTGCTGCATCCAGTCGTTGGCGGCTTCGGCGGGCTCGGCGGGAGTGTCCTCGGGCGCGGGGCCGGCGATCCATTCCAGCTCCAGGGCCTCGCCCAGCCAGTCCAGCAGCTCGGCCTTGCGCACGGGCTTGAGGATGAAGTCCTCGCTGCGTATGCCCACCTCGTTGTCCAGGCCCTTGTCGAAGGCGTTGGCCGAGACGATGGCCGCCGGCGCGGCGCTCAGGCCTTGCGTGCGGATGCGCGCCAGCGTCTGCCAGCCGTCGATGCCGGGCATGGCCAGGTCCATGAAGATCGCGTCGGGCTGCCAGGCGCCCAGGATCTCCAGGCATTCCTCGCCCGATGCGGCCTGCTGCACCTCGAAGCCCAAGGGCTCCAGGATGCTGACGAGCAGGCCGCGGTCCACTTCCTCGTTGTCCACCACCAGGATGCGGCAGCGCTCGCCGACGTAGCCGGTGCGCTGGGCCGGCTGGCGGGCGACGCTGGCGGCATCCGCCCGCACCTCGGGCAGGAAGAGGCGGATGCGGAACAAGGTGCCCTGGCCGACGGTGCTCTCCACGCGCATCTCGCCGCCCATCAGCTCGGTCAGCATCTTGCTGATCGTCAGGCCCAGCCCGGTGCCGCCGGCCGCGCCCTGGCCGCTGGCCGAGCCGCGGGTGAAGGGCTCGAAGACGCGCTCCAGCTCCTCGGGCGCGATGCCGGGGCCGCTGTCCTCGATCTCGAACAGCGCGATCTCGCGCGCGTAGCGCACGCGGAAGACGACCTCGCCGGCGCGCGTGAACTTCACGGCGTTGCCCAGCACGTTGATGAGGATCTGGCGCAGGCGCTTCTCGTCGGCACGCACCAGCGCCGGCGCGTAGGCGTCCAGCCCGAAGCGGAAGCCGATGCCCTTGGCGCCGGCCTGCAGCTCGAAGAGGTGCGCAATCTCGCGCAGACCCTCGACGAAGCGCATCGGCTTGCTCTCCAGCGTCAGCTTGCCGCCCTCGATGCGCGCGATGTCCAGCGTGCCTTCGATCAGCGACAGCAGGTGGTCGCCGCCGCGCTTGATCACCTGCACCGCGTGCTTGCGGTGGGCCGGCAGGCCGGCGTCCTCGTCCAGCAGCTGGGCGTAGCCGAGGATGCTGTTGAGCGGCGTGCGCAGCTCGTGGCTGATGGCGGTGACGTAGCGGCTCTTGGCCTGGTTGGCGGCATCGGCCTGGCGGTGCGCCTGCTCCGCCACGTGCTGGGCCTGCTCGGCCAGGTGCTTGGCCTGCTGCAGGGCCTCGTCGGTGCGGCGGTGGGACTCGATCTCCTCCACCAGCAGGTGGGTCTGGCGGTTGGATTCCTCCTGGGCCACCTGGGCACTCTTGTGCTTGAGCACCAGCCACCAGGCCACCACCGCGCTGGCCACCAGCAGCACCGCGAAGATCTTCACGAAGCCCATGCGCAAGGCATCCTGCGCGGCGGGCGTCAGCGCGCCCAGCTGCAGGGTCTCGTGCCGGTAGACGGAGACGAAGAGCAGCCCCAGCAGCGGCAGCAGCGCGGCCATCAGCATCAGGTAGTGGCCCAGCTCGGTGTCCAGCCGCTGCCACAGCGCGGACGGCAGCAGCTTCTGCGCGGCCGCGCGCCACTGCACGGCCAGGCGCGCCTGCGGCTTGCACTGGTCGTGGCAGCGCGCGTCCAGCGAGCAGCACAGCGAGCAGATCGGCCCCTGGTAGGCGGGGCAGTGGGCCATGTCCTCGCCCTCGTAGTCGCGCTCGCAGATGCAGCAGCGCAGGGCCACGGGCTGGCGCAGGCGGGCATAGGCGCCCGGCTCCTGCGCGGCCACCAGCGCGATCGGGATCACCGGTTGCGGCCGGCGTGCCAGGTAGTAGCGGCCCTGCGTCGCCCAGGCGATGACAGGCGAGGCGACGAAGGCCGTGACCAGCGCGATGGCCGCGGAGAAGGCCTGGGCCAGCTCGCCGAAGAAGCCCAGGTGGGCGCAGATCGACAGCGCCGAGGCGACGAACATCGCGCCCACGCCCACGGGGTTGATGTCGTACAGGTGCGCGCGGCGGAACTCGATGCCCCGGGGCGACCAGCCCATCGGCTTGTTGATCACCAGGTCCGCCACCACGGCCATCATCCAGGAGATGGCGATGTTGGAGTACAGCCCCAGCACCTTGCCCAGCGCCTGGAAGACGTTGAGCTCCATCAGCATCAGCGCGATCAGCGTGTTGAACACCACCCACACCACGCGCCCCGGGTGGCTGTGCGTCAGCCGGGCGAAGAAGTTGGACCAGGCCAGCGACCCCGCGTAGGCGTTGGTCACGTTGATCTTCATCTGCGAGATGACGACGAAGACCGTGGTGGCCGCCACCGCCCAGCCCACCTTGGAGAAGACCAGCCCGTAGGCCACCAGGTACATCTGGTTCGGGTCCACCGCGCGCTCGGCGGGCACGGCGTAGTTGATGGCCAGGAAGGCGAGCAGCGCGCCGCCCAGCATCTTCAGCACCCCGGGCACCACCCAGCCCGGGCCGCCGACGACCACGCTGGCCCACCAGCGCAGGCGGCCCATGCGGCCGCTGCCGCGCTCGGGCATGAAGCGCAGGTAGTCGGCCTGCTCGCCCATCTGCGTCATCAGCGCGATGCCCACGGTCATCGCGGCGCCGAAGCGCAGCAGGTCGAAGCCCGCGGGCTGGGCCGCCTCGGCGCCGTCCGCCGCATGCTTGACGCCGCCGTAGTGCCAGATGTCGGAGAAGGCCTGCGGATGCTCGCGCAGCACGTAGACGAAAGGCACGATCAGCATCACCAGCCAGATGGGCTGGGTCCACACCTGCAGGCGGCTGATGGCCGTCACGCCGTGCGTCACCAGCGGGATCACGGCCAGCGCGCAGATCAGGTAGCCCCAGGCCGGCGGGATGTCGAAGGCCAGCTCCAGCGCATAGGCCATCACCGCGGCCTCCAGCGCGAAGAAGATGAAGGTGAAGCTCGCGTAGATCAGCGAGGTGATGGTCGAGCCCAGGTAGCCGAAGCCGGCGCCGCGCGTCAGCAGGTCCATGTCCACGCCGTAGCGCGCGGCGTAGGTGGCGATGGGCAGGCCGGCCAGGAAGATGATCAGGCCGGTGGCCAGGATGGCCAGGGCCGCGTTGACGAAGCCGTAGTCCACCAGCAGGGTCCCGCCCACGGCTTCCAGCACCAGGAAGGACGCTGCGCCGAAGGCAGTGTTGGCCACGCGCAGGCCGGACCACTTGCGGAAGGAGCGCGGCGTGAAGCGCAGCGCGTAGTCCTCCATGGTCTCGCTGACCACCCAGGAGTTGTAGTCGCGCCGCACCTTGACCACGCGCTGCATGGCTTCGGGGGTGGCGTGTTCGGGGGCGGCGGCGGTTTGCTCCGTCATCGATGTACTTCGTTAGGGTCCGGGCGGGTTGGGGCAGCGGGTCCGGGCGGGTTGGGGCAGCGGGTCCGGGTCTTGCAGAATCTGGCGGGCCCACAATCCGCGGCCGCACTTTCCGCAAATTCAATGCCCTGCGCCAGCGGGCAAACCGATCATGGATCTGACGCCCCGAGAAAAAGACAAGCTCCTGATCTTCACCGCAGCCCTGCTGGCCGAGCGCCGCAAGGCCCGCGGCCTCAAGCTCAACCATCCCGAGGCCGTGGCCCTGATCACGGCCGCGATTCTCGAGGGTGCGCGCGACGGCAAGTCCGTGGCCCAGTTGATGAGCGAAGGCAAGACCGTGCTCGGCCGTGCCGACGTGATGGAGGGCGTGCCCGAGATGATCCCGGACATCCAGATCGAGGCCACCTTCCCCGACGGCACCAAGTTGGTGACCGTGCACCAGCCGATCACCTGAGCGTGGCTGGCCGCTCTTCCTTATCCAGTCAGCAGGCGCCGGCCCGTTCTGCCCGGCCAGGAGTTCCCACCATGACGCCCGTCCTCACCCCTGCCGCCCGCCGCGGCCTTGCCTCCGTCGTGCTGCTCGGTTTCGCCGGGTTGGCGTGTGCTCACACTGGCGCCGATGGCGGCGCGCATCACGGGTCGAGCCTGGTCGAGGGCCTCGTCCATCCGTTCACCGGGCTGGACCACCTGGCCGCGATGCTGGCCGTGGGTGCCTGGAGTGCCGCCGCCCTGCGTGGCGCCAGGGCCTGGTCGGCGCCGGTGGCCTTCGCCGTGATGCTGCTGGCCGGCGCGCTGCTGGCGCGGGCCGGGCTGCAACTGCCCGCGGTGGAGCCAGCGATCGCCGCATCGTTGCTGGCCCTGGGCCTGTTGCTGGCGGCGCGCTCGCAACTGCCGATGGGCGTGGCCGCGGCCGTTGCAGGCGGCTTCGCACTCTTCCATGGCGCGGCCCACGGCAGCGCGCTGCCCCAGTCGGCCTCGCCCGCCGCGGCCCTGGCCGGGATGCTCGTGGGCACGGTGGTGCTGCACCTGGCCGGCCTCGGCATCGGCCGCATGCTGGCGACCCGCAGTGCCTGGTTCGCCCGCACGGCGGGGGCCCTGGTCGCAGCCCTGGGCCTGTTCTTCCTGGCCGGCCCCGCGGCCGCCCAATTGCTGAACTGAAAGAGGCGAGGCCATGATTCCCGGCGAACTCTTCACCGACAGCGGCGACCTGCCGCTCAACCCCGGCCGCCGCACGCTCACCGTCGTGGTCGAGAACACCGGCGACCGGCCCATCCAGGTCGGATCCCACTACCACTTCGCCGAGACCAACGGCGCCCTGGCCTTCGACCGCAAGGCCGCGCACGGCATGCGGCTGAACATCGCCTCCGGCACGGCGGTGCGCTTCGAGCCGGGCCAGCAGCGCACGGTGGAACTGGTGGATTACGCCGGCGACCGCAAGGTCTACGGTTTCCGCGGACTCGTGCAAGGGAAGTTGTGATGGCAAAGATCGAGAGGCGCGCCTATGCGGAGATGTTCGGCCCCACCGTGGGCGACCGCCTGCGCCTGGCGGACACCGAGCTGCTGATCGAGGTCGAGCGCGACTTCACCTTGCAGGCCGGCGGCTACGGCGAGGAAGTGAAGTTCGGCGGCGGGAAGGTGATACGCGACGGCATGGGCCAGGGCCAGGCCGTCAATGGCCCGCGCGCCGACCAGGCCGCGGACCTGGTGCTGACCAATGCGCTGATCGTCGACCACTGGGGCATCGTCAAGGCCGACGTCGGCATCAAGGCCGGGCGCATCGTGAAGATCGGCAAGGCCGGCAATCCCGACGTGCAACCCGGTGTCGACATCGTCGTCGGGCCGGGCACCGAGATCCTCGCGGCCGAGGGCATGATCGTCACCGCCGGCGGCATCGACACCCACATTCACTTCATCTGCCCGCAGCAGATCGACGAGGCGCTGACCAGCGGCATCACGACGATGATCGGTGGCGGCACCGGCCCGGCCACCGGCACCTTCGCCACCACCTGCACGCCCGGCCCGGAGAACATCGCGCTGATGCTGCAGGCGGCCGACGCCTTCCCGATGAACATCGGCTTCCTCGGCAAGGGCAACGCCAGCCAGCCCGACGCGCTGCGCCAGCAGGTGGATGCCGGCGTCATCGGCCTGAAGCTGCACGAGGACTGGGGCACCACGCCCGCGGCCATCGACACCTGCCTGAGCGTGGCCGAGGAGCGCGACATCCAGGTGGCCATCCACACCGACACGCTGAACGAATCCGGCTTCGTCGAGGACACCATCGCCGCCTTCAAGGGCCGCACCATCCACACCTTCCACACCGAAGGCGCGGGCGGCGGTCATGCGCCGGACATCCTGAAGGTGGTGGGCGAGTCCTACGTGCTGCCCAGTTCGACCAACCCGACGCGGCCCTTCACGGTCAACACCATCGACGAGCACCTGGACATGCTGATGGTGTGCCACCACCTCGACGCGTCCATCGCCGAGGACCTGGCCTTCGCCGAGAGCCGCATCCGCCGCGAGACCATCGCCGCCGAGGACATCCTGCACGACCTGGGCGCGATCAGCATGTTCAGCTCGGACAGCCAGGCCATGGGCCGCGTCGGCGAGGTCATCACCCGCACCTGGCAGACCGCGCACAAGATGAAGGTGCAGCGCGGCGTCCTGAAGGGCGACGGCGCGCGCAACGACAACGCACGCGTCAAGCGCTACGTGGCCAAGTACACGATCAACCCGGCCCTGGCCCACGGCATCGCGCACGAGGTGGGCAGCATCGAGGAAGGCAAGTTCGCCGACCTGGTGCTGTGGCGCCCGGCCTTCTTCGGCGTCAAGCCGGCCCTGATCCTCAAGGGTGGCTTCATCGCCTCGGCCCAGATGGGCGACCCCAACGCGTCCATCCCCACGCCGCAGCCGGTGCACTACCGGCCGATGTTCGGCAGCTTCGGCGGCGCCCGCGCGCGCACCTCGCTGACCTTCCTGTCGCAGGCCGCGCACGAAGGCGGCGTGGCGCAGAAGCTGGGGCTGTCCAAGCGCACGGCGGCCGTCAAGGGCTGCCGCAGCGTGAAGAAGGCCGACATGCTCCACAACGGCTACGCGCCGCAGATGAGCATCGACGCCCAGACCTACGAGGTGAAGGCCGACGGCCAGCTGCTGACCTGCGAGCCGGCCACCGTGCTGCCGATGGCGCAGCGCTACTTCCTGTTCTGAGGCAGCATGCTCGGCTCGCGCCGGCCTGCGGGCCGGCGCCTCCTGCCTTTCCTGGATTTGCCATGCTGACGATCAACAAACTCCTCCCGCAGGGCGGCGGCCTGGCCGCCGTGCTGCTCAAGCGCGCCGCCACCGTCGAACTGGACTGGGACGTGCGCCAGAAGAGCCGCTTCGACGCCACCGACAGCCAGGGCCGCGCCCTCGGCGTCTTCCTGCCGCGCGGCACGGTGGTGCGCGGCGGCGACGTGCTGGTGGCCGAGGACGGCAGCTTCGTGCGCGTGCTCTCGGCGCCGCAGCCGGTGCTGGTCGTGCGCACCTGCGCCGAGCACGGCTCGCCCTTCGACCTGCTGCGCGCGGCCTACCACCTGGGCAACCGCCACGTGCAGCTGGAACTCAAGCCCGACCACCTGAAGCTGGAGCCCGACCACGTGCTGGCCGACCTGCTGCGCCAGATGCACCTGATCGTCACCGAGGAGGCCGCGGCCTTCGAGCCCGAGGGCGGGGCTTACGCATCCGGCGGGCATGGCCATGGCCACGGCGGGCATGACCATCACGACCACGGCCACGGCCACGGCCACGGCCACGAGCACGCTGCCCCCGCGGCGGCCAAGGGTGGCCGGGCGGTGCCGGTGGCCGTCGTCGCCGCGCCGGTGCCGCACGTGCACGGCCCCGGCTGCGGGCACGACCATGGGCATGACCACGGGCATCACCACCCCGGCCACAAGCATGACCACTGAGGCCGCCGCGCCAGCCACCCAGCTGGGCCTGATGTGGCTGGCCTCGCCGGCCCTGCCGGTGGGCGGCTTCAGTTATTCAGAGGGGCTGGAGGCGGCGCTGGAGGCCGGCTGGATTTCCGGCGAGGCCGACACCCGCGACTGGCTGCTCGACCAATTGGCCCTGGGCCTGGCCCGCGCCGACCTGGCGGTCGTCGCCCAGGCCCTGGCGGCCTGGCAGGCCGACGACGCGGCGCGCATCGCCGAACTCAACGCCTGGGTCGGCCGCACGCGTGAATCTTCCGAGCTGCGCCTGCAGACCGAGCAGATGGGGCGTTCGCTGCTGGAATGGCTGCGCAATGGCCCGGCCCGTGATCGCCATCCAGGCCGGCTGGCGGCCCTCGCCAACCTGCGGCCCGCGCCGACCTGGCCTGTCGCTTTCGCGCTCGCTGCAACGGAAATTGACGCTGCACCGCAACAAACGTTGCTGAGCTTTGCTTTCGGCTGGGCCGAGAACATGGTCCAGGCGGCGATCAAGGCCGTGCCCTTGGGCCAGAGCGCGGGCCAGCGCATCCTCCAGGCCCTGGTTGCCGCGGTGCCGCAGGCGGTGGGGTCCGCCCTGAGCCTGGCCGAGGATGACCGACAGGCCTTCACGCCCATGCTGGCCGTTTTATCGGCCAGGCACGAGAGCCAGTACTCACGTCTTTTCCGATCCTGAGCGAAACGAGACCGCCATGAACGCACCGCTGCACCACATCCCCGGACGTACCAAGAAGCTGCCGCCGCTGCGCGTGGGCGTCGGCGGCCCCGTGGGCTCCGGCAAGACCACCCTGGTCGAGATGCTCTGCAAGACCATGCGCGAGCAGTACGACCTGGTCGTCATCACCAACGACATCTACACGAAGGAAGACCAGCGCCTGTTGACGGTGGCCGGCGCCCTGGCGCCCGAACGGATCATGGGCGTGGAGACAGGCGGCTGCCCGCACACTGCCATTCGGGAGGACGCCTCGATCAACCTGGAGGCGGTCGACCGCATGCTGGAGCGTTTCCCGGATGCGGACATCGTCTTCATCGAGTCCGGCGGCGACAACCTGGCCGCCACCTTCAGTCCGGAGCTGTCCGACCTGACGATCTACGTGATCGACGTGGCCGCCGGGGAGAAGATCCCGCGCAAGGGCGGGCCCGGCATCACCAAGAGCGATCTCTTCGTCATCAACAAGACCGATCTGG
>SCTQ01000056.1 GCA_004322345.1 Aquabacterium sp. | reverse complement strand
TCCTGGTAGGCGCGGCGGCGGCCGAGGTCGTAGCTGACTTCCATCTGCTCGATCTTGTCGAGCGTGAACTCCTCGCTGCGGTCCTCGCCCAGCAGGCCCACCGCATCGGCGCGGCACTGCCGGCAGTGGCGCATCAGGTTGGCGCCGCCGGCGCAGGCGTCCTGCACGGCCTTCAGCTCGGAAGCGGTGGGGCCGCGCTGGCCGTTGAGGCCGAAGTACGTGCCGTGCTCGGCCTCCGAGATCAGCGGCATGATGTTGTGCAGGAAGGCACCGCGCTTCTTCACCTCGCGGTTGACCTCGATCAGGTGCTCGTCGTTGACGCCGGGGATCAGCACCGAGTTGATCTTGGTCAGCACGCCGCGCGCCGTCAGCATCTCCAGGCCCTTCATCTGCTGCTCGTGCAGGATGCGGGCGGCTTCATAGCCGGTGACGCGCTTGTGCTCCCAGAAGATCCACGGGTAGATCTTCTCGCCCACCGCGGGGTCGACCATGTTGATGGTGATCGTCACGTGGTCGATGTTGTACTTGCAGATCTCGTCGACCAGCTCCGGCAGCGCCAGCCCGTTGGTGGACAGGCACAGCTTGATGTCGGGCGCCTGCTCCTGGAGCATGCGGAAGGTGTCGAAGGTCTTCTTCGGATTGGCCAGCGAATCGCCGGGGCCGGCGACGCCCAGCACCGTCATCTGCGGGATCTCGCTGGCCACCGCGACGACCTTCTTCACGGCCTGCTCGGGCGTCAGCTTCTGAGAGACCACGCCGGGGCGCGACTCGTTGCTGCAGTCGTACTTGCGATTGCAGTAGTTGCACTGGATGTTGCAGGCCGGCGCCACGGCCACGTGCATGCGCGCGTAGTGGTGGTGGGCTTCTTCCGAATAGCAGGGGTGGTTCTTCACCTTCTCCCAGATCTCGGCCGGCATGTCGTCGGGGCCGCCGGAGCTGCCGCAACTGGCCTTGCCCTCGCCGCCGCTGGTGCCGCAGCCACCACCGGTCTCGGGCAGGTCGGCCTTGGCGCCGAGGGGCTTGATCTGGCCGATGCCGATGTAGGCGGTGGCCGGGGGGGCGGAGATGTTCGCGCTGGCTTGCATGGAGGTCCTTCCCGAGGAGGCCGACAGTGGCCGCATGCGGGAGGAATTGCCAAATCCGTGCCACCGACGGATGCCTTGCAAATCAAGGACTTAGCGCGTTGTCGGGAAACTTTCTAGTCGTGCTTCGGACACTGCGCCCGCCAGGGCTTGTCAGTGATCCGACAAAGGCAACAGCAGGAGCAACAGCGTTGCAGGAATGCGCTCAGAACTTGCGCACTTCGATGCCGTGCTTCTGCAGCGCGTAACCCATCTGCCGCGGCGTGATCTTCAGCAGCCGCGCGGCCTTGGCCTGGACCCAGCCGCAGCGCTCCATGGCCCACACCAGGCGCTCGCGTTCGCCCTCGGGCTTGCCGTCGTCGGCCGCTGCGGCGGGCGCCACGGCCGAGGCAGGTGCCACCGCCACGGGCTCGGGGGCGCGCGGCGGCGCCATCGGGATCTCGGTGATCGGGATGTCGGCCAGGCGGCCGGGGCGCACCGCGTCCTCGCGGTCGATGTGATGCAGCACCTGCGTCAGGCAGCGGTTGTCCTGGCAGGGGAAGGCCAGGTCGGTGATGGCCGCGCCGGTGGTCATGGTGGCCGTGCGCTCGACGCAGTTCTCCAGTTCGCGCACGTTGCCCGGCCAGTAGCAGCTGGTCAGCACGCGCATCGCATCCGGGGTGAAGCTCAGCGCGCGGTCGTTCTCGCGATTGAAGCGCGACAGGAAGTGCACGGCCATCGCCGGGATGTCGTCGCGCCGCTCGCGCAGCGGCGGCAGGTGGATGCTGACGACGTTGATGCGGTAGTACAGGTCCGAGCGGAACTCGCCGGCCTGCACCATGCGCTCGAGGTTGCGGTTGGTGGCCAGGATCAGGCGCACGTCCACCTTGACCACGGCCGAGCCGCCCACGCGCTCGAACTCGCGCTCCTGCAGCACGCGCAGCAGCTTGGCCTGGAAGGAGGCGGAGATGTCGCCGATCTCGTCGAGGAAGAGCGTGCCGCCGTGGGCCAGCTCGAAGCGGCCGCGGCGCTGGCCCTGGGCGCCGGTGAAGGCGCCCTTCTCGTGGCCGAAGAGCTCGCTTTCCAGCAGCGACTCGGTCAGCGCCGCGCAGTTCACGCGCACGAAGGGCTGGTCCTTGCGCGGCGACAGGTTGTGGATGGCGCGCGCGATGACCTCCTTGCCGGTGCCGCTCTCGCCGCGCAGCAGCACCGTCGTGCGCGCCGGCGCCACCTGGTGGACCTGGGCGAAGACGTCCTGCATCGGGCGCGACACGCCCACCACCTGGTCGAGCTGGTGCACCGGCGCCAGCGCCTTGTGCAGCCGCCGGGCCTCGTCCTGCAGGCGGTCGTGGGCGGCGCTGACGCTGCGGTGGAGCAGCAGCGACTGCGCCATCAGCGTGGACACCATCTTCAGCAGCTGCAGGTCGTCGCCGAACAGCCGCGTGCGGTTCGCGTTCTCGCAGTCGATGGTCAGCACGCCCAGGGTGCGGTGCTCGGCCCGGATGGGCACGGCGATGAAGGCGATGCTGTCGCCCGGATCCAGGTCCGCCGCGCCGGTGCGGTTGAGGAAGAGCGGCTCCTGCGTGATGTCCGGCACCACGATGGGCATCCCGGTGGCATAGACGCGGCCGACCACGCCCTCACCCGTTCGGAAGTTCATTCGCGAACGCTCGCGTTCGGACAGGCCGACCGAGCACAGCCCGCGCAGCACGCCCTCGTTGTCGGCCAGCAGCACGAAGGCCCGGCGCCAGCCGCGCGCGTGCACCACGTAGTTGAGGGCCTCGCGGAAGGTCTTGCCGACGTCCAGCGACGTCGCCAGCGTCTTGCTGACCTCGTAGATCAGGCTCAGGTCGTTGCGAGCCTGGTTTGCATCTTGATTCGCCATGGGGTGCCTCTCGCGAATGCCGTGCCGGCGCGGACGGATGCCGGCCCGCCGCACGCGTCGCCGGGGGGAACGAGGTGCGGCGCGCGGCTGCCGCGCATGCGTGGTTCGTTAGCAAGACACATACCCTTGCGTCGGCCTCCCGCGGGGCTTGCGACAAACCTGACAAAGCCCACGCGCGGGGCGCGCACGCGGCGCGCGGCTCGCGACAAAAGGCACAGGCGCGGACGACAAAACCCGCGATCCGCGCGCCAAAACGAATGGCACCGAAGTTGCACAAACGGTCGCATCCCAGTGCAGGAGCCAGCCATGCCTGAACCTCTGCCGCGCAGCCTCGCGGTCCGCCCCAAGCCCGTGTACCTCGACCATGCAGCGACGACGCCGGTGGACCGCCGCGTAGCCGCGCGCATGCTGCCCTACCTCTGCGACATGTTCGGCAATCCCGCCTCGCGCAGCCACGCGTATGGATGGGTCGCCGAGGAGGCCGTGGAGCTGGCGCGCGAGCAGGTCTGTGCGCTGATCAACGCCGACCCGCGCGAGATCGTGTGGACGTCCGGTGCCACCGAGTCCAACAACCTCGCGATCAAGGGTGCGGCGCATTTCAACCGCGCACGCGGCAATCACCTCGTCACGGTGGCGACCGAGCACAAGGCCGTGCTCGACACGATGCGCGAGCTGGAACGCGAAGGCTTCGAGGTCACCGTGCTGCCGGTGCTCGAAAGCGGCCTCGTCGATCCGCAGGCCTTCGCCGATGCATTGAAGCCGGGGACCATCCTCGCCTCCTTGATGTACGTCAACAACGAGACCGGCGTGATCCAGGACATCGCCCGCCTCGGTGCCCTGTGCCGCGAACGCGGGGTGATCTTCCACGTCGACGCAGCCCAGGCCGCCGGCAAGGTGCCCATCGACCTGCAGGCGCTGCCGGTGGACCTGATGTCGCTGTCCGCGCACAAGGTCTACGGCCCCAAGGGCATCGGCGCGCTGTACGTGCGCCGCAAGCCGCGGGTGCGCATCGAGGCCCAGATGCACGGCGGCGGACACGAGCGCGGCATGCGCTCCGGCACGCTGCCGGTGCACCAGATCGTCGGCATGGGCGAGGCCTTCAACCTGGCCCGCGAAGGCATGGCCGAGGAGATCGCCCGCGTGCGCACGCTGCGCGACCGGCTGTGGGCCGGCCTGCAGCGCATCGAGGCCGTCACCCTCAACGGCGACGAGCAGCGCCGCACCGCCCACCACCTGAACGTCAGCTTCTCCTACGTCGAGGGCGAATCGCTGCTGATGGGCATGAAGGACATCGCCGTGTCCTCCGGCTCCGCCTGCACCTCGGCCAGCCTGGAACCCAGCTACGTGCTGCGCGCAATGGGCCGCAGCGACGAGGTGGCCCACAGCTCCGTGCGCTTCTCCATCGGCCGCTTCACCACGGCCGAGGAGATCGATTTCGCGATCGAGCAGGTCACCCAGGTGGTCGAGCGCCTGCGCTCCATGAGCCCGCTGTGGGACATGGTGAAGGCCGGCGTCGACCTCGCCTCCATCCAGTGGGCCGAGCACTGACCCTCGCCCGGCCCGCCCCCTTCCTTCACGCCCCCGAGGAACCTCCATGGCATACAGCGACAAGGTCATCGACCACTACGAGAACCCGCGCAACGTCGGCGCCTTCGAAGCCGATGCGCAGGACGTGGGCACCGGCATGGTCGGCGCCCCCGCCTGCGGCGACGTGATGCGCCTGCAGATCCGCGTCAACGCCGACGGCGTGATCGAGGACGCCAAGTTCAAGACCTACGGCTGCGGCTCGGCCATCGCCTCCAGCTCGCTGGTGACCGAGTGGGTGCGCGGGCGCACGCTGGACGAGGCGCTGGCCATCAAGAACACGCAGATCGCCGAGGAACTGGCGTTGCCGCCCGTGAAGATCCACTGCTCCATCCTGGCCGAGGACGCGATCAAGGCCGCGGTGGCGGACTTCCGCGCGCGCCAGGCCACCAAGGAGGCCGGCGCCCAGCCGGCCGAACAGCCCGCCTGCAGTTCCGCAGGCTGAACCCGACCGACCGACAGGCGCACCGCGCACGAGAGGACACGCACATGGAAGCCACATCGCTGTCTGCAGCATCCGAAACGATGGCGCCCCCGGCGCTGCTGGAGTTCACCCACAACGCCGCCGCCAAGGTGGCCGCGCTGATCCAGGAGGAAGGCAACCCGGCACTGAAGCTGCGGCTGTACGTGACCGGCGGCGGCTGCTCCGGCTTCCAGTACGGCTTCGCCTTCGACGACCAGGTGGCCGAGGACGACACCGAGATCGTCACCGAGGGCGTGGCCCTGGTGGTCGACGCGATGAGCCAGCAGTACCTGATGGGCGCGCGCGTGGACTACGAGGACGGCCTGGAGGGCTCGCGCTTCGTCATCCACAACCCCAATGCCCAGACCACCTGCGGCTGCGGTTCGTCCTTCTCCGTCTGAGGTGGCGCCATGTCGATCTCGCTGACACCGGCCGCGGCGCGGCACGTGCAGAAGTCCCTGGCGCGCCGCGGCGGCGGCATCGGACTGCGGCTGGCGGTGAAGACCAGCGGCTGCTCCGGCTTCGCCTACGCGCTGGAGTTCGTCGACAGCCCCAACCCCGAGGACCGGTGCTTCGAGGCCCACGGCGTGCAGGTGGTCGTGGACCCCAAGAGCCTGGCGATGCTGGACGGCACCGAGCTGGACTTCGTGCGCGAGGGCCTCAACGAAGGCTTCAAGTTCAACAACCCCAACGCCACGGCCAACTGCGGCTGCGGCGAGAGCTTCGCGGTCTAGGGCCTGTGAACGCTACCGGAGGACACGCGTGACTCAGGAAACGGGCGCCGTCGAGGCGCAAAGCACAGCCGTGGCGGCAGCCACGGCGAGCATTTGCAACGCGGAGGGCGCCCGTTTCCTGAGTGCACCCGAAGGGCTGGAGCCTGGCAAGGCGCTGGGCGTCGTTGCAGCCTCGTTGTGTGCCGAAGGCACACGGCCTCGGCCGTGCCTAGCCCAGCGCCTTGCCAGGCTCCAGCGCGTGTCCTCCGGTAGCGTTCACAGGCCCTGGATGACGACCTCCCCCTACCGGCTGCGCCGGCCCCCACGGGGGGCGCCGCTGGTGGACCGGCGAAGCCGGATCCACGGCGTCTGCTTGATCGCTTGGTTCGTGCGGTGCGAGTGCCGCGCACGTGGAATGGATGAATGAGATGGCCCTCCTGCAGATCGCGGAACCCGGCCAGAGCGCCGCGCCCCACCAGCACCGGCTGGCCGCGGGCATCGACCTGGGCACCACCAACTCGCTGATCGCCACGGTGCAAAGCGGCCTCACGCGCGCCCTGCCCGACGAGCACGGCGCGCTGCTGCTGCCGTCCGTCGTGCGCTACCTGGGCGGCGGCGGCATCGAGGTCGGGCAGGAGGCGCAGCAGCAGCAGGCGCAGGACCCGCAGAACACCATCGTCTCCGTCAAGCGCCTGATGGGCCGGCGGCTGGGCGACGTGGCCGAGGCCGCGGCCCTGCCCTACCGCTTCGTCGACCGGCCCGGCATGGTCGCGCTGCAGACGGCCGCCGGCGAGCGCTCGCCGGTGGAAGTCTCGGCCGACATCCTGCGCACGCTGCGCGAGCGTGCCGAGTACACGCTGGGCGGCGCGCTGTCCGGCGTGGTGATCACGGTGCCGGCCTATTTCGACGATGCCCAGCGCCAGGCCACCAAGGACGCCGCGCGCCTGGCGGGCCTGAACGTCCTGCGCCTGCTCAACGAACCCACGGCCGCCGCCATCGCCTACGGGCTGGACCGCGGCACCGAGGGCTGCTTCGCGATCTACGACCTGGGCGGCGGCACCTTCGACGTCTCGGTGCTGCGCCTGTCGCGCGGGGTCTTCGAGGTGCTGTCCACCGGCGGCGACTCGGCCCTGGGTGGCGACGACTTCGACCGCGCGATCGCCAACTGGATGTGCGAGCGCCACGGCATCGGCGACCCCGCCGTGCCGGGCGGGCGGCTGGCGGCGCTGGGTCCGGGCGAGCAGCGCACGCTGCTGGCTGCCGCGCGCCAGGCCAAGGAAGCGCTGTCGAGCCAGGATTGCACCGAGCTGCAGCCGGCGCTGGCCGACGGCCGCAGGATGGGCGCCATCCTCTCGCGCGAGACCTTCGCCGCACTCGGCGCGCCATTGATCGAGCGCACGCTGCGCGCCACGCGGCGTGCACTGCGCGACGCGGGCCTGTCCGCCGCGGAGGTCGACGGCATCGTGCTGGTGGGCGGCTCCACCCGCATGCCGCTGGCGCGCGAGGCCGTGCACGCCCTGTTCGGCCGCGAGCCGATGTGCGACATCGACCCCGACCAGGTGGTGGCCATCGGCGCCGCGATGCAGGCCGACGTGCTGGCCGGCAACGCCGCCACCGGCCGCGACGGCTGGCTGCTGCTGGACGTCTGCCCGCTGTCGCTGGGCATCGAGACCATGGGCGGCCTGGTCGAGAAGATCGTGCCGCGCAACTCCACGCTGCCCACCGCGCGTGCGCAGGAGTTCACCACCTTCAAGGACGGCCAGACGGCGATGTCGCTGCACGTGGTGCAGGGCGAACGCGAGACGGTGGCCGACTGCCGATCACTGGCGCGCTTCGAGCTGCGCGGCATCCCGCCGGCGGTGGCCGGCGCGGCGCGCATCCGCGTCACCTTCCAGATCGACGCCGACGGCCTGCTGTCGGTGACCGCCAGCGAGCTGACCACCGGCGTGCAGGCCCACGTGGAGGTCAAGCCGTCCTACGGCCTGGCCGACGACCAGGTGGCGGCGATGCTGCAGGAGGCCTTCAGCGCCGGCGCGCAGGACGCGCAGATCCGTGTGCTGCGCGAGGCCCAGGTGGACGCACGCCGCCTGCTGGACGCGACCAACGCCGCGCTGGCCGAGGACGGCGCGCTGCTCAGCGAGGCCGAGGCGGAAGCCGTGCGCCGCGCGGTGTTCGCCGTCGGCGAGGCGCTGGAGACCGAGGCCGCGCTGGCGGAGCTGCAGGCGGCCTCCACCGCGCTGTCGGCCGCCACCGAGGAGTTCGCGGCGCGGCGCATGAACGCGTCCATCCGCCGCGCGCTGGCCGGGCGCGACCTGGCCAGCCTGGAGTAACGCCATGCCCGTCATCCGCGTGCTGCCTCATCCGGACCTGTGCCCGCAAGGCGGCGAGTTCGAACTCCAGCGCGGCGCCTCGCTGTGCGAGGGCCTGCTGCAGGCGGGTATCGCGATCGAACACGCCTGCGACATGGTGGCCGCCTGCGCCACCTGCCACGTGCACGTGCGCGCCGGCGGCGACAGCCTGGCCGAGCCGGACGACGAGGAAAACGACGAGCTGGACAACGCCTGGGGCATCGACGCCCAGTCGCGCCTGGCCTGCTGCGTCAGGCTGCGCGACGGCGACATCACCGTCGAGCTGCCGCGCCACTCGCGCAACCACGCACGCGAGCGCTGAGTCGCGCCGCCCCGCGCGGGGCGCTGTGCGAAACAGGACATTCCCGACACCTGCCGCACACGGCCGTCGCGCTCGTCGCAGGCACTGCGACAAAGCGCCCTCCACAAGCGGTCTTTTGGCGTGTTTTCCACCTGCAACCCGGTGGCACACGCTTTGCGAAACAAGGCTCATGAGCAGCCCCATCGTCATCAACGACACCACCCTGCGCGACGGCGAGCAGACTGCCGGCGTGGCCTTCACGGTGCCGGAGAAATGCGCCATCGCGCAGGCCCTGGCGATGGCCGGCGTGCGCGAGATGGAAGTCGGCATCCCGGTGATGGGCCACTGCGAGATCGAGGCCATCGACGCCATCGCCGCCGCGGTGGAAGCCACCGGCTGCAGCGCCGAGCTGATGGTCTGGGGCCGCATGGCGATGAACGACCTGGCGCGTGCGCTGGAGTGCGAGGCCGACATCGTCCACCTGTCCATCCCCGTGTCCGACATCCACCTGCAGCACAAGCTGCGACAAACGCGCGAATGGGCGCTGGCCCAGGTGCAGCACGTGGTGAGCGCCGCCGCGCGCAGCGGGCGCAAGGTGTCGATGGGGCTGGAAGACGCCTCGCGCGCCGACCCGCAGTTCATTGCCGCCGTGGCGAAGCTCGGCCAGCAATGCGGCGCGCGGCGCGTGCGCTACGCCGACACCCTGGGCGTGCTCGACCCCTTCTCCACCTACGAGGCCATCGCGCGCCTGCGCGACGAGGTGGACCTGGAGATCGAGATCCACGCGCACAACGACCTGGGCCTGGCCACCGCCAACACGCTGGCCGCGCTGCGGGCCGGGGCCACGCATGCGAACACGACCGTCAACGGGCTGGGCGAACGTGCGGGCAACGCGGCGCTGGAAGAAGTGGTGATGGGGCTGCGCCACCTGCACGGCGCCGACGCGGGCATCCGCACCACCGCCCTGCCCCGCATCTCGCGCCTGGTGGAGCAGGCCTCGGGCCGCCGCGTCGCCTTCAACAAGAGCATCGTGGGCGAGGCCGTCTTCACCCACGAGTCCGGCATCCACACCGACGGCCTGGCCAAGCACGCCGCCACCTACGAAGGCTTCGACCCGGCCGAGCTGGGCCGCGAGCGCCGCGTGGTGCTGGGCAAGCACTCGGGATCGCAGGGCGTGCGCCAGGCCTATGCCGCGCTGGGCATCACGCTGGACGACCGCATGACCGCACGCATGCTGGACTGCATACGCGAACACGCGATGCGCGCCAAGCGCGCACCCAGCGCCGACGAGCTGCGCGCCTTCCTGCACGAGGCCGGCGAGGCGATGAAGGAGCTGTCATGAGCACGTCCTGGCTCGGCCTGCTGCTTGAGGACGTGCGCTGCGTGCGCGAGCGCGATCCCGCTGCGCGCAGCCTGGCCGAGGCCTGGACCATCTACCCCGGCGTGCAGGCCGTGGCGCTGTACCGGCTGGCGCACGCGTTGTGGGCCCGCGGCTGGCGCTACCTGCCGCGCTGGCTGTCCTTCTTCGCGCGCTTCCTGACCAACGTGGACATCCACCCCGGCGCACGCATCGGCCGCCGCTTCTTCATCGACCACGGCGCCGGCGTCGTCATCGGCGAGACGGCGGAGATCGGCGACGACGTCACCCTGTACCACGGCGTGACGCTGGGCGGCACCAGCTGGCACGCCGGCAAGCGCCATCCCACCATTGGCAGCCAGGTCGTCATCGGCGCCGGCGCCAAGATCCTCGGGCCCATCACGGTGGGCGACCGTGCCCGCGTGGCGGCCAACTCGGTGGTGATCGACGCGGTGCCGGCCGGCGCCACGGTGGTCGGTATCCCGGGGCGCGTGGTCGTGCGCGGCCGCGGCAACCCCCGCCACGGCATCGACCTGGACCACCACCTGATGCCCGACCCGGTGGGCAAGGCCATCGCCTGCCTGCTGGACCGCATCGCCGCCCTGGAAGCAGCACAACGCGTACGCCTCGGGCTGACCGACGAAGCCGACCCCGGCTGCGGCAGCTGCGACGACGCCTGCGCCGAGCCGACCTTCGGCGCTGCCACCCCCAACCCGACCGACACCCCCCTACGGAGCCCGCACTGATGGACAGCTTCGCCCAACGCCTCAAGGCCCTCTCCTCGGCCGAGGACTTCCTGCAGTTCTTCGGCGTCCCCTTCGACCAGAAGGTGGTCAACGTGAGCCGCCTGCACATCCTCAAGCGCTTCTTCCAGTACATCCGCCAGCAGGCCGACCTGCCCGAGGCCGAGCCCGCGCTGTTCGCGCTCTACCGCGACCTGCTGCTGCGCGCCTACGGCGACTTCCTGTCGTCCACGCCGGCACAGGAGAAGGTGTTCAAGGTCTTCCAGGACACCGACGGCAAGCAGCACGTGTCGCTGGACAGCCTGAAGTCCTCGCTGCCCAGGCCGCACGTGGCCAAGGCGGCCTGACCGCGCGTACACAGGAGCTCGGCATGCACATCGTCGTCTGCATCAAGCAGGTCCCGGACTCGGCGCAGATCCGCGTCCACCCGGTGACCAACACCATCATGCGCCAGGGGGTGCCGGCCATCGTCAACCCCTACGACCTCTTCTCGCTGGAGGAGGCGCTGCGCCTGAAGGACCGCTTCGGCGGCAAGGTCACCGCGCTGTGCATGGGACCGCCACAGGCCGAGGAGGCCCTGCGCAAGTGCATCAGCTACGGCGCGGACGACGCGGTGCTGGTCACCGACCGCGCCTTCGCCGGTGCCGACACGCTGGCCACCTCCTACGCGCTGGCTGCGGCCGTGCGCAAGCTGGGCGAGGAGCAGGCGGTGGACATGGTGTTCACCGGCAAGCAGACCATCGACGGCGACACGGCCCAGGTGGGGCCGGGCATCGCCAAGCGCATGGGGCTGCAGCTGCTGACCTATGTCTCGCGCATCGTCGAGTGCGATCCGGTGGGCCGCACGATCACCGTCGAGCGCCGTGCCGAAGGTGGCGTGCAGGTGCTCAGGACCGCCCTGCCCTGCCTGATCACGATGCTGGAGAACACCAACGAGCTGCGCTTCGCCAGCATGCCGTCGATGATCCATGCCGCCGGCCACCCGGTGCGCAAGTGGAACAAGGACGAGGCCGGCATCGAGGACGTCTCCAAGATCGGCCTCAAGGGCTCGCCCACGGTGGTGAGCAAGGTGTTCGGGCCCACGCCGCGCAGCGAGAAGGCCGAGATGCTGGAGCTGGACATCTCCAGCCTGCGCGACGTCTCGCTGAACCTGCTGGGCAAGATCTTCACGCGGCATCCCACGCTGGAGGCCGACCTGCTGATGAAGGAAGCATCATGAGCGACGCCGCACCGCCCAGGAAGCCCGCGCCCGCAGGACGCGGCCGCAACCTGGAACTGCCCGAGCACCTGAAGGCCTACAAGGGCGTCTGGGTCTTCGTCGAACACGACCGAGGCCATGTGCACAGCGTGTCCTGGGAGTTGCTGGGCGAGGCGCGCAAGCTGGCCGACAAGCTGGGCAGCGACGTGGGCGTCGCGATCCTCGGCGGCCCCGACGAGAAGCTGGAGGCCTTCGCCGCCGAGGCCTTCACCTACGGCGCCGACCGCGCCTACATCGTGCACGACCCCGTCCTGCTGGGCTACCGCAACGAGCCCTACACCAAGGGCCTGACGGACCTGGTCAACAAATACCAGCCGGAGATCCTGCTGCTGGGCGCCACGTCCATGGGCCGCGACCTCGCCGGCTCGGTGGCGACCACGCTGCTGACGGGCCTGACCGCCGACTGCACCGAACTCAACATCGACCCCACCTCGCGCGCGCTGGCCGCCACGCGGCCGACCTTCGGCGGCTCGCTGCTGTGCACGATCATGACCCTGGCCTACCGCCCGCAGATGGCCACCGTGCGCCCGCGCGTGATGGCCATGCCCGCGGCCCAGGCCGGCCGCGGCGGCGAGATCGTGCAGGAGACCCTGGGCATGGTGGAGACCCAGATCGTCACCAAGCTGCTGGACTTCATCGCCGACGCGAACAGCAACAGGATCAACCTGCCCTATGCCGACGTCATCGTCAGCGGCGGCAAGGGCCTGAAGACGCCGGAGAACTTCAAGCTGGTCTTCGAGCTGGCCCGCGTGCTGGGCGGCGAGGTCGGTGCCACCCGCCCCTGCGTGCAGGCCGGCTGGGTGGAGGCCGACCGACAGGTGGGCCAGACCGGCAAGACGGTGCGGCCCAAGCTCTACATCGCCGCCGGCATCTCCGGCGCCATCCAGCACCGCGTGGGCATGGAGGCCTCGGACGTGATCGTCGCGATCAACACCGACCCCAACGCCCCCATCTTCGACTTCGCCCACTACGGCATCGTCGGCAACGCGCTGCAGGTGCTGCCGGCCCTGACCCAGGCCTTCGCCGAACACCTCGCGCAGCGCCGCCGCCAGGTGGCCTGAAGCCGCACCACCAGGAGCCCCAGATGAGAAAGCCATCCCAATTCGACGCCATCGTCGTCGGCGCCGGCCCCTCGGGCAACGCCGCCGCCTACACGATGGCCAAGGCCGGCCTGAAGGTGCTGCAGATCGAGCGTGGCGAATACCCCGGCAGCAAGAACGTGCAGGGCGCCATCCTCTACTCCAAGGCGCTGGAGGAGATCATCCCGGACTTCCGAGAGGACGCGCCGCTGGAGCGCCACATCATCGAGCAGCGGCTGTGGATGCTGGACGAGAACTCCTTCGTCGGCACGCACGTGCGCAGCGAGGACTACAACAAGCCGCCCTACAACCGCTACACCATCATCCGCGCGCAGTTCGACAAGTGGTTCTCGTCCAAGGTGCGCGAGGCCGGCGCGCTGCTGATCTGCGAGACCACCGTCAACCACCTGATCATGGACGGCAACCAGGTGGTGGGGGTGCAGTGCGACCGCGAGCAGGGCGACGTCTACGCCGACGTCGTCATCCTGGCCGACGGCGTCAACTCCACGCTGGCGCGCAAGGCCGGCTTCCACGGCGAGATCAAGTCCGACAACGTGGCGCTGGCGGTCAAGGAAATCCTCTTCATGCCGGAGGAGACCATCCGCCAGCGCTTCAACATCGGCGAGGAGGAAGGCGTCGTCATCGAGATGGTGGGACGCATCACCGACGGGATGATGGGTACCGGCTTCCTCTATACCAACAAGGAATCGCTGACCATCGGAGTCGGCTGCATGCTCGGGGATTTCAAGAAGAATCCGAACCGCACCAGCCCCTACGTGCTGCTGGAGCAGATGAAGCGCCACCCCTCCATCGCGCCGCTGATCGAAGGCGGGGAGATGAAGGAATACTGCGCCCACCTGATCCCCGAGGGGGGCTTCCACGCCATCCCCAAGGTCTACGGCAACGGCTGGATGATCGTCGGCGACTCAGGCGGCTTCGTGAACGCCGCCCACCGCGAGGGCTCCAACCTCGCGATGACCACCGGCCGCCTGGCCGCGGAGACCGTGATCGCCGCGCGCGCCCACGGCCAGCCGATGAGTGCCGACGTGCTGTCGGCCTACAAGCGGCGCCTGGACGAGTCCTTCGTGATGAAGGACCTGCACAAGTACCGCGACATGCCCGCCGTGCTCCACCGCAACCCGCAGTTCTTCACCACCTACCCGGACCTCGTGGCCCAGGCCGCCCGCACGATGATCACCGTCGACGGCGTGGACAAGAAGACCAAGGAGCGCGAGGTCTTCGCCAGCTTCCGCAAGACACGCCGCCTCACCGGCCTGGTGGGCGACGCCTTCAAACTCTGGAGAGCCTTCCGATGAATCCCATCACCGTCAATGTCGAGGACAAGCTGTTCCAGAACCGCTACCGCGTCGACGCGGGCCGTCCCCACATCAAGATCAAGAACGCGGACGTCTGCGCCTCGGACTGCGCGGTCAAGAGCTGCACCTTCGTCTGCCCGGCCTCCTGCTACAAGACCGAGGGCAACGGCAGCGTCACGCTGATCACCGACGGCTGCCTGGAGTGCGGCAGCTGCCGCATCCTGTGCAGCGAGCACGCCAACATCGAATGGGAGTACCCGCGCGGCGGGCACGGCATCCTGTTCAAGTTCGGCTGACCCTTCCACCACGACAAGGAAAGCGCCATGTCCCGCCCCCCGCGC
>SCTQ01000055.1 GCA_004322345.1 Aquabacterium sp. | reverse complement strand
GGTCGGCGACGGCATCAATGACGCGCCGGCGCTGGCTAAGGCCGACATCGGCGTGGCGATGGGTGGTGCCGGCACGGACACGGCCATGGAGGCCGCCGACGTCGTGGTCATGAACGACGACCTGCGCCGCCTGCCCGACACGATCCGCCTGTCTCGTCGCACGCACGCAGTGCTGTGGCAGAACATCTCCTTCGCGCTGGTGGTCAAGGGACTGTTCTTCGTCCTGACGCTGGCCGGCATCACGACGATGTGGATGGCGGTCTTCGCGGACATGGGCGCCAGCCTGCTCGTGGTGGGCAACGGCCTGCGGCTGCTCAAGGTGTCGTTCTCGCGTTCCGCCCAGTAGTTCAATGGATGGAACGGGCGCGACTTCTGCCGGGTGAGCCAGGCCTGCAGGCCGGCCACTACGGGGATCCGGCATGAAAGTCACGCTATCCCCACCAGGCCGGACTTCATATACTTCTTGCCCATGCGACGCTGGTTGGTCACGCTGCTTGTGCTCCTGCTGCCGATCCAGTTCACCTGGGTGGTGGCGGCGCCGTACTGCAAGCACGAGACCGCCGTCCGCGTGGCGCATTTCGGTCACCACAGCCATGAGCACAAGGACACTTTCGGTACCGAGTCGTCCAAGGCTGCCAAGACCGACGGCGGCTCACAAGATGCCGTCGACTACGACTGCGAGCTGTGCCACCTGACCACGGCCAACCTCGAGCCCGGGCCCACGCCTACCGTGGCCCACGGCATCGGCAGCACCGCCCACTACGCGTGGGAACACCCCTGGAGTAGTCGAGACCCTGATCGTCTCGACCGCCCCAACTGGCGCCTCGCCTGACTCCGGCGAGCGCGTTCTCCTTCACGCCCCCGTCGCCTGGCCGCTTTGATGCGGCAGGTGGAACGACGCTCGTCGGGTCCCTCCCGTTGCTCTGCAACGCAGGAGTGCTCGAAGCGCAGCGCATCCACGCCCCAGGCGCTGGATGAAGCCGGGCGCGGCCACTGAGATCACGTCCTCCGTTCCAGGCAACGAACCCGTACGCAGAACTCGCCCCTGGCGAGTTCCCCGTGCCGAGCGCCCCTGGGCCTCGGCGTCTGCTGTTCGAGTCAAGGAGACGCGATGGAATCGCCTCGCCACCTACCCGTCGGCCCCGCGGCTGCCGACGACGAATGGAAAGAAAAGTCGCTGCTCCTGCGCAGCTACCGGCAATCCCTGCTGGCTTCCAACATCGCCAACGCCGACACGCCGGGCTACCAGGCCAAGGACATCAACTTCCCCGAGGCCTTGCGCATGGCCACCACCCAGTTGCCCGCGCCCCAGATGGCCACGACCTCGCAGGGGCACCTCGGCGGCAATGGGTCTTTCGGCGAGCGCAGCACCGTGAGCTTCGTGCGCTACGCCAACGCCGCGCAGCCCTCGCTGGACAACAACACGGTGGACATGGATCGCCAGCGGGCCGCGTTCGCCTCGAACGCGATCCTGTATCAGTTCAGCACCATGGTCTACGAGGACGAGCTCCAGGAGTTCAAGGTGGCGTCCTCGGATCCCAACAAGCGATAGGCCGGACCATGAGCAGATGGAACGATGAAGCGGCCTGGTGCCGCAAGCAGGCGGAGCAAATCCGATGAAGCTCCTGGTGGTGGAAGACGAGGTGAAGCTCGCAGAGTACCTCCGGCAGGGGCTGAGCGAAGAAGGTTTCGCCGTGGACGTGGCCCACAACGGCATCGACGGACTGCACCTTGCGGTGGAGACCGACTACGACGTGATGGTTCTAGACCGCATGCTCCCAGGCATCGACGGGCTGTCCCTGCTGCTGGCCCTCAGGCGCAGCAAGTCAACGCCGGTGCTGATGCTGTCGGCGCGCCAGCAAATCGACGATCGCGTGGAGGGACTACGTGCAGGAGCGGACGACTACCTGATCAAGCCGTTCGGATTCTCCGAGCTGGTCGCACGGCTGCACGCGCTGGTGCGGCGCGCGCAGAAGCCGGCAGCCGATCCGCTCGATCCGACCAGGCTGTACCTGGGCGACCTGAGCCTGGATTTGCTGCGTCGTCGAGCTGCCCGGGCCGGACAGCGGTTGATGCTCACGACCAAGGAACTGCAACTGCTGGAGCTGTTCCTGCGTCGCCAAGGAGAGGTCCTATCGCGCACCGAGATCGCCGAACGGGTATGGGACATGAACTTCGATGGCGGAACCAACGTCATTGACGTGGCCGTCCGGCGGCTGCGCATCAAGCTGGACGATCCCTTCGACCGCCCCCTGCTGCACACCGTGCGCGGCATCGGCTACGTGCTCGAGGAGCAGAGCCGATGAGCAGCCTGGGGAGGCAGATATCCATCGGGCTCGCCGTTCAAAGCCTGGCCGTCTTGTCCGTGGTCTGTGCCGCCGTCTACTGGTGGGCCCGCTCGGCCACGTTGGATCAAGAGGCCGAGCTGCTGGAGCAGCAGCACGTCCAGATCACGCACCTGCTGACCGAGGCACGCACTCACCGGGACGAAGCGCTGCTGCGCCACAAGATCGATGACGTGCTGGTGGCTCAGGACGATCTCTTGACGGTCGAGATCCAGCGCGATGACGGCAGCGTCTTCTACCGGCGGGTACGTCCCGCGCCGGCAAGCACGGCGCGCGCGGTGCGCACCGTCCTCCCGTCCCCTGAGGGCGCCGATGCGTCGTGGAGCCTGCGCGTCGTTCTGGACACGGATGCCGACCGTGCGGCCTTGCGCTTGCTGGCCGTGTCACTGATTGCGGCGGCGGCCGGCGGTGCGGCGCTCATCTCCATCGGAGGGTCACTCCTGGTGCGTCGCGGCCTGCGGCCGCTCAACCAGCTGGTCTCGCAGATCCAGGAGTTGTCGGCAGAGACCTTGTCCCAGCGCATCGACGGGCTGGCTCAACCCGAGGAACTGCGGGACATGGTGACGCGATTCAACGACTTGCTCTCGCGTCTGCAGCAGGCCTATCGCCAGCTGGAGAGCTTCAACGCGGATGTGGCGCATGAACTGTCCACCCCGCTGGCGACGCTCATGGGTGGCACGGAGATCGCCCTGTGTCGCGACCGCTCCGTGGAAGAACTGCGCAAGGTACTGGCCTCCAACCTGGAGGAGCTCAACCGGCTGGCAGGCATTGTCCGGGACATGCTCTTCCTCGCCCGTGCTGACCATGGCGAAGCAGCCCAGCGGGGGATTCGACAGACGCTGGCTCCGATCGTTCGCAGCGTCGTCTACTGCCACCGCAGCGAACTGGACAAGCGTGAGCTGACGGTGGAAGTCTCGGGCGACGCAGAGGTCGCCGTCGACAAGGCGCTGGTCGATCGCGGAGTGTCGAATCTGCTGGCCAACGCGATCCGGCATGCCTGGCCGGGCTCCTGCATCCGCGTCACCGTCCAGGCCCACGACAACGAGGTCTCCCTGCAGGTCCAAAACGACGGACCGCCGGTCGAGCCGGAAGCGCTCAAGCGCTTCTTCGACCGGTTCTACCGCGGGGACACGTCGCGCACGAACGCCAACCAGCATCACGGTCTCGGGCTGTCGATCGTGGCCGCGATTGCACGCATGCATGGGGGCGCACCGTTCGCAACAGCCCGCGGCGATCGAATCACGGTGGGATGGAGCTTCGCGTCCTCGAGGCCTGACACCGTAGCGGCCGGCCCTAGCCACGCTCCAGGTCGTTCGGGCTCACGTAGATCATGAGCCGCTGCAGCGGGAAGCCGGCGGGCGCCACTTGCTTCAAGTCGAAGGGCCGATGCCCGCGCACGTCGAAGCGCCAAGTGAAGGAGTGCCCGCCGCTGAGGAAGGTCACGGTCTCGCCGCAGGTGACGTTCAGCGTGGTGGCGGACGAGACATCGACGGTCCGGTCGGCCGCCGCGGTCGCATTGGCGATTCCGTACACCGATCGGCCGTTGGCCATGGTCTGTCCCGACGAGGCCAGAGCCATGGGGCCGAAATAGGCGGCGACCAGGCTGACGGCGGCCATCGGGAGGATTTTTCGCAGGTTCATGAGCGCTCCTTGTGATCGACGGGATCCGCATCACCGAGGCGGGATGCTCGAGATCGTCGATGGACAGAATCTAGAAGTGCGGCTCCCACGCCGCGCGCTCATGCCGATGACAGGTCTGTCATCTTGCTCTTCCGGTCGACCCAGAATCAGCGCGCCGGCCTCGTGCTGGCCAGGCTACCTCCCTGAGCCTGCGTGCTGGCGCGATGACTACGCCTACACGTTGGCCACCAGGGCCCTGCGTCCTGGTGGCTTCTTTTTGAGATACAGCCAGCGAGCACGCCGTCACAGGCGTGGACCACCCGCCGCCGGCGCCGTTCGATCGAACAGGCCCAGCACCCGGATGCCCTGCATCAAGGTCTGCGCTTCCTGCCGTCCCAGCGGGACGACGTCATAGGCGTCCCGCGTGTCGAGCCGCCGCCTCAGCTCGACGGCGACCACGCTGCCGGCGGCAACGTCGACCGTGGCAGCCGTGCTGTCGGTGCCCGTGCTGAGCTGGTGCCGCCCCGCAGGAACGTCGACCGCGAAGGCCGAGTACGGAATCATCTGCTGCAGTGGCTCGCCGCCCAGCAAGGGCTCGGCCACGCCACGCAGGTCGCCCCATTGGCCGCGTACGACGACGATGCGGCCGCTGTCGGTGCGAGAGGCCAGGCGACGCACCTGCGAGGCCTGCTCGGGCGTCGCACCTGGCGCCGTGACGCAGGTGCTCAGCCGCAGTGAACGGAAGCACGCCGGGGTTCGATCGGCTGTGTTTGTCGGCTCCGGCTCGCACGCTTGCAGCTGCTGGCTTCGGAAGCACTGGGAGCGATCCGAGCCGGCTACTTGAGGGGCCTGGGCGCACCCGGTCAGGGCCAAAGCGAGAACCAGGAGGGGAAGAGCCCTGCGAGGTGCCGTGGCTCGGTTGAGCAGGGAAACAGGTTGGGCAGGACGGGTAGCCTGCGTTTTCGTCGAGAGATCCATCGAACTTCTCCAGGTTGTAAGGGCAACGTCGGGGAGGAATTCGGCGGGCCGCGCTGCTGCGGCAGAGAGGAACTCGTGCGTTGGGAGGCGCCGCCGAATCAGGTCGGCAGCGGCCAGTTGGGGCGCTCGCGGCCCTCGCAGACGTGCGATGACAGGCGTGGAGTCGGACGGGCTACAAGCGTGCTTCGCCGATCTGCGACCGGCAGGTCAACGACGACCTCGCTTGGCTGGAAACACGCCAGGTGACAGAAGGCGCAGTCCCCATCGAGGTCAGAGGAATCACTGGGCGCGCTGCATTGCCACGCCGAGCCGCCATCTGTGCCGCCAGGATCGGTCTGGCCCGCGTCCCGCTTCGAGTGATGCCCCCAATGCTGCGCGGCCGCACCTTGCTCGTGACTGCAGCTCAGGGCAGCGGCAACCGTCGGCAGCTGGGCCGTGAACCAGGCCAAGAGGAGCAGGCACAACCAGTGGCGCATGAACTGCCGTCTCGTGCGACCTAGTCGCCTTCGACGTCCGTGTCGGCGCTGCCGCCACTGCGGTTGTCTTGCTCGGGCTTCGGCGTGGCCAGGGAGACCGTGCAGTTGTACAAGGCGTTGGTGCTCGGAATGGCCGGCAGATGGGATCCGTCTGCCTGCTCCTGGACGAGCGACGCGAAGTCGTCCTTGCCGCTGCGGGCCTGGCGCAGGGCCGACTGAAAGTCTCGGTCGGCTGCCTTGTGTGCGAGGGCCGCGCCATCTGCGGCATCGGCCCCCTGGGCAGCATCCTCGGCGCTTGCGGCGGTGGCAATCGCGCCGCTGTCCTGGGTTCGCTGCACGCCGACGTGCATCTGGGAATCCGTGGACAGGGCCTGGGTGATGGAGGTCAGCTTGGTCATGTCGGCTCCTCAGTGGGAGTGGCCAGCGTGCTCGGCGTGGCCCTCGGGCGGCGAGGCCGCCGGCGCGCCTGGCGATGCCACGCCATAGCCGTGGTCGCCTGCGGCCTGCTCGCACGGCTCGCGCTCGATCTGCACGGTCGAGTGATGGATGTCGAAGCGCTCGGCCACCATGCCGCGCAGGTGCTGCGTAAGGGCGAGCGGATCCGGAGCGGTCTCGTCCGTCACCACATGCACGGTCAGGCTGACTTTGCCGCTGGTGATGGCCCAGACGTGCAAGTCATGGACGTCCCGCACGCCAGCCGTCTGGGCCAGGGCCTTGCGGATGGCATCGAGTTCGACGCCTTCCGGTACGCCTTCGAGCAGGATGTTGATGCTGGCGCGCAGCAGCACCCAGGTGCGAGGCAGCACCCACAGGCCGATGCCCACCGCGATCACGGAGTCCACCCAGGCCCATCCGGTAAACCGGATGATCAACGCGCCGACGATGACGCCGACCGACCCCAACAGGTCGCTCCAGACCTCCAGGTAGGCACCCTTGATGTTGAGGCTGCTGTCCTGGCCGGCACGCAGCAGCTGCATGCTCACCAGGTTGACGACCAGGCCGATGGACGCGATCACCAGCATGCCGGTGGACTGGATCTCCGGCGGGGAGCGCAGGCGTTGGTAGGCCTCCACCAGGATGTAGATCGCCACGGCGAAGAGCAGCCCGGCGTTGAAGGCCGCAGCCAGGATCTCGAAGCGGTAGTACCCGAAGGTGCGGCGGCTGTCGGCCACGCGCTTGCCGATGCGGATCGCCACCAGGGCGATCGCCAGCGCGGCTGCGTCGGTCAGCATGTGCGCCGCATCGGAGATCAAAGCCAGGCTGCCCGTGAGCACGCCGCCGACGACCTCCGCAATCAGGAAGCTGGCTGTCAGCGCCAGTGCCCAGCGCAGCGCACGTTCGTTGCCGCTGGCAGGCAAGGCATGGTCATGACCTGCGCCCATGGTGGGCCTCCTTTCTTGTCGATTTGGGGGGAGAAGAATGGCCCTGATCGTTCAGGTCCGTGGAGTTCTGGGCGAGCGACCCTGAGGCCGCCTCCCCGTCGGCGGCGTCCTCAGGCGCCGTGCTTTTGCCGCGCTTTTGCAAGCGCTGCCGCAGCCGGGCGCTGTACTTCGGAGGCAGCGGTGGGGGTTTGGGCAGCGGTGGCTGCCGGGAGATCCACCAGGCCAGCAGGAAGACCAGGGCCACCAGCAAGAAGCCACCGACCCAGGCATACAGCCCTTCCTCCGCATGGGCGTCCGCGGGCGTCATGAGGGGCCCCCTCGCTCGAGGAGGCCCTCTGCCGCGCGATGTGCGCGGGCGCTCATGCGGTGCCCGCGTGCGCGTCGGTGGGGCCGGTCAGCACCGGCGCGTCAGCGGCCTCGCCCGAGGGCTGGGGCTCGTCTTCGTCACGCCGGTGCGCCAGCCGGTACAGCACGGGCAGCACCAGCAGCGTCAGGGCCGTGGACGACAGGATGCCGCCGATGACCACCGTAGCCAGTGGCCGCTGAACCTCGGCGCCCGTGCCCGTTGCCAGTGCCATCGGGATGAATCCCAGCGACGCCACCAGTGCGGTCATCAACACCGGGCGCAGGCGCGTCAGCGCACCTTCGCGCACTGCGGCGCCCAAGCCCATGCCTTGCTCACGCAGGCTGCGGATGAAGGAGATCATCACCAGCCCGTTGAGCACCGCCACGCCCGACAGCGCGATGAAGCCCACCGCCGC
>SCTQ01000054.1 GCA_004322345.1 Aquabacterium sp. | reverse complement strand
CTTCTCGAACAGGATGGGAATCGACATGAGCTGGCAGCGGCTGGCGACCGCTGCATCCGTTGGGGGATGTCCAGTGTAGGCAACCAGCGTGAATCCGACTTGTGGGATCCCGCCGTACGGCCTTTCAAGGCTTGGCGGCGCCCCCCGCGGCCCGGGGACGTCGCACCCGTTCGGCTCTGCAAGAATCGAGCGCGCCCCGCGCGGATGACCGCCGGGAAAGCTTCATTCCAGACTTCAGGGAAAAACCGATGCTCCATCGCCGCAAGGCCGGCTGGCTGCTGGCCGCCGCTGCCATGGCCTTGACCGCCTGCGTGACCACCTTCGGCACGCCGTTCGACGCCACCCGGACCCGCGGCTTCGTGCCCGGGCAGACCACCAAGGCCCAGGTCCTGGCCGCGCTCGGCACCCCGCGCAGCACCGAGATCACGACGGTCAAGAAAGACTTCTCGGGCACCGAGCTGGCGCAGCCGGTCATCGTCGAGCGGACCAGCTACTACTGGAAAGACCGCAACGCGGCCGGCGACGGGCTCGAGAAGGAGCCCTCCCGCTCGGCCTTCGTGGCCGTGGCCGGCGATACCCTGTTGCTCTACGTCGCCGACAGCACTTTCGCCGGCGAGTCCACCAACTTCCCCGAAGGCTCGGTCAACCGGCTGAAGAACGGCGTGACCACCCAGGCCGAGGTGCAGCAGCTGTTCGGCACGCCGGCGGGCCGCAGCATCTATCCCTACACGAAGAAGCCGGGCAACGAACGCTGGATCTACGTGGTGAGCTGGTGGGCCGATGCCAAGAGCCACGTCAAGCGCCTGACGATCGAGTTCGACGCCGCCAAGGTGGTGACCGACTTCGACTACAGCCTGAAGGTCGAATGATGGCGGTCCGGCTCCTGCGCGCCTGCGGCATCGCGCTGGCCGCGCTCATCCTGCAGGCCTGCGCGACCACCGGCCAGGACTATCCCGTCGGCCGCAGCGCCGGGCTCAAGCCCGGGGAGACGACGGCGGAGCAAGTCCAGCAACTGCTGGGCACGCCCGGCTCGCGCGAGGCCGGCACGTACAAGAAGGACTGGAAGGGGCGCGACCTGCCCTCGCCGATCGTGGTGGACGTGCTGCGCTGGTCCTACGGCAAGCCCTCCGACACCGGCGTGCTGCCCGGCGTGCAGCCCACGCGCTGGACCACCGTGATGCTGTCCGATGGCGTGCTGATCGCGGCCTACTCCTCCAGCAGCTTTCCCGCCGACGCGACGAACTCGGACCCCGCCGCCGCCGCGAGGATCACCAAGGGCGTGTCCACCGAGGCCGACGTCATCCGCGCGCTGGGCCAGCCCAGCGGCCGCGGCGGCTATCCGCTGGCCAGCCCCGGCGGCCGGCTGCTGACCTACTTCCAGGACCTGGTCAACCATCCGGCCGGCTCGATCACCAAGAAGCGCATCTGGGTCTATATCGACGGCACGGGCACCGTCGAGGACTTCACGGTGCGCTCCGACCAGGAAGCCATGCCGCTGCCGCCGCCCAGCCCGACGCCGGTGTACGTCTACATCCCACCGCCGAAGTCCAGGAAGTAGCCGGGCTCGCCTGCGACGCGGCGATCGGCGCTACGCTCAAGGCATGAACGCCCCTGCCCTCGCGGACGCCTCGATCGCCTACCCCTACGGACAAGACCAGCCCCCACCCGGCACCGCACGGGACCTCGTCCCCGGCATCCGCTGGGTGCGCATGGGGCTGCCCTTCCAGCTCAACCACATCAACCTCTGGCTGCTGCGCGACGAGATCGGCGGCCGCGCGGGCTGGACCGTCGTCGACTGCGGGCTCGGCAACGACACCACGCAGCAGGCCTGGGAGCAGGTCTTCGCGACGGCACTGGACGGCTTGCCGGTGCTGCGCGTCGTCGTCACCCACCTGCATCCGGACCACATCGGCTGCGCGGCCTGGATGGCCGAGCGCTGGAGCACGCCCGAGGCGCCCTGCCGCGTGTGGATCAGTGCCGGCGAGTACTACGGCGCCCAGCTGGCCCTGCAGAACAACAACGGCAACGGCGGCGAACGCGCCGCAGCCTTCCTGGCCACGCATGGCCTGACCGACACGGGCGCGCACGACGGCGTGCGCAAGCGCAGCGGCTACTACTCGATGCTGGTGCCCGGCCTGCCCGCGCAGCACGCGCGGCTGATCGGCGGCCAGGCGTTGCGCATCGGCGGCGAGGACTGGCACTGCCTGGCCGGCTACGGCCACTCGCCCGAACACATCGCCCTGCACTGCCCGGCGCGCGGCGTGCTGATCTCCGGCGACATGCTGCTGCCGCGCATCTCCACCAACGTCAGCGTCGCCGAATACGAGCCCGAGGGTGACCCGCTGGGCCTCTATCTCGCATCGCTGGACCGGCTGCGCGCGCTGCCGGCCGACACCCTGGTCCTGCCCTCGCACGGCTTCCCCTTCCACGGCGCCCATGCGCGCATCGACGCGCTGCATGCCCACCACGCCGACCGGCTGGAGGTCGTGATGCAGGCCTGCCGCGAACGCCCGCAGCACGCGGCCGAGCTGCTGGAGCCGCTGTTCCACCGCAAGCTGGACCTGCACCAGACTACCTTCGCGATGGGCGAGGCGGTGGCGCACCTGAACTACTTGTGGCTGCGCGGCCGGCTGGCGCGGGAGAAGGACGCGCGGGGCGTCTGGATGTTCAGCGCGCCGGACTGAACTTCAAGCGCCGAGATCGGGAAGGATCTCGTGCTTCAGGCGCTCACGCGCCGCATCCAGGTCCGGGATGACCGAGCGCACCACGTCCCAGAACGCCGGGCTGTGGTTCATCTCGCGCAGGTGCGCGAGTTCGTGAGCGACCACGTAGTCGATGGTCGGCAGGCCGAAGTGCACCAGGCGCCAGTTCAGCCGGATCACGCCGTCGGCGCTGGCGCTGCCCCAGCGCGTCTGCGCCGACGACAGCACAAGCTTGGTCATGCGCACGCCCAGGCGCTGCGCGAAGGTCTCGCAGCGCTCCAGGAAGACGCGGCGCGCCTGGCGCTGCAGCCAGGCCTGCACGGTGTCGCGGATCTGCTCGGGTGCCGCCGTGTGGTGCAGGCCCACGTGCAGCGTCAGCCGCGGCACACCGGGCAGGGCCTGGGCCTCGGCCTGCAGCTGGGTGCCGGTGACGCGCGTGTCCAGCACGACGATCACGGTCTCGCCCAGGAAAGGCAGCGCGGTACCGTCGCGCCATTCGATGCGCGCGGCCTCCAGGCGGCGCGAGCGCTCGCGCTGCTCGGCCAGCTTGGTGCAGATCCAGCGCGTCTTCTCGCGCAGCGCGGCCTCCACGTCGGCCACGCTGGACCAGCGCGGCGCGCGCACGCTCAGGCCGTCGGTGCCCACCACCATGCCGATGCTGCGGCGGCGGGCGCGCTTGAACTCGTAGGCGATCAGCACCTCGCCCAGGCGGATCTCGCGCGAGGCCTGCGGGTGGCGAAAGGCCACGCCGGCGGCGGGTGGCTGCACGCGCTCGGGCTGCACCGGCGGTGCAGGCACGTGCACGGCGGGCGGCTCGCTGCGGAAGGGCTCGCTCATCTTCCGGGGGGCGGGGTGTTGCGGGGGTATGGGATCGGCAGGCGCTTCGGCCGCGCCCTCCCACAACAGGCTCATCTGCCGGGGGTCCGGCTGCGTCCTGGTGGGGCGGCGCGCGTTCATCGTCAGCCGGCCCGCGATGCGCGCATGGGCGGGGCCGAGGGCTGGGACGCCTCCCCGGCATAGGCTTGCGGATCGATGCGCCGCATCTCCGCCTCGATCCAGTCCTGCACCTGCGCCATCAGCGACTCGGGCGTGTGGCCGGCCGGCGCGATGGGCGCGCCGAAGGACACGTCGATGACGCCCGGCGTCTTGACGAAACCCTTCTTGGGCCAATGCCTGGCCGAGTTCACCGCGATCGGCACGATGGCCGCGCCCGAGCTGATCGACAGACGCGCGGCGCCCGTCTTGTAGTTGCCGGCCTGGCCGCGCGGGATGCGCGTGCCTTCCGGGAACATGATGATCCAGTAGCCCTTGCCCATGAAGTCGGCGCCCTGGCGCGCGACGCGCTCCCACGCGGCCGAGCCCTTGGAGCGGTCGATGTGGACCATGTCCAGCCGCGCCATCGACCAGCCGAAGAAGGGCACGTAGATCAGCTCGCGCTTGAACACGTAGCTCAGCTCGCGCGGCATCACGGTCGGGTAGAAGAAGGTCTCCCAGGTCGACTGGTGCTTGGAGCAGAGGATGATCTGGCGGCCCTCGCGGTGCGCGGCCTCGATGTGCTCCCAGCCCTGGATGCGGTGCGTGATGCCGCAGATGTTGCGGGCACCGAACAGCGCGATCTTCAGCCAGCCCGCGGCCAGCCAGAACATCGGCTTGCCGCGCAGGACGATGGACAGGGTGCACATCATGATCCCCCAGGGGACCACGGTGACGATCATCCAGAGGATGAAGAGGGCGGATCTCAGGGCGTCGCGCAACTTGCGCATCAGGCTAACTCCAGGGCGTCGGGCTCGTCGGCGATTTTGCGCCTGGCGGCGGAGCCTTTGCGGTGTTCACGGGCAATCAGGAAATCGGCGAAGGCGGCCAGGTCGGCATGCACGCACAGGCCCTTGGCCTGGCGGCGAAGCTCGGACAACCGGGGCGCGTCCAGCAGGGCGCCCTGACCGGTGCGCACCAGGTGCGGCTCGCAGCCTACGGCCACTCCGGCCAGCAGGTCGCGCGGCATGTCGCCGACGATGGGCACGCCGGACAGCTCGACGTTGAAGCGCTGGGCGATGGCGGTGAGCAGGCCGGTCAGCGGCTTGCGGCAATCGCAGGCGTCGGCCGGCGCGTGCGGGCAGAAGAAGATCGCCTCCACGCGGCCACCGAGGCCGACGAGGATGCGGTTCATCTGCGCATGCATCTCGTTGAGCGCCGACATGTCGAACAGCCCTCTTCCCAGCCCCGACTGATTGGTCGCGATGACCACCTGCCAGCCCGCCTGGTTCAGTTTCGCGATCGCTTCCAGTGAACCTGCGATCGGCACCCACTCGTCGACGGACTTCACGTAATCGTCGCGGTCCTCGTTGATGGTGCCGTCGCGGTCGATGATGACCAGCTTCATGCCTAAACCCCTGGCACCAAAGGAGGCCCGGATTGTCTCCTAGTCCGAACGCTTCAGGAAACGAACGTTGCCTGAGACGCACGCCGACGTCAGTTAGTACGCAGCCAAGAAAGCGCCGGGCCGCCCCAAGCTTTCTTGGCGCCCCTGGGGGCAGCCGCTGCAGCGCAGCGGCGGGGCGGTCAATTCACCAGCTTCGAGAGATCGGCCACACGGTTCATGGCCGCGTGCAGGGTGGCGAGCAGGCCCAGGCGATTTGCCCGCAATGCAGCATCGTCCGCGTTGACCATCACGCCGTCGAAGAAGGCGTCCACCGGGGCGCGCAGCGCGGCGAGGGCCTTCAGCGATGCGGTGTAGTCGCCGCCGTCGAAGGCGGCGTCGGCCTGCGGCTTCACCTTGGCCAGGGCCTCGTTCAGCGCGGCCTCGGCGGCCTCTTTCAGCAAGGCCGGATCGACCTGGGCTTCCACCGTGCGTTCGGCCTTCTTCAGGATGTTGCCCACGCGCTTGTTGGCGGCCGCCAGCGCGGCGGCTTCGGGCAAGGCCGCGAAGGCGCGCACGGCGGCCAGGCGCTGGGCCACGTCGGCCAGGCGCTGCGGCTTGAGCGCCAGCACGGCTTCGACTTCCTGCGCGCTGTAGCCCTGCTCGCGCAGCGAGCCGGCCAGGCGGTCGTAGAAGAACTCCAGCAACTGCGGCGTGGCATCGGTGATCAGGCTGCCGAAGGCGCTGGCCGCTTGCTTCAGAAGCGGCTCCAACTGCAGCGGCAGGTCGGCCTCCACCAGCATGCGGATCACGCCCAGCGCATGGCGGCGCAGCGCGAAGGGATCCTTGTCGCCGGTGGGCAGCTGGCCGATGCCGAACAGGCCGACCAAGGTCTCCAGCTTGTCGGCCAGGGCCACGATCAGGCCGGTGCGCTCGCGCGGCAGCTCGTCGCCGGCGAAGCGCGGGCGATAGTGGTCCTCGATGGCCAGGGCCACGGACTCGGGCAGGCCGTCGTGGCGGGCGTAGTAGCCACCCATGATCCCCTGCAGTTCGGGGAACTCGCCGACCATGTCGGTCAGCAGGTCGGCCTTGGCCAGTTGCGCGGCCTGGTCGGCCAGCTTCACCAGTTGCGCGTCGCCCACCTGCTGGGCGATCTGCCGGGCGATGGCACGCACGCGCTCGACGCGCTCGCCCTGGGTGCCCAGCTTGTTGTGATAGACCACCTTGGCCAGGCCGCCGACGCGCGACTCCAGCGTCTTCTTGCGGTCCTGGTCGAAGAAGAACTTGGCGTCGGCCAGGCGCGGGCGCACGACGCGCTCGTTGCCGCCGATCACGGCGCTGGCGTCGGCCGGGCTGATGTTGCTGACGATGAGGAAGCGGCTGGTCAGCCTGCCCGCCGCGTCCAGCAGCGGGAAGTACTTCTGGTTGGCCTTCATCGTCAGGATGAGGCACTCCTGCGGCACTTCCAGGAAGGCGTCCTCGAACTGGCCGGTGACGACGTTGGGACGCTCGACCAGGGCGGTCACCTCGTCGAGCAGGGCGTCATCGGCGATGGGCTTCAGGCCGTTGCCGGCCTGGGCGGCCGCGGCAGCGAGCTGGCGTGCGATCTCGGCGCGGCGGGCCTCGAAGGAGGCGATGACGGCGCCTTCTTCCTGCAGCTGCTGCGCGTAGCTGTCGGCGCTCTTCAGCACCACCGGATCCACCTTGGCCTCGAAGCGATGGCCGTGCGTCTCACGGCCGGCGTTCAGGCCCAGCGTGCCGACCGGCACCACTTGGTCGCCGTGCAGCGCCACCAGGCCGTGGGCCGGGCGCACGAAGTTCACGGTCGTCCAGCCGGGGCGGAAATCGGCGCCGCTGCCGGTCTCCAGCTGGTAGCTCATGACCTTGGGGATGGGCAGCTTGGCCAGGGCCTCGTCGAGGGCCTTCTGCAGGCCTTCGGCCAGCGTGGCGCCGGCCTGGGTGCTGTCGAAGAACAGCGCCTCGGCCTTGCCGTCGGGCTGGCGCTTGAGCTGCGCCACGGCCTCGGGGCCGGCGCCGACGGCGGCCAGCTTCTTCAGCAGCGCGGGCGTCGCGTTGCCCGAGGCGTCCAGGCCCACGGCCACGGGCATCAGCTTGACCGAGACGGCCTTGTCGGCGGCCTTCGGCGCGACGGCGGACACGTGCACGGCCAGGCGGCGCGGCGAGGCGTAAGGCGTGACGGCGGCGTCGGTGGGCGCGAGGCCCTGGGCCTTCAGCGAGTCGGCCAGCGTGCCGGCGAAGGACTCGCCCAGCTTCTTCAGCGCCTTGGGCGGGAGTTCCTCGACGAAGAGTTCTACGAGCAGGGGGGTGGTCATGGTCTTCAAACAGCAGTCTTGGCGCCAGGTTCGTCTCCGCCCTTGGCCTTGTTCAGGCCGGCGATCACTTCATCGGCCCACTCGCGCGGCGCCATCGGGAAGCCCAGGCGGGCGCGGCTGTCGCGGTAGCTCGCCGCCACGGCGCGCGCCAGGTTGCGGATGCGGCCGATGTAGGCGGCGCGTTCGGTCACGCTGATGGCCCCGCGCGCATCCAGCAGGTTGAAGGTGTGGGCGGCCTTGAGCACCTGCTCGTAGGCCGGCAGCGCCAGCTGCTGCTCCATCAGGTACCTGGCCTGGGTCTCGTAGTTGGTGAAGGCGCCCAGCAGGAACTCGACGTTGCTGTGCTCGAAGTTGTAGGTGGACTGCTCGACCTCGTTCTGGTGGAACACGTCGCCGTACTTCACGCCCGGCGCGTAGACGAGGTCGTAGACGCTCTCCACGCCCTGCAGGTACATCGCCAGGCGCTCCAGGCCGTAGGTGATCTCGCCGGTGATGGGCTTGCAGTCGATGCCGCCGACCTGCTGGAAGTAGGTGAACTGCGTCACCTCCATGCCGTTGAGCCAGACCTCCCAGCCCAGGCCCCAGGCGCCCAACGTCGGGTTCTCCCAATCGTCTTCGACGAAGCGGATGTCGTTCTTCTTCAGGTCGAAGCCCAGGGCCTCGAGCGAGCCAAGGTAGAGCTCCAGGATGTCGGCCGGCGCGGGCTTGAGCACCACCTGGTACTGGTAGTAGTGCTGCAGGCGGTTCGGGTTCTCGCCGTAGCGGCCGTCCTTGGGGCGGCGGCTGGGCTGGACGTAGGCGGCGCGCCATGGCTCGGGGCCGATGGCGCGCAGGAAGGTCGCCGTGTGGCTGGTGCCGGCGCCGACTTCCATGTCGTAGGGCTGCAGCAGCACACAGCCCTGGCGGTCCCAGTATTCCTGCAGGCGGAGGATGAGTTGCTGGAAGGTCAGCATGGTGAGGACGGCAGGCGAGCGGCCGCCTGCGCAGGGTGCGATGTCGATTCGGGGGGAAGCGGCGGGCCGATGGCCGCGCCGCAGGGTCGCCGATTCTACGGGCCGGCCTCTACCGCCCCTGCCGGGCCCGGCGGGCGGCCAGCCCGCGCCAGGCCAGGACGGCGGCGCTGAGTCCGATCAAGGGCCACAGCCCGAAGGCGCCCGCCCAGCGCGCGTAGGGCGTCAGGCCGCTGCGGCCCTCCACCTCGGCCACCAGGGCACCGCGGGTGTGCGGCTCCAGCGCCTGGGTGACCCGCCCGGTGTGGTCGATCACCACCGTGGCGCCGGTGTTGGTGGCGCGGATCATCGGCCGCTGCAGCTCCAGCGTACGCATGCGCGAGATCTGCAGGTGCTGGGCGATGGCCAGCTCGTCGCCGAACCACGCGATGTTGCTGACGTTGGCAAAGACCGTCGCCTGGTGGGCGCCACGGACCAGGCGCGCGGCGAGTTCCTCGCCGAACAGATCCTCGTAGCAGATGTTGGGGGCCACCCATTGCGTGCCACCGGCTGCCGTGCGCACCTCGAAGGGCGGCTGCACCAGGCTGCCGCGGTTGAAGTCGCCCAGCGGGATGCGCATCAGGTCGACGAACCAGCGGAAGCCCAGCGGGATGAACTCGCCGAAGGGCACCAGGTGGTGCTTGTCGTACTGGTAGATGCCGTTCTTCAGGCCGGTGGTCCGCGGCGACAGGCCGGCCACGGAGTTGGAGTAGCCGTGGCGCTCGTCGCCCAGCGGCACGCCGATCAGGGCCGAGCGATCGCCCTTGGCGAAGGCGGCGGCGATGGCCTCCCAGTAGTCCCCGGGCATCTGCGAGGGCAGCAGCGGTATGGCCGTCTCGGGCGCCAGCACCAGGTCGCCCTGCGCGCCGACGATGGCACGGCCGTACCAGATCAGGGTCTCGGGCAGGTGCTCGGGGGAAAACTTCTGCTCCTGCGGCACGTTGCCCTGCAGCAGGCTGACGCGCAGGCGGCCGGCGGCCTGGGTGTGTCCCGCCGGGGCCAGCAGCGAGCCGGCCGCGACCGCCAGTGCCAGCACGCCGGCTGCCACGCCACGCGTGCGCAGCGACGGGGCCGCGACGATCGCCGCGGCCAGCGCGGCCGACAGCGCCCCGATGCCATAGACGCCCAGCCACGGTGCCAGCACGGCCAGCGGCCCGTCCACCTGGGCATAGCCGCTGCCCGCCCAGGGGAAACCGGTGAAGAGGATGCCCCGCGCCAGTTCGGCCGCCAGCCACAGTGCGCCGAAGAGCAGGCCGTCCGCCAGCGCCCGGCCGCTGCGCCAGCGCGCGTACAGGTTCATCGCCACCGCCAGGTAGAGCGACAGGAAGGCCGACAACGCCAGCACCGCCAGCCCGGCCAGCCACGACGGCAAGCCGCCATAGCGATGCATGCTGATGTAGAGCCAGCCGGTGCCGGCCACCAGCCAGGCCGTGCCGTAGAACCAGCCCAGCAGGAACGCACGCCCCCGGCCAGGCGCCACGGCGACCCGCCAGCACAGCCAGCCGGCCGCCAGCATCGGCAGCCACCACAGACTCCCGACACCGAGCAGGAGGGGGGAATAGGCCGCGACCTGGAGGACGCCGGCCGCAACGACCAGCACCAGGTCCGCGGCCAGCGGCAGGCGTGTGGCAGGGGGCCGGGCGGCCCCGGCGAACAGCGGCGCGCTCAAGCCGCCGCTCAGCCGCGATCCGGCACGTCGTGCTGCGTCTCGCGCAGCGACGGCGTCACCTTGAACCAGCGCACGGACCCGCCGCGCGAGAGCAGCGCCTGGAAGCACAGGCCGCCGAACTCCAGTTCCTCGCCGCGGCGCGGCACGTGGCCCAGCTCGTGGGCGACGAGACCGCCGATGGTGTCGAAGTCGTCGATCGGCAGGTGCACGCCGAAGGCCGTGTTGACCGCCTCGATCGCCGTGTCGCCGGCCACGCGCTGGCTGCCGTCGGCCAGCGTGAAGATGCCGGACTCGCCATCCTTGTCGTCGAACTCGTCCTCGATCTCGCCGACGATCTCCTCCAGCACGTCCTCGATGGTGATGAGGCCGGCAGTCTTGCCGAACTCGTCGATCACGATGGCCAGGTGGTTGCGGTTGGAGCGGAAATCGCCCAGCAGCTCGTTCAGGCGCTTGGATTCGGGCACCAGCACCGGCGTGCGCAGCAGGGTGCGCAGGTTCAGCTCGGGGGCGCGCTGCAATTTCAGCAGGTCCTTGGCCAGCAGGATGCCGATGATGTTCTCGCGGCTGCCCTCGTATACCGGGAAGCGCGAGTGGCCGGTGTCGATCACCAGGCCCAGCAGCTCGTCGTAGGGGGCGTCGATATCCAGCAAATCCATGCGCTTGGCGGCGACCATCACGTCGCCGGCCGTCATGTCGGCCATGCGCAGCACGCCCTCGAGCATGACGCGCGACTGCGGCTCGATCAGCTCGCGCTGCTCGGCCTGGGCCAGGGATTCGATGAGCTCGTCCTTGGAGTCGAGGCCGGGCGAGAGGAACTCGACGACGCGCTCGAACAAGGTGCGGCGATCCGCGTGCGGGGCACGGGCCGCGGGGGAACGGTGGTCGCCGCCACGAGGCGGCCGACTACTAGGGTGGGGGTCGGACACGAGGGAGTGTCGGAAGTCGGGAGGGCTGAAGAATACCTGATGCTCGTGACGCTCCGAAGGGCGCTAGCATGAGCCTTGCATGCGGCGTGCCCGCCCGATTCCGGGTTTGCCGCTTGAAAACCGGCGAACTGCCTTTACCTTTGCCGCTCAATTGCAGGACGGCTTTCGTGCAATCCTGCGCGGCCACCCCATCGAACCCCTGACTTCCCATGGCTCTGATTCCCACCACCATCCTCACGGGCTTCCTCGGCAGCGGCAAGACCACCCTGCTCAAGCGCGTGCTGACCGAATCCCACGGCCAGAAGATCGCCGTCATCGAGAACGAATTCGGCGAAGAGAACATCGACAACGACATCCTGGTGGCTGAATCGAAGGAGCAGATCATCCAGATGAACAACGGCTGCGTCTGCTGCACCATCCGCGAGGACCTGCGGACCACGTTGTCCGACCTGGCGGAGAAAAAGCGCAAGGGCGAACTCGACTTCGACCGGGTGGTGATCGAGACCACCGGCCTGGCCGACCCCGGCCCCGTGGCCCAGACCTTCTTCATGGACGACGAGATCGCCGAGAACTTCCTGCTGGATTCCATCCTGACGCTGGTGGACGCCAAGCACGGCGACCAGCAGCTCAACGACCGCCTGGAGGCGCGCCGCCAGGTGGGCTTCGCCGACCGCATCTTCATCAGCAAGGCCGACCTCGCCGACGCACAGGCCACCGACGAGCTGTCCCATCGCATCAAGCACATGAACCCGCGCGCGCCCCAGCAGCGCGTGCACTTCGGCGAGGTGCCGATCAAGGATGTGTTCGACCTGCACGGCTTCAACCTGAACGCCAAGCTGGACATCGACCCCGAGTTCCTCAAGGCCGCGGACCACGACCATCACCACCACCATGGCCACGACCACGACCATGCGCACGGCGAGCATTGCGACCACCCCCACCACCACGCCCACGAGGACGACGTGAAGTCCTTCGTCTTCCGCAGCAACAAGGCCTTCAACGCCGCCAAGCTGGAAGACTTCCTCGGCGCGATGGTGCAGATCTACGGGCCGCGCATGCTGCGCTACAAGGGCGTGCTGAACGTCAAGGGCATGGACCGCAAGGTCGTGTTCCAGGGCGTGCACCAGCTGATGGGCAGCGACACCGGCCCCAAGTGGGCGCCGGGCGAGGCCAAGGTCAGCAAGATGGTGTTCATCGGCATCGACCTGCCCCAGGACGTCTTCCGCCAGGGACTGGAGCAATGCCTGGCCTGATCCAAGCGGCCGACTGGCCGGCGAGCATGGCGTTTTTCCGCCCGGTGGAAGGCGCGAGCCCGTGGCTACAATCCGCCGCGCCTGAAATCAGGCACCACGGTCGCATCCTGTAGGAGGGGCGGTTTCCGCCACGAGGAGAACCCTGTGAGCAAGACCTCGGCCCAAAGCGCTACCAAAGCTGCCGCCAAGACAGCAGCCAAGCCCGCCGCCAAGACAGCGGCGGCCAAGGCGTCGCCTGCCGCCAAGGCGGCGGCCAAGACGCCCGCCGCCACGGAAAAGCCCAAGACCGCCGCCACTGCCAAGACGACCGCCAAGCCGGCCAAGTCCGCCGCTCCCGCGGGAGAAGCAGTGGCTGTCGTCGAAGCAGCCGCTGCACCGGCAGCCGCCGCTTCGACCAAACCGGCCCCCCGGGGCCCAGAAAAGATCCATTCACCTATGCCCTCTGCAGTAAGCACCGCCAAGGCGGATCCGAAACTCGCCAATGCCTGGAAGTCCAAGTCCGGTCGGGAGTTGTCCGAGCCCGAACTGCTGGCCATGCCCGACGGCGAGTACATGAATGACAAGCAGCTGGATTTCTTCCGCGCCAGGCTGGAGGAACTCAAGAACGACCTGCTGTCCAACGCCGACGAGACGACGGAACACCTGCGCGAGGACACCTCCATCGTCCCCGACCCGGCCGACCGCGCGACCATCGAGGAAGAGCACGCCCTGGAGCTGCGCACCCGCGACCGCGAGCGCAAGCTGCTGAAGAAGATCTCCCAGGCGCTTTCGCGCATCGAGGCCGGCGAATACGGCTACTGCGACGAGACCGGTGAGCCCATCGGCCTGGGCCGGCTGATCGCCCGCCCCACCGCCACCCTGACCATCGAGGCCCAGCAGCGCCGCGAACTCAAGCAGAAGCTGTTCGGGGACTGATCCCGACGGCCTTGGGGGTTGTCCCTGAGCCACAGGTTCCGATGAATCCAATCCCGCGCGCCGCAATGAACGCACAAACCCCGGGCCTGGGGTGCGGTGCGAACGCGGCGCGTGTCGCAGAATGCTCCCGAGATGGCTGACGACAAGGACAACCCGGGATTCCTGCGCAAGGTCGCGCGCTTCGTGGCGAACCCCACGACGGATTGGGCCGACCTGAACACCAACGGCGAGGAGAACCGCGAGAGCGAGTTCGCCAAGTCCGAGATCAAGGCCATGATCGAGCGCAAGCGGCGCAACGACTTCGTGCGCAAGCGCGAGTTCGACATGCTGCGCAAGATCCGCCGCGAGGGCCTGGCCGGCTCCGTGGACAACGGCATCGGGATGTCCAACCTGGATTCCGAGCCGCGCGCCCCGGACGGCGTCGGCCGATCCGACGCCGAGGTCAAGGCCAAGATCGACGCGATCGAGCAGCAGATGGTGGGCGAGTCCCTTCGCCGCCACGCTGCCCAGCAGGAACACAACTCCGCCTTCTTCAACGCCCCGACCCAGCCAGCCACGCTGCCCGGCGGCGTGCCGTCGCTGGACGCGGACACCATCTCCGCCGAAGTCGTGGCCGCCGCGCGATCGGCAGGCCACTCGACGGCTGCCGTGGTCGTCGGCACCGGCCTGAACAAGGCCCCGGTGGTCGGCGCCATCACCGGCATCGGCGACATCGATGTCAGCGAAGTCGTCCACGATCCCGAACTGGACGAGGCCGTCATCGCCTTCGCCAACGCCGACTTCGACCAGTGCGAACGTTCGCTGGCCGCGCTGGTCGCCCCCGGCGGGCGCCGGGCCGACCACAGCGAGACCTGGCTGGTCCTGTTCGACCTCTACCGCGCCACCGACCAGCACCAGAAATTCGAAACCCTGGCAGTCGAGTACGCGCAGCTCTTCGGCCAGTCCGCGCCGCAATGGTTCTCGCTGCCGCAGCAGGTGGCCGAGGCCACCGCCGCCGCACAGAAGAAGAGCGGCGCCAGCCACGCCAGCGCCCCATCCGATGCCGTGGGCTGGGTGGCCCCCGAGATCCTGGAAGCCGAGACCGTCGCCGCGCTGCGCTCCCAGTTGATCCAGATGCCCTACCCCTGGGTGCTGGACTGGACCCCACTGGCGGCGATCGACCCGCACGGCGCCCACGACCTGGCCCAGCTGCTGCGCGCCTGGTCGCGCGAGCCGCATTCGATGCGCTGGCTGGGCGCCCAGCACCTGCTGGACCTCATCGTCGAGACCGCCCCGGTGGGCGCACGCGACATGGACCCGGCCTTCTGGCTGCTGCGCCTCGAAGTGCTGCGCATGGTCAACCGCAGCGACCAGTTCGACGAGGTTGCCATCGACTATTGCGTCACCTACGAGGTCTCGCCGCCGTCCTGGGAATCCGCCTCCTGCAAGATCGAAGTGCACGAGACCGAGACGGGCATCACCACCCGCGCGCCGCTGTCCAAGATCAGCGAGGTCGCCACCAGCTTCGTCGAATCCCGGCTGGAGGACGAGCCCAGCGTGCTGCAGGTGGCCTCGCTGGAACTCAGCGGCCAGATGGTGGGCGACGTCAGCGGCACGCTCAGTGCGCTGGAAGCGGAGCTGGGTGCGGCGGTCATCGTCAGCCTGTCGTGCTCGCGCCTCATCCGCGTGGACTTCATCGCGGCCGGCGACCTGCTGAACTGGGTGCTCTCGCGCCGCGGCGAGAACCGCACGATCCATTTCGAGGATGCCAACCGGCTGGTGGCGCTGTTCTTCGGCGCGATGGGCATCAACGAGCACGCGCGAGTGCGGATTCGCCAGGTCTGACGAGACCCCGCCCACCCCTCGACAGGGGCCTGACCTTGCGGCCTGATCGGCGGCGCATCGCGCTTACCATCTGCGCATGTCCTCCTCCGAACACCCCGTCTTCCACGGCACCACCATCGTCAGCGTGCGCCGTCCCGGCCTGGTTGCGCTGGGCGGCGACGGCCAGGTGACCCTGGGCACCATCGTCGTCAAGGCCAGCGCGCGCAAGGTGCGCAAGCTCTATCGCGATCAGGTGCTCGCCGGGTTCGCCGGCGCCACGGCCGATGCCTTCACCCTCTTCGAGCGCTTCGAGTCCAAGCTGGAGAAGCACCAGGGCCACCTGGCGCGCGCCGCTGTCGAGCTCACGCGCGACTGGCGCACCGACCGCGTGCTGCGCCGGCTGGAGGCGATGCTGGCCGTCGCCAATGCCGAGAGCTCGCTGATCATCACCGGCAACGGCGACGTGCTCGAGCCCGAGTACGGCATCGTCGCCATCGGCTCCGGCGGCGCCTATGCGCAGGCGGCCGCGCGCGCATTGCTGGCCGAGACCCAGCTCAACGCCGACCAGATCGTCAAGAAATCGCTCGAGATCGCGGGTGAGCTGTGCATCTACACGAACCAGCATCACACGATCGAGACCCTGGAAATCCAATCGTCATGAGCTCACTGACCCCGGCAGAGATCGTCGCCGAACTCGACCGCCACATCGTCGGCCAGAAGGACGCCAAGCGCGCCGTGGCCATCGCCCTGCGCAATCGCTGGCGCCGCCAGCAGGTGGACGACAGCCTGCGCCACGAGATCACGCCCAAGAACATCCTGATGATCGGCCCCACCGGCGTGGGCAAGACCGAGATCGCGCGCCGCCTCGCGCGGCTGGCCGATGCGCCCTTCATCAAGGTCGAGGCCACCAAGTTCACCGAGGTCGGCTACGTCGGCAAGGACGTGGACTCCATCGTGCGCGATCTCATCGAGTCCTCGGTCAAGCAGGAGCGCGAGCGCCAGGTGCGCGAGCTGCGCGGCAAGGCCGAGGACGCCGCCGAGGATCGCCTGCTCAACGTGCTGGTGCCGCCGCCGCGCGCCGAATTCGGCATCGCCTCCACCGCCGACCAGACCGACAACACCGCCCGCCAGGTCATGCGCAAGCGCCTGCGAGAGGGGCAGCTGGACGACAAGGAGATCGAGCTGGAACTGGCCGAGCCGCGCGGCAACCAGATGGAGATCGTCAGCCCGCCCGGCATGGAGGAGATGGCCGAGCAGCTGCGCGGCATGTTCGCGCAGATCGGCACGGGCAAGAAGAAGCAGCGCAAGGTGAGGATCGCCGAGGCGCGCAAGCTGCTGGTCGACGAGGAAGCCGCCAAGCTGGTCAACGAGGACGAGACCCGCGCCCGCGCAGTGAGCAATGCCGAGCAGAACGGCATCGTCTTCATCGACGAGATCGACAAGGTCACCTCGCGCTCCGAAGGCCAGTCCGGCGAGGTCTCGCGCCAGGGCGTGCAGCGCGACCTGCTGCCACTGGTCGAGGGCACGACCGTCAACACGAAGTACGGCATGGTGAGGACGGACCACATCCTCTTCATCGCCTCGGGCGCCTTCCATCTCAGCAAGCCCAGCGACCTGATCCCCGAGCTGCAGGGCCGCTTCCCGATCCGCGTCGAACTCACCGCGCTGTCGGTGGCCGACTTCGAGGCCATCCTCGTGCAGACCCATGCCAGCCTGACGCGCCAGTACCAGGCCCTGCTGCTGACCGAGGGCGTGCAGCTGGACTTCACCCCCGACGGCATCCGCCGCCTCGCCGAGATCGCCTGGGAGGTCAACGAGCGTACCGAGAACATCGGCGCACGCCGCCTGTCTACGGTGATGGAGCGCCTGCTCGACGAGGTCTCCTTCGACGCGCCGGCCCGCTCGGGCCAGCAGGTGCAGATCGACCGCGCCTATGTGGACGGCAAGCTCGGCGAGCTTGCCCGCAACGAGGACCTCTCCCGCTACATCCTGTGAGTCCCTCGGTCCGCGAATACGCGGACCGGTCCTCGAGGGGCGGGGCCGGCTTGGGGCAGCCCCTGCCGCCCCCACCAGCCGGTGATGCCGGCGGGAGCGTTGAACCGGTGCTGCTGAGGCGGCCTGGCGCCCGGGCCGATTTCGCCGGTCAGCGTTGAGCAGCCAGGCGCAGCAGCCCCTCGAAGATCAGCGTCTCGATCTGCTCGTGCGGCAGTTCGACGCTGGCCGCGAGCTTGGACGCCGCGCCGCCCGACAGGATGAGCTTGGGTGCCATGCCGCAGCGGCGCTCCAGGCGCCGGTGCATGCGCTCCAGCGCGCCCGCGATGGCGTCGGCACCGCCACTCATCAATGCATCGCTGGTATTGGTCGGGAAATCCCGCACGTCGCCGGTAGGCACCTTGAGACCGGCGGTACCGATCTCCAGCGCACGCAGCATCAGCCCGAAGCCGGGCAGGATCAGGCCGCCGAGGAAGTTGCCCTCATGGTCCAGTGCATCGACGGTGACGGCCGTGCCCACCATCACGACGAGCGCCGGTGCCACCGGCCCGCCATCCGCACGATCCACCATGCGGCCACGCGCACCCAGCAGGGCGGCCCAGCGGTCCGCGCCCAGGCGGTTGGGGTGTTCATAGCCGTTGTGCACACCTGCCGCGCTGGAGCCTGAACCGGCCCAACAGGGCTGCAGCTGCCAGGCCTCGGCCAGTTGCTCCTCCACCCGGCGGCGGATCGCGTCGCCCGCGACCGCGCAACCAAGCATGCCTTCGGGCCGCGGCATGCCGCGCCAGTGCGCGCGGGCCAGGTCGTCTATGGCTTCCAGCATGGCCGCGCCGCTGCCCAGCAAGGTGGCGTGGGGATCGGCCTGCGCATACACCGCCCATTTCAGGCGCGTGTTTCCAATATCGATGACGAGAAAACTCATGACGGCATTGTGCTTTGTGACTACCGCAGGCAGTCCGATTGCCAGCTGAGATTGGATTTCGGCACTTGTCACGCCGCTTGTAACGCCCGCTGACAAGGCCGGCTTGCTGCACTGCAATACTGCGCCCCCCCGCCCGGCCAACCGATGTATGCGGTCGCGCGTTGAATCCCCTGCGCCGCCATCGCGGCGCCCGCTCCGAGTTCAAGAAAGGATCCCAAATGAAGAACGTTCTGCGTAGCGCCGCGGCCGCCGCCGCCATCCTGATCACCCAGCTCCCGGCCCAGGCCGCCATCGACGTCAAGGGCGTCAAGTTCGAGGACAACACCCAGGTCGGTGGCCAGTCCATCAGCCTCAACGGGGCCGGCGTCCGCACGAAGTTCTTCATGAGTGTCTACGCCGCCGGGCTGTACGTGCCCAAGAAGGACGGTAGCGCCCAGACCCTGGTCGCCCAGTCCGGCCCGAAGAGCGTGCACGCCGTGCTGCTGATGAACCTGACCGCCGCCGAGTTCGCCGACGCCCTGGTCAAGGGCTTCACCGCCAACCACACCCCGCAGGAGATGACCAAGCTGCAGTCCCGGCTCGACGAACTGAAGAACCTGATCTACAGCTTCGGCGAGGCCAAGAAGGGCATGGCCCTGCACCTGGACTTCGTCCCCGGCGCCGGCACCCGCGTGCTGGTCGACGGCCAGCAGAAGGGAAAGGACATCCCGGGCGAGGACTTCTATCAAGGCCTGCTGAAGATCTGGCTGGGCGAGCACCCGGTGGATTCGGACCTGAAGGGTTCGCTGACCGGCAAGTAACTGCCGAAACCCTGCATTGCGCCACGCGGCGGCCGCGTCCAATCTGGCGCCGCCGCCCGTACCGGGCGGATACCCGCCTCAAGTCGCGCAAAACCGGCGTCGATACCCGGCTCAAGGCCTCCAGCAGTCCGGCCGGTGGATGCGATGAACCGGCAGACGGCGGGCGGCCAGGAGTATTCCGATGCTGTCCCAGCCTCTACACGATCTGGCGTCCTGGACCCGGCACTTCCGCAGTGTCGAGATCCCCGTGCTGCCGACCACCGTCGAAGAACTCGCGCTGCTCAAGCAAACCGAGGACGAGCACGGCAACGTCGATGCGCAGACGCTGGCCCTGAGCGTGGCCAGCGACCCGCTGATGACCCTCAAGGTGCTGATCGAGGTGGAAAGCCGCCGCCGCTCGCGCACGGTCACCGGGGCCGAGACCGTCACCGAGGCCATCGTGATGATGGGCGTGACCCCCTTCTTCAACGCCTTCGGCAGCCAGAAGGACGTGATGACCTGGCTGGGAGACCAGCCGCCTGCCGCGCTGATGGGCCTGCAGCGCGTGGTCCGCCGCTCCCACCGCGCCGCCAATTTCGCCTTGTCCTTCGCCATCCATCGCATGGACGAGGACGCCGTCGTGATCCAGGAGGCGGCGCTGATCCACGACTTCTGCGAGATGCTGCTGTGGCTGCATGCGCCGGCCCTGGCGCTGCGCATCGCCCAGATCCAGAAGGCCGATCCCGCATTGCGTTCGTCGGCCGTGCAGCGCGAAGTGCTGAACATCGAGCTGCAGGACCTGGCGCAGTCGCTGATGCAGGTCTGGCACCTGCCCGAGCTGCTGCAGCGTCTGGCCGATGACAAGCATGCCGACCATCCGCGCGTGCGCTGCGTGATGCTGGCCGTGCGGCTGGCGCGGCACACGCAGGACGGATGGGGTTCTCCGGGCGCGCAGGCCGCGCTGCCGGACGATGTGGCCGATATCGCCGCACTGCTGAACCTGTCCACCACGGCCGCGCATGCGGCGCTGCTGGACGTGGATCGCAGCTAGGGCCCCGCGATCACCGCGCCCGGACGGACGGCAGCCCGGGCAACAGCAGCGCGCAAGTCGCCTGCCGGGAAAGCGTCGGGCGCAGCAGGGCTTCGCGCCTGCGGCCCAGGTATGCTGCCGGCCGCTCAGCGCAGGACCGACGCCGACTGCCGCAGGCTGCGCGCCGCGCCCTCGCCCACCGAGGCGCCGAAGCGCTTGGCCAGGCGGTCCGTCAGGTCGGGCTTGGGCGTGTAGTCGACGATGTCCTCGGCCTTGACCACGTCGCGCGCCACGGAGTCCAGGCTGCCCAGGCTGTCCGCCAGGCCCAGGTCCACCGCCTGCTGGCCGTTCCAAAACAGGCCGGAGAAGGTTTCGTCGGTCTCCTTCAGACGCTTGCCGCGCCCCTGGCGCACGACCGCGATGAACTGGTCGTGGATCTGGTCCAGCATCACCTGGGCGAAGGCCTTGTGCTTCTCGCTCAGCGGCGAGAACGGGTCGAGGATGCCCTTGTTCTCGCCGGCGGTCAGCAGGCGGCGCTCGATGCCCAGCTTGTTCATCGCGCCGGTGAAGCCGAAGCCGTCCATCAGCACGCCGATGGAGCCCACCAGCGAGGCCTTGTCGACGTAGATGTCGTCGGCGCCCACGGCGATGTAGTAGGCGGCCGAGGCGCACATCTCCTCGCACACGGCATAGACCTTCTTCTTCGGATGCAGGGCCTTCAGGCGGCGGATCTCGTCGTTGATCAGTCCGGCCTGCACCGGGCTGCCGCCGGGCGAGTTGATGCGCAGCACGACCGCCTTGGAGCCGGCATCCTCGAAGGCGGTGCGCAGCGCGGAGATGATCTGGTCGGCATTGGCATCGGCCTCGTCGGAGATCTCGCCGCGGATCTCGATCAGGGCGGTGTGCGGCTTGCCGGCATTGCCCTCGACACGATCGCGTTCGTAGACGCCGAAGATCAGCAGCACCAGCAAGGCGGCCCATACCCAGCGCCAGACGGTGCGCCAGCGCCGTTCGCGGCGGCGCTCGGCCAGCCAGGTCTGCAGCAGGTCGGACAGCACGCCGGTGGGCAGGGTGGTCGTGGCCTCGGGGGAGGCGCTGGTGGAAGGATCGGTTGTGCTCATGGCAGGGCGCCGCTAGCCAGCCGGGCCGGCGGAGGAGTCGGGGGGATTCGGGAGGCCGGCGGGCACCGGCCGGATGTCGTCTGAAGGATACCAATGCACCTGCCCGTCCGCTTCGGCCACGCGTATGGGCTTGAGGCGTCCGCGCCCGCAGGGGCCGCCGACGCAGCCGCCATGGCGCGGGTCGTAGCTGGCGCCGTGGATGGAACAGATGATCCAGCGCCGCTCGCTGTCGAGGAACTCGCCGGGCTGCCAGTCCATCTCCACCGGCACGTGCACGCAGCGGTTGACGTAGGCCACCACCTTGCCTTCGAAGCGCAGCGCGAAGGCGGAGACCTTGCGGCCCCACTCCATCACGTCGAAGACGACGGCGCGGCCGGCCTCGGACAGTTCGGTGGAGTCGCAGAGCAGGCGGGGACGCGCCTCCTCCTCGCTCAACTCGAGCCTAGGCATGGGCTAGCAGCCAGTCGCGCAATTCGCCCACCGAATGGGCGATGTGGCGCGGGCCATGCGCGGCGAACTCCGAGGGCTCGTGCGCGCCGTAGCTCACGCCCACCGACGCCGTGCCGGCGTTGGAGGCCAGCAGCAGGTCGTGCGTGGTGTCGCCGATCATCAGCGTGCGCGCCGGCTCGGTGGCCAGCTCCTCCATCAGCTCCAACAGCATCTGCGGATGGGGCTTGGAGGCCGTCTCGTCGGCGGTGCGCGTGGCGTCGAACATGTGGCGCAGCTCGACGTGGCCCAGCGCCTCGTTCAGGCCCTGGCGCGACTTGCCGGTGGCCACCGCCAGCGCGTGGCCGCGCGTGCGCAGGTCCTGCAACAGCTCGATCACGCCGGGGAAGAGCGTCAGCTCGTGCTGGTTGGCGAAGTAATGGTGACGGTAGCGCTGCACCAGTTCACCGACCTGGTCCTTGGTCGCTGCGGGCGCCACGCGCGCCAGTGCCTCGTACAGGCCCAGGCCGATCACGTAAGCCGCATCCGTATGGGGCGGGCGGCCCAGGCCCAGGTCTTCGCAGGCCGCCTGGATGCAGCGCACGATCAGCGCGGTGGAGTCGTAGAGCGTGCCGTCCCAGTCGAAGACGATGAGGTCGAAGTTGCGATGCACGGGCCGGTTGGCGGTCATGAAGCAGGGCGCGCTGGCGCCGGTTCGAGTGAGGACAGCAGCTCGGCGCATTGTGCCGGCAGCTCGGCGGCAAGTTCGATCTCCTCGCCGGTGGTCGGATGGGTGAAGCGCAGCCGGCGCGCATGCAGGAACATGCGGTCCAGCTTGTGACCCTTGGCCACGCCGCGCACCGCGTCGCCTCGGGCCAGGGCCTTGTTGAGGTCGAAGTCGCCGTACTTGTCGTCGCCGACGATGGGATGTCCGGCGCTGGCCAGGTGGACGCGGATCTGGTGGGTGCGGCCGGTCTTGATGGTCACGTCCAGCAGGCTGAACTGCGCATAGGCCTGGGCCACCGACACCAGCGTGATCGAGCGGCGGCCGCCGTCCTCGGCATCGGCTTCGGTGGTACGCACCCGGCGCTCGCCCTCGGCCGTGAGGTACTTGTGCAGAGCCACGTCGATCACCTTCAGCTTCGCCGGCCAGCGCCCGATGACCAGGGCCGCGTAGGTCTTGCCGGTCTGGCGCTGGCGGAACTGGTCCTGCAGTGCGGTCAGCGCCGAACGCTTCTTGGCGATCAGCAGCACGCCCGAGGTCTCCTTGTCCAAGCGGTGCACCAGTTCCAGGAAACGCGCCTGCGGCCGCGCGCGGCGCAACTGCTCGATGACGCCGAAGCTCAGGCCGCTGCCACCGTGCACCGCGACGCCGGCCGGCTTGGCGATGGCCAGCACGGCCTCGTCCTCGAAGAGCACGGGGAACTCGCGCGGCGGCGCCGTCTCGGCCTTGCCCGAGTCCGGCTTGACGACCACCGGCGGCAAGCGCACTTCGTCGTCCAGATCCAGGCGCGTGTCCGCAGCGGCGCGGCCTTTGTTCACCCGCACCTCGCCGCTGCGGATGATTCGATACACGTGTGTCTTGGGAACGCCCTTGAGGACCTTCAGCAGGAAGTTGTCCAGGCGCTGACCCTCGGAGGATTCGTCGATGCGCAGCCGCTGCACGGCGGGGGCCGCGGGCTCGGGCGCAGCGGCCGCCGGCGCGGGCCGGGGGGCCGTGGGGCGCTTGGCGGATACCGGCCGCTGGGGTTCATCCGGTCTTTTCGGGGCTTGACGGGTTTTTTTGGACCCTATAATCCCTCGCACCACATTGCGCCTTAAGTCGTTGATTTGTTTGGAGTTTACCCCTCGACCCCGGCGCTGATGAGGGCGGCGCGGCGCAAGCCGCGCCAGGAGATGGATGCTTGCAGCCCCCTGTGCTGACGTCCGGATCCAACAAGAGGTGATGCAACGCAGATGCACCTCGGACAGGTTTCCACCCAAGGTGTGGCGATGGTCCAAGGCAGTCTGCGGCAGAGCCAGCGTCGAACGAACCATTACAAGGTTTCTGGCGCCAGTCGCGTCCAGCCCAGCAGTCGGGCCGCGAGACTGGCACCAAGCGTCCAGTGCATCCGCGGATGTTGTTGCCCCCCGCCCCATTGCTCCCGACCCAGCGTCCTGCCGCGTTGCGCCTTCGCGCCGCGGCGGCTTCGTCGTGCGCTCTTGCGGCTGGCGCATCACGCAGATCGGCCCGGACGGCGCCCTCATCGGTGCGCCGTCGGTGGGCCGCCCTGCCTTCGTCCTCGCCTGCCCTGCCACGCGCGTTGCCCCACTGAGACGCGCAACCCCTCGGGGTTCCTCTCGGCTTCAGGGCGATTCCTGCCTCGGTTCCTCCGCGCTGATTCGTGCATCTGTCGTGCATGCCATCCCGGAGGTTTGGGGCGGCATGTGCTGTCGTTCGCGTCCGCGTAGCGCTGCGTCGCTGCCGGCCGCCGAGGAGTGCACATGAAACGCATGTTGATCAACGCGACCCAGGCCGAGGAAAAGCGCCTGGCCATCGTCGATGGACAGAAGCTGCTGGACTTCGAGACCGAACTCGAAGGCCGAGAGCAGCGCAAGGGCAACATCTACAAGGCCGTCGTCACCCGCGTCGAGCCTTCCCTGGAGGCGTGCTTCGTCGACTACGGCGAGGACCGCCACGGCTTCCTGCCGTTCAAGGAAATCTCGCGCACCTATTTCCGTGAAGGCGTGGAGGCGCGCAACGCGTCCATCCAGGACGCCATCAAGGAAGGCCAGGAACTGCTGGTCCAGGTGGAGAAGGAAGAGCGCGGCAACAAGGGCGCGGCGCTGACCACCTTCATCTCGCTGGCCGGCCGCTACCTCGTGCTCATGCCCAACAACCCGCGTGGCGGCGGTGTCAGCCGTCGCATCGAGGGCGACGACCGGGAAGAGCTGAAGGAGGCGATGGACCAGCTTGAGTACCCCAAGGGCATGAGCCTGATCGCCCGCACTGCCGGCATCGGCCGCTCTGCCGCCGAGCTGCAGTGGGACCTGAACTACATGCTCAAGCTGTGGATCGCCATCGAGGATGCATCCAAGGGCTCGGGCGCCTACCTGATCTACCAGGAATCGACCCTGGTGATCCGCGCGATCCGCGACTACTTCAACGCCGACATCGGCGAGATCCTGATCGATACGGACGACATCTACGAACAGGCCCGCCTGTTCATGCACTACGTGATGCCCGACAACGAGCATCGCGTGAAACGCTACCGCGACGACGCGCCGCTGTTCTCGCGCTTCCAGATCGAGCACCAGATCGAGTCGGCCTATTCGCGCACCGTGCAGCTGCCCTCCGGCGGCGCCATCGTGATCGACCACACCGAGGCGCTGGTCTCCGTGGACGTGAACTCCGCGCGCTCCACCCGAGGCAGCGACATCGAGGAGACCGCGACGCGGACCAACCTCGAAGCCGCCGACGAGATCGCGCGCCAGATGCGCCTGCGCGACCTCGGCGGCCTGATCGTCATGGACTTCATCGACATGGAGGAGTCCAAGAACCGCCGCGAGGTGGAACAGCGCCTGCGCGACGCGCTGCGCTACGACCGCGCCCGCGTGCAGTTCAGCTCGATCTCCAAGTTCGGCCTGCTGGAGATGAGCCGCCAGCGCCTGCGCCCGGCCCTGTCCGAAGGCAGCCACATCACCTGCCCGCGCTGCAACGGCACCGGCCACATCCGCGACACCGAGTCGTCCGCGCTGCAGATCCTGCGCATCATCCAGGAGGAAGCGCTGAAGGAAGGCACGGCCGCCGTGCACGTGCAGGTGCCGGTGGAAGTCACCAGCTTCCTGCTCAACGAGAAGCGCGCCGAGATCACCAAGATCGAACTCAAGCAGCGCGTGACCGTGCTGCTCGTCCCCAACAAGACGCTGGAGACACCCAACTATCGCCTGGAGCGGATGCGCCACGACGACCCGCGCCTGGAGAACCTGCAAGCCAGCTACACGCTGGCCGAGGACCTGGGCGAGGAGGAAGTCGGCTTCACCCGCCGCGAGAAGGCCAAGGCCAAGCAGGAGCCGCTGATCAAGGGCGTGCTGCCCGACCAGCCGCCCCCGCCCACCGTGGCCAAGCCCGAGCCGGTGGCCGAGACCCCCGCGCCCGTTGCAGCCCCTGTGCAGGCCGCTCCCATCCGCCCCGCGGCACCGCCCGCGGAAGCCGGCTTCTTCGGCTGGATCAAGCGACTGTTTGGCGTCGGCACACCGGCTCCGGCCCCCGTGCTGGAGACCGCGACCGTCGCCCCCCCTGCCGCCGCCCCCGCAGCCGATGGCCAGGGCCGCGGTGACAAGCGCGGCGACGGCTCTCGCCGCGGCGGTGAACGCGGCGGCCGCGGAGATCGCAGCGAACGTGGCGGCCGCGACCGCAACGGCCGCCGCAACGAGAAGGGCGAAGCCACGGTGACCGCGACCGCGGAAGCCGGCACCCAGGGCGCCCGCCAGGAACGCGCCCCGCGCCCCGAAGGCCGCGGCGAGCGTGGCGAAGGCCGGCGTGAAGGCCGCGAGGGCCGCGAAGGCCGCGGCGAGGCACGCGCCGAGCGTGCGCCGCAGGAACGCGGCGCCGAACAGGGCGGCCGCCGGGGCCGGGGCGAGCGTGGGGAGCGTGGCGAGCGCAGCCCGCGTCCGGCCGAGAGCATCGAGGCCGCGGAGCTGGACACGACGCCGAACGCCTTCGTCGACACCGTGCCCAACGCCGCTGCGCTGGCCGACGGCGAGGCTGCAGGCGAGCAACGCGAGGGCGGCCGTCGCCGCCGCCGCCGCGGCCGCGGCCGTGATCGCGCCGAAGGCGAGACCACGACCGGCGCCGAGGACGCTGGCCTGGACAACGACGCCGACACCGAGGCGCCTGCCGAAGCCGGCGCCGCCATCGCCGCCGCCGCCGATGCAGCCGGCGACACCGACGAGCTGAACGCCGAAGGCGCCGGTGAAGCCGCCGGCGAGGGCCAGGGTGAAGGCCAGGGTGAAGGCCAAGGCGAAGGCCGGCGTCGCCGCCGTCGTGGCCGCGGTGGCCGCGACCGCCGCGAGCGCGAAGGCCAGGCCGGCGAAGGCGGCGATGCCGCCGATGGCGAGCAGGCCGAGGCCGATGCTCCCCAGCAAGGCGAACTCAGCCTGCCCGTCGAGCAGCCTGCGTACGCAGCGCCGGCCTATGCCGCGGCGGAGGTCCAGCCTGTCGCCGAAGTGCCGGCCCCCGCGCCGGTCGCGCTCGCACAGGCCGAGCCGGTGGCTGCCGCACCGGCCGCCGACCTGCGCTTCGAGCTGCCGCTGGACAGCCTGCAGCAGCTGGCCCAGGAAGCCGGCCTGCAGTGGGTGCACTCCGACGCCGACAAGGTGCGCAGCGCCGCCGAGTCCATCGCCAACGAGCCGCGCCCCATCCACGTGCCGCGCGAGCGCAAGCCGGTTGCGCAGGTCGACGAGGGCCCGCTGGTCCTGGTCGAGACGCGCCGCGACCTGGCCGAGTTCAAGCTGCCCTTCGACGGCGGCCAGCCGGCGTCGAGCACCGGCGCCAGCAGCGGCAGCTGGCAGTGAGACGACGCGGGGCCCGCAAGCCCTGCGTCCATGAAGAAGGCCCGCCTAGGCGGGCCTTTCTTCTTGCCGCGCCGCGCGCGCTCAGTCGGGCAGCCGGTCCAGCGCCCGCAGGTAGGCCGGGTCGCGCATCAGGTCCTCCCAGCTCAGCGGCGGCGTCTGCGGCAGCAGGGCCAGGCGGCGTTCGTCGCTGCGTTCGCTTGGCCGCCAGGTGCCTCCGTCCTGCGCGGCCTGCAGGCCGTCGAGCAGGGCGTCGACCGCCTTGCCGCCGTCCAGCGACTGGTTGCACAGCAGGACCATGTCGCAGCCCGCGTTGAGCGCAGCGATGGCGCCTTGCGTGTGGTCGCCGGCGACGCTGGCGCCTTCCATGCTGAGGTCATCGCTGAAGATCGCACCCTCGAAACCCAGGCGGCCGCGCAGGATGTCCTGCAGCCAGCGCGGCGAAAAGCCCGCCGGCAGCGGGTCCACCTTGGGATAGATCACGTGCGCCGGCATCACGCTGGACAACACGCTGCCCAGCCATTCATACGGCTTGGCGTCGTCGGCCAGGATGGCGGTCAGGCTGCGGCGGTCCACCGGCACCTCGGTATGCGAATCGCCGGCGACGAAGCCGTGGCCGGGGAAGTGCTTGCCGCAGTTGCCCATGCCGGCGAGCAGCAGGCCGTGCGTCAGGCTGCGCGCCAGCATGCTGACCACACGTGCATCGGCGTGGAAGGCGCGGTCGCCGATGACGCCGCTGTCGCCCCAGTCCAGGTCCAGCACCGGCGTGAAACTCAGGTCCACGCCGCAGGCGCGCAGCTCGGCGCCCAGCACGTAGCCGCAGGCGGTGGCGGCATCGCAGGCTTCCAGTGCGCCGCTGCCGGGCTGGTTCTTGCGGTCGGTGCCCCACAGCTTGCCCAGGCGCGACATGGTCGGCAGGTGGGTGAAGCCGTCGGTACGGAAGCGCTGCACGCGCCCGCCCTCGTGGTCCACGCAGATCAGGATGTCCTCGCGCACGGCCTTGATCTGCGCGCACAGCTCGACGAGCTGGCGGCGGTCGGCGTAGTTGCGGCTGAAGAGGATGAGGCCGCCGGTCAGCGGATGCTTGAGGCGGCGTTCGTCGTCGGCGTTCAGCTCGTGACCGGCGACATCGAGGATGACGGGTGCGTGCAGGCTCATGGATGCGGCCTTCAGGGCTGTTGTTGTGGCGGGATGGCCGACTCCACCACCACGAAGGCGGCGGCATAGGCGGATTCGTCGGTGACGGTGACGTGGGCGACCAGCTTGCGCTGCGCGAACCAGTCGGCCAACGCACCGTGCAGGTGGATCTCCGGGCGGCCGGAGCGCGCGTTCAAGGTCTCGCAGGCGCGCCAGGTCATGGGCATGTGCATGCCCAGTCCGATGGCCTTGGAGAAGGCCTCCTTGGCCGCGAAGCGGGTGGCCAGGTAGGCGATGCCGCGCTTGGCGACGCGGGCGCCGCGGGCACGGAAGACCTCGATCTCCTTGGGGCCCAGGACCTTCAGCGCGAAGCGCTCCCCATGGCGCGCGAGCGCCGCCTCGATGCGCGGGATCTCGCAGATGTCGGTGCCGATGCCGTAGATCAAGCCGGTGCCCCCGCCTGGCGGATGCAGCGCAGGTAGTCACGCACCGTCGCGTCCAGCCCCAGCTCGAGGGCGTCGGCGATCAGCGCATGGCCGATGGAGACCTCCAGCACGCCGGGGACGGCGCGCAGGAAGTCGGGCAGGTTGTCGCGGTTGAGGTCGTGGCCGGCATTGATGCCCAGGCCGGCCCGGCGGGCGGCCACCGCTGCGGCCGTGAAGCCGGCGAGCACCTCGGCCTGGCGTGGCGTGCCGTGGGCGGCGGCGTAGGTCTCGGTATAGAGCTCGACGCGGTCGGCGCCCACCGCGGCGGCGCCGGCCATCGCGGCCGGGTCCGGATCCATGAAGAGGCTGACGCGCACGCCCAGCGACTTCGCCTCGGCCACCAACGGCGCCAGGCGTGCGGCGTCCTCGGGGAAGCGCCAGCCGTGGTCGGAGGTGAACTGGTCGGTCGCGTCCGGCACGAAGGTGCATTGGTGCGGCCGCAGCTCGCGCACGAAGTCCATCAGGTTGTGGAAGGGGTTGCCTTCGATGTTGAACTCGGCATTCGGATGGCGCTCGCGCAGCCAGCGCGCCAGCTCGTGCACGTCGCTGCCGCGGATGTGGCGCTCGTCGGGGCGCGGGTGCACGGTGATGCCGGCCGCGCCCGCGTCCATCACGAGTTCGGCCGCGCGGACCACGCTGGGGATGCCCAGATGGCGGGTGTTGCGCAGCAGGGCAACCTTGTTCAGGTTGACCGAGAGGGCCGTGTGGCCGTGGCCTTCGTTGAAGCCGGAGATCAGCGGGTTCATCGCGGGTGGGCTCTATTCGAGCAGTTGCAGGTCGCGCATCAGCTGGCGCGTGTGCAGGGTCTGGTGGCCCAGATGATAGTGAAGCAGGTGGCGCAGGCGGTTCTTGAGGTCGGCCAGCGCGAGGCCGCAGATCTGCTGCAGGGCATCCAGCGCGCCGGCTTCCAGCGCCCGCTCCAGACCGCGGGACAGCTCGCCGGGCCAGCCGGCCTCGTCTTCGGCAGCCGGGCCCAGGCCGCTGTCGGCACGCAGCGTGTAGCGGCGCGCCGGGTCCACCACCTCCTGCGTCAGCGTCACGCGGTCCAGCGCCGGCAGCACGCCGTGCTCGCGCAGCAGCACCAGCTCGAAGCTGCGCAGTGCGGCCTCGACCCGCGCCGGATCCGTGTCGCCCAGCAGCGGCAGCGTGCGCGTGTAGGCATCGAACAGCGCCGGATGCGCGTCGTGGCGCGGCAGCAGCTTCATCAGCAGCTCGTTGAGGTAGTAGCCGGTCAGCACCGCCGGGCCACCCAGCATCAGGCCGGTGCCGGTCCATTCGGCCGACTTCAGGTTCTGCACTTCCTGGTTCTCGCTGCGGGCACTGCCGTAGACGGCCAGCAGCTTCTGGAAGGGCAGCAGCACCGCGCGCAGCTGGGAGTAGGGCCGCTTGGCCCCCTTGGCCACCACCGCCACCCTGCCCTGCTCACGCGTGAACAGCTCCAGGATGAGGCTGGTCTCGCTCCAGTCGTAGCTGTGCAGCACGTAAGCCTGCTGCGGGGCGCGCGGCGTGCGCGCGCGCGCCGGGGCGCTCGACGCCTTCGCGTTCACTCGTAGCCGAAGGACTTCAGCCGGGTCTCGTCGTCGGCCCAGCCGGACTTCACCTTGACCCAGATCTCCAGGAAGACCTTGGCGTCCAGCAGCTTCTCCAGCTCCTGGCGGGCCTCGGTGCCGATGCGCTTGAGGCGCTCGCCGCCGTCGCCGATGACGATGCCCTTGTGGCCGTCGCGCTCGACGATGATGGTGGCGGCGATGCGGCGCAGGTTGCCTTCCTCCTGGAACTGCTCGATCACCACGGTGGAGGTATAGGGCAGTTCGTCTCCGGTCAGGCGGAAGAGCTTCTCGCGCACGATCTCGCTGGCCAGGAAGCGTTCGCTGCGGTCGGTCAGCGCATCCTCGTCGTACCACCAGCCTTGCTCGGGCAGGTAGGGCCGCACCACGCCCATCAGGCGCTTGATGTCGTCGGGGCGCTTGGCCGTCAGCGGCACGAACTCGGCGAAGGGGTGGCGCTCCTGCATGCCCTTGAGCCAGGGTGCGATCTCGGCGCGGCGCTGCACGGTGTCCAGCTTGTTGGCCACCAGGATCACCGGCTTGCCCTGCATGGCGGGCGACTGCATCAGCGCCAGCACCTTGGCGTCGTCCAGCCCGAAGCGGCCGGCTTCGACCACGAAGAGGACCACATCCACGTCGGCCAGCACGCCCTGGACGGTGCGGTTGAGGTTGCGGTTGAGCGCGTTGCTGTGGCGGGTCTGGAAGCCGGGCGTGTCGACGAAGACGAACTGCGCGTCGCCCTCGGTGCGGATGCCGGTGATGCGATGTCGCGTGGTCTGGGCTTTGCGCGAGGTGATGGACACCTTCTGGCCGACCAGCGCGTTGAGCAGCGTGGACTTGCCGACGTTGGGGCGGCCGACGATGGCGATCAGTCCGCAGCGGCGTGGGCCGCCGGCTTCCTCCCCGGCTTCGTCCCCGGCGTCGATATCGCCCTCGCCGTCCTCGTCCGGCGGCAGCATCTCATCGGCGGGATCCACCGGGTCGGTTTCGTTCTCGATGTTCATGTGTTCAGTGTGCAGCCCTCAGCGGCCGCGTCAAGGCTCAGGAGGCCCCGGCCTTCAACCTGTCCAGCGCCAGGCGGGCGGCGGCCTGTTCGGCTGCACGGCGCGAACGACCCTCGCCACGCTCGACCAGGTCGAAGCCCGGCACGTGGCAGGAGACGATGAAGGTCTGGTCGTGCGCCCGGCCCTGGGTGGATGCGATGCGGTACTCGGGCACCGGCTGGCGACGGGCCTGCAGCCATTCCTGCAGTTCGGTCTTCGCGTCCTTGGACCAGCCGTCCGGATCGGTCTGGGCCACCAGGGGCTCGAACAGCCGCTCGACCAGCGCACGCGCCGGCTCGAAGCCGCCGTCGAGGTAGACGGCACCGATCACCGCCTCCAGCGCGTCGGCCAGGATCGACGGGCGCTGGGCGCCGCCACCGCGGGCTTCGCCGTCGCTCAGGCGCAGGATCTCGGGCAGCTTCAGGTCCAGCGCCAGACGATGCAGGGTGTCCTGGCGCACGAGGTGGGCTCTCACACGCGTGAGACCGCCTTCGTCGCTGCGGTCGAAGCGGCCATAGAGCAGGCCGGAAACCGCAAGGTTCAGGACCGCGTCGCCGAGGAACTCCAGCCGCTCGTTGTGCTGGACGCCGTGGCTGCGGTGGGTGCGCGCGCGTTCGAGCAGGTCGGGCGCGCGGAAGCGATAACCCAGACGCTGCTGAAGCGCATCCAGGGCGGCAGACACGGCCCGCTCACCCCTGCGCGGTTTCGGCCCGCGCCGTCACTTGGACTGGCCCGAGTACTTGATCAGCAGATAGACCGGCTCGAAGAGCTCGATCTCCTTGTTGTACGCGAAGCGCACGACGACCTTGTCGTTTTCCTTGGTGATGTCCAGGTCGGTCGCCTTGACCGAGGTGACGCCGAACTCCACGTCCTGCTGGCGCTGGAAGGCGGCGCGGATCTCGGGCACCGTGGTTCCGCCCTCGTTCGCGGCCTTGTTGACCATCTTCTTGATGGTCATGTACTCGGTATACGTGGGGAAGACCTTCAGGCCCACGAGGAAGAGCGAACCCAGCACGACCACCCAGAACAGCAGGCCGAACAGCGAGATGCCGCGCCGTGCGGCGCCCAGGCGGGCGACGGGCTTCCTGGCAGCAAAGGTCTTCATGCAGTCACTCCTTCCAGCAGTTGAGCATCAGCGGAACGAACCGATGCGCGACAGGTCGCCCAGGTTCATCCACACGAAGAATGCCTTTCCGACGATGTTCTCGTCCGGCACGAACCCCCAGGACCGCGAGTCCTCGGAATCATCGCGGTTGTCGCCCATCATGAAGTAGTTGCCCTGGGGCACTTTGCAGACGTAGCCCTGGATGTCGTACTTGCAGGCGTCGCGATGGGGGAATTCGGGCAGCATCTCCGGCATGTCCGGACGCGCGCGCTCGTAGTTCAGGATGTTGTGGGGGACCCCGGTCAGGTCCTCCTTGAACTGCTGGGCGTACATGCGGCGCGACGGCTCGCCGTTGTAGTAGGGATCCAGTGGTTCCTTGCTGATCAACTGGCCGTTCACGTACAGGCGCTTGTCGATGTATCGGATCTCGTCGCCCGGCACGCCGACCACGCGCTTGATGTAGTCGATGCCGGGATCGCGCGGGTAACGGAAGACCATCACGTCGCCACGCCTGGGGTCGTGGTTGGCGACGATCTTCTTGTTGAGCACCGGCAGCCGGATGCCGTAGTGGAACTTGTTGACCAGGATGAGGTCGCCGACCTGCAGGGTCGGGATCATCGAGCCCGACGGGATCTTGAAGGGCTCGAACAGGAAGGAGCGCAGCAGGAAGACCACCAGGATCACCGGGAACAGCCCGGCGGTCCAGTCCAGCCACCAGGGCTGGGCCAGGATGGCGCTGCGGGCCTCCTCGACGTTGCCGTCGACCTGGGTGATGCCCTGGGCCGCCAGCGATGCGCGGCGCTGGGCATCCTGCTCCTGCAGGCCGGCCGCAGCCTTCTCGCGGGCAGGCTTGAAATGGAAGCGCTCGGCCAGCCAGAAGGCCAGCGTCACGACAGTGAGGATGAAGAGCAGCAGCGAGAAGTTGCCGGTCCATTTGCCCACGTACCAGCCGCCGAGATAAATGATCAGGCAGCCGTAGAGCAGTCCAGTGAGAAAACTCATCAGGGAGGTCAGTCGTCGACTTGAAGGATGGCGAGGAACGCTTCCTGCGGCACTTCCACGGTACCGATCTGCTTCATGCGTTTCTTGCCGGCTTTTTGTTTTTCGAGCAGCTTGCGCTTGCGGGTGATGTCACCACCGTAGCATTTTGCCAGCACGTTCTTGCGCAGCGCCTTGATGTTCTCCCGCGCGATGATGTTGGCGCCGATGGCGGCCTGGATCGCCACGTCGTACATCTGGCGGGGAATCTGCTCGCGCATCTTGGCTGCCACCGCACGGCCGCGGAACTGGCTCTGGCTGCGATGGACGATGATGGACAGCGCATCGACGCGGTCGCCGTTGATCAGGATGTCGACCTTCACGACGTCGGCGCCGCGGTATTCCTTGAACTCGTAGTCCATGGACGCGTAGCCGCGCGAGACGGACTTCAGCTTGTCGAAGAAGTCCAGCACGATCTCGGCCAGCGGCATCTCGTAGGTCAGCATGACCTGGCGTCCGTGGTAGGCCATCTCGATCTGCACGCCGCGCTTCTGGTTGGCCAGCGTCATCACCGGCCCGACGTAGTCCTGCGGCATGTACAGGTGCACGGTGACGATGGGTTCGCGGATTTCGCGGATGCGGCCCAGCTCGGGCATCTTCGACGGGTTCTCGACCTCGATCACCGTATCGTCGTTGAGCTCCACCTCGTAGACCACGCTGGGTGCCGTGGTGATCAGGTCCTGATCGAACTCGCGCTCCAGGCGCTCCTGCACGATCTCCATGTGCAGCAGGCCGAGGAAGCCGCAGCGGAAGCCGAAGCCCAGGGCCTGCGAGACCTCCGGTTCGTAGCGCAGCGAGGAGTCGTTGAGCTTGAGCTTCTCCAGCGCGTCGCGCAGCGAGTCGTACTCGCTGGCCTCGGTGGGATAGAGGCCGGCGAAGACCTGGGGCTGGATTTCCTTGAAGCCGGGCAGCGGCTCCTCGGCCACGCCGGCGTTGTTCGGCAGCTTCTTTTCCACCGTGATGGTGTCGCCGACTTTTGCGTTCTGCAGTTCCTTGATGCCGGCGATGATGAAGCCCACCTCGCCCGCGCGCAGTGCGTCGCGATCGACCGACTTGGGCGTGAAGACACCCAGGTGCTCGGCGCCGTAGACGGCGTTGGTGGCCATCAGCCGGATGCGCTCGTTCTTGCGCAGGATGCCGTCGACCACGCGCACCAGCATCACGACGCCGACGTAGTTGTCGAACCAGGAGTCGATGATCATCGCCCGCAGCGGGCCTTCCGCATTGCCGCGCGGTGCGGGCATGCGCGTGATGACGGCCTCGAGGATGTCGTCGATGCCCTCGCCGGTCTTGGCCGAGCAAGGGATGCCGTCGGAGGCGTCGATGCCGATGACGTCCTCGATCTCGGCTTTCGCGCGCTCGGGGTCGGCCTGCGGCAGGTCCATCTTGTTGAGCACGGGCACGACTTCGACGCCGAGCTCGATCGCGGTGTAGCAGTTGGCGACCGTCTGCGCCTCGACGCCCTGGCTGGCGTCGACCACCAGCAGCGCACCTTCGCAGGCGGACAGCGAGCGGCTCACCTCATAGGAAAAATCGACGTGCCCCGGCGTATCGATCAGGTTGAGGTTGTAAACCTTGCCGTCACGCGCGGTGTATTGCAGCGCCGCGGTCTGCGCCTTGATGGTGATGCCGCGCTCGCGCTCGATGTCCATCGAGTCGAGGACCTGAGCCTCCATCTCGCGATCGCTGAGACCGCCGCAACGCTGGATCAGTCGGTCAGCCAGGGTCGACTTGCCGTGGTCGATGTGGGCAATGATGGAGAAATTGCGGATGTGGTCCATGGAGAAACTGCTGCTCGGTGCTCGCATCGCGTCTGCCATGTTCGCCATGGCCGGATGGAGCCGACGACGCGCGTGATGAAGGGCTGCGTCGCGATGTCTGGATGCCTGGCTGGATAGCTCAAGCTAAGAGTTTCGCACGCGCTGGAAGAACGTCCGTTGTTGGTCGTTCGCCCTCAGGTCGGCGAGCTCGTCTGCGATGACTGCTAGGGGGATGCCTTTGATTATGGAAAGCGCCTTAGCAGCGCTGATATCTGGGAGGCCCTTCCCCTTTCGCCACTCGCTTACACGCGGGCGTGGCACCCCCGCCTCTTCTAAGGCGCGGATTTCATCACTGGATAGCGATTGAAAGAGGTCTTGCAGCATTGACAGAGTGTTACGGCCGCCGTAAGAATTACGTTGGGCGTAATTTCCGACTGGCGTAACCGTACTTTAGCCCATGCCGGTCTGCTCGGGGTCTTACGTGCCCCACCTCTCTAGGAGCTACTCCTCATGTCTTTCACTTCCATCGTTCAAATCCTCAAGGTCAACGAGAAGCGCAGCGGCGAGAAGAACGGCCGCAAGTGGGAAATGCAGGACGCTGAATGCGCCCTGCTCAACGAAAAGGGGGACGTCGAACAGGTCGGCGTTCTCGTCTTGCCGAAGGACCTCACCGACAAGACGGGCCCCGGCATCTACAGCGGTTCGTTCGCCCTCAAGGCCGACACGTCCCGCGAAGGTCAGCGGCGGATCAATGCGGTCCTGACCGGCCTCACG
>SCTQ01000053.1 GCA_004322345.1 Aquabacterium sp. | reverse complement strand
GCGCAAGCTACTGACTATGCTCAACGCCATCGCCAAGTCCGGCCGCCCCTGGGATGCCTCGCTTCATCCGGCTTGACGCCCAACACGGTTGCTCGGGGGACCGGTCCACGTACTCGTGGAGCGAGGGGCCAACAACAAAGTGTGAAGCGGACCGATAGGCCGGATTCTGTGCGGCTGCATCGCCTTGCGGCTTTGCGGCCGTGACCGCCATTCATCTGGGCCGTGGGTCGCCCGCACGGCTCGGTGCTACCTACCCGCACACTCCCCGGGCCAGGTCATCGTGTGCCTATTTGGTATTGCTGCGCGTAGAGATTGCCCGTTTCACCCGGTCTTCGAGGCTGCGCCTCGAATCCCGCCGTCCGCCTTGCGGCATCCGGCCCGCCCGCATGCGGAACATGCGCCCTTCTCGGGAAGCCTTTGAAGGCGGCTTGCGCCGCCTTCGGGGCCCGACGACCGACTCGTCTCTGTTGCTCTGATCCTCACCTCACGGTGGACAGCCGTTAGCTGCTACGCCGCCCTGCGCAGTCCGGACCTTCCTCCAGCACGACCTTTCGGTCCTTGTGCCAGCGGCGGCCTAGCCCGCTTCACGGGCGCGATTATCCCAGCGTTGGGCCACGGTCCATGCGACGAGCCCGACGCACATCATCGCCAGCGACCCCAGCGCCAGCAGCCATGCCGAATGCATCACCAGCGGCGAGATCGCGCCGGCGACGAAGCCGTTGGCCAGCGCGCCGATGAAGGCCTGCAGCGAGGCCGCCATGCCGCGGCGCTGCGGGAAGAGGTCCAGCACCATCAGCGTGACGGCCGGCGTCACCAGGGCCCAGCCGAAGGAATAGAGGCCGATGGGTGGCAGCGCCCACCAGGCCCGGGCGGTCCACAGCGCGTTGGCGCCGAGGTTGAGCAGCGAGACCACCAGCATCACGCCCATGCCGATGTGGATCTGCCGCGCCAGCGGGATGCGCCCCGCGAGCCGGCCGCTGGTCCAGGCGCCGCCCATGATCCCGCTGATGGTCAGCAGGAAGAGCCAGAAGAACTGCGTCGGCTCCAGGTGCAGCAGCTCGCCGAGGAAGGCGGGCGCCGACAGCACGTAGAGGAACATGCCGTTGAAGGGCACCCCGCTGGCCAGGGCCAGCAGCAGGAAGCGGCGGTCGGTGCCCAGCTGGACATAGCCGCGCAGCAGGTGACCCAGGTGCACCGGCTGGCGCTGCGTGGGGTGCAGCGACTCGGGCAGCAGGAACCAGTTGGCCGCCAGCAGCAGGCCGCCCACCAGCGTCAGGAACCAGAACACCGCCTGCCAGCCCAGGTGCACGAACAGGAAGCCGCCGACGATGGGCGCGATGGCGGGGGCGACGCCGAAGAACAGCGTGATCTGGGCCATCACGCGCTGGGCTTCGTCGGGCGGGAACATGTCGCGCACCACGGCGCGCGAGACCACGATGCCCGCGCCCGCCGACAGCCCCTGGAGCGTGCGGAAGAACACCAGCGCGCCGATGCTGGGCGCCAGCGCACAGCCGGCCGAGGCAACGGTGAAGACCACCAGCCCGACGATCACCACCGGACGCCGCCCGAAGCTGTCGGACAGCGCGCCGTGGAACAGGCTCATGAAGGCGAAGCCGAAGAGGTAGCCCGACAGCGTCTGCTGGATCTGCAAGGGGCTGGCGTGCAACTCGGCCGCGATGCCGGCGAAGGCCGGCAGGAAGGTGTCGATGGAGAACGGGCCGACGGTGGCCAGCGCGGCCAGCAGCACGGCCAGCGTCCAGCGCTTGCCCTGCCACAGGCTGGCGGCATCGGGATGCATCGGGGCGCGGGCCTCAGGCGCCGGGCTTGGAGGCGCCGGTCAGGGCGCGCACGCCGAACACGACCACGGCCAGCGCCACGAGGGCGGCCACGCCCTTGAGCCACAGCGGCCAGGCGGCCCAGCCGCCGGCCGTCGCGCGCTCGCTGGCCGCCACCGGCGGCGGTGCGACCGGGGTCGAGGTGACGACACTGCCCGCCGTCGTGGTTGCGGCGGACTGCAGCGTCGACAAGGC
>SCTQ01000003.1 GCA_004322345.1 Aquabacterium sp. | reverse complement strand
AGCCCAAGCCGAAGCCCGAGCCCAAGCCCAAGGCCGAGGAGCCGCCGAAGAAGGCGGCCAAGGCCGCACCCGTGCCGCCGGTGAAGGCCGAGCCGCAGGAGAAGGCGCTGAAGTCCAACCGCAGCCAGCAGCTCAACAAGATGTTCAGCGAACTCGGCGTCGAGGGCGGCGCCGGCGCGGCGAACAGCAGCCGGCCGGCAGCGGGCACTTCGGACAGCTACATCGCCAAGGTCCGCGCGCGGGTGAAGTCCTACACCCGCTATCCGGGCGACGTCAGCACCAACCGCGAGGCCGTGGTGCGCGTGCGCTGCGACGCCACCGGGCGCATCGTCAGCCGCAGGCTGATCTCCTCCAGCGGCCTGCCGCTGTGGGACGAAGCGCTGCTCAAGGGCATCGACGCGGCCGAGGTGCTGCCGCTGGACGAACGCGGCAAGTGCCCCGAGATGGACATCTCGCTGAAACCTTGACGGCATCACCGGCTGGCCGAGGCGCAGGGGGCGAGCGCCGGGCCACCCCAAGCCGGCCCCGTCCCCCCGCGGGACCGGTCCGCGTCATCGCGGGCCGGGGGGCCCTGCTCAGCGGGTGATCACCAGCAGGTCCGTCGGTCCCGGGTCCACGCCAGCCTGCATCAGCAGCGTCGTCACCTGCCCGCGGTGGTGGGTCTGGTGGTTGAAGACGTGGCTCAGTACCTGCCAGGCAGGTTGCGTGAAAGGTGCGCCCTTGGTGGTCTGGTAGGTCATCGGCGCGGCGATGAAGGCCGGCGTCAGCTCGGCGATGAATGCCTCCACCGCGGCGTCCATCTGCACCCGGTGCGCACGCATCGCATCGAAGTCCTCGAAGAGCTGCTGGTCCAGCCCGGTGAAGGGCGGCAGCGCCAGCACCTCGTCGGTCAGCGCGCGGAAGCCGCCGGGCTGGGCGCCGAAGCGGCGCAGCCACAGCTTGTCGGCCAGCATCAGGTGGTTGAGCGTGCGGTGGATGGAGCCGAAGAAGGCGCCGCGGTCCAGCTTGCGCGCGGCGTCGTCCAGCGACGCGCAGGCTTCGTAGAGCCGTTCGTTGAACCAGCGGTTGTAGCGGGCGAGGAGGGCGTAGGGCTCGTTGGCTGCGGGGGCGGTCATGGAGCAGGGCGTCAGGTGCGATGCCGGGGCGGCAGTCCCAGCCAGCGTAGCACCAGGTTGTCCAGCGACAGCTTGCCCGGCCCCCACAGCAGCAGCGCCAGCAGCAGGCTGCCCCAGAACTGGTGGCCCAGCAGCGCGGCCTCGTTGATCTCCGCCAGGCTGAGCACGGCCACGACGTTGAGCACGGACAGGCCGGCGGCCGAGAAGCGCCCCGCCAGCCCCAGGGCCAGCAGCACCGACAGGCCCAGCTCGCCGCCGGTGCCCATCCAGGCCGCGATGTCCGGCGGCAGCAGGGGCACGTGGTACTCGTTCTCGAACAGGGCGAGCGTGGTGTCCCAGTCGGCGATCTTGGTGCGGCCCGAGCGGAAGAAGACGCCGGCGATGTAGAGGCGCGCGGCCAGCTGGGCCAGGGGCTGCAGGTGCTCCACCCAGCCGATGGGCAGGCGTGCGAGCGCGATGAGCCGCGCTGCGAGCGTGGGGGGCGAGAGGGGAGTCGTGTTCATCGTGGGCACTCGTCGGTCGTGAGGTCTTGGATGCGCCAGAGCCAGCCGGCCTGGATGGCGTGCGGCAGCCAGGCGGCGAAGTCCAGGTCGCCGCCGCGTTCCAGCGCCGGGCCCAGCGGCAGGGGTTGCAGCAGGTCGGCCATGAAGCCGGCCCAGCCCACGGGCAGGGCCTGCACGGCGGCGCGCCAGCCGCGGCGCCAGACGATCACGTCCTCGCCGTGGCCCGCGGCCAGTGCGGCGCGGGCTGCGTCCAGGGATGCCGTGCCGGCGTGCGCCGCATGCAGCGTGGCCAGCGGATGGGCGCTGCGCAGCACGGCGGTGCCGGGCAGCAGCGCCAGGCGCAGCGCGCCGGGCTCGGCCTGTTCCAGCAGGGCCAGGCTCGCGGGCTCGAAGGCCGCGTCGGCCGCGCGCTCGCAGCAATGCACGGCCCAGTCCAGCTGGGCGCAATCCGGCAGCCAGGGCCATGCGCCCAGCTGGTCGTGGGCGCGCAGGTGGGCGGGCAGGGCCGCGCCCCACTCGCCGAGGTCGCCGCGTTCGGGCGGGTGGGCCAGCCACAGCTCGTGGGCGAGCTGGGCGAAGTCCTCCTCGCCCAGCATCGCGCGGATGGTCGGGCAGGCCGCGGCCAGTGCACGTTCGGCGACGGCGCGGGCGTTGCCGCGGTAGGCAGCCAGGCCCTGGATGCTGCGGGCGGCATCGAGCCCGGCCCGCGCGGCATGGGCCGCAGGCCGGCGCCACAGCAGGGCCAGCAGGGCCTGCTGGCGCGAAGCTTCGGCGTTCATGCGGCCTGCTCCCGGAAGGCCATCAGCTGCGCGGCCTGGTGCGCCTCGTCCAGCAGCACGGCCAGCGGCGGCAGCTCCAGGTCCCACTCGACCAGCGTCGGCAGCGGGCCCAGGCGTCGCAGCGCGTGGCGGTAGACGGACCAGACCTCGTCGTGCACGCGTGTCGCGTGGTCGTCGATGACCAGTGCGCCCGGCGAGGCCGGCGGCGTGAAGCCGGCGAGGTGGATCTCGCCGATGCAGCCGCGGGGCAGGGCGTCGACCCAGGCGCAGGCCTGCGCGACGGGATCGGCCACGCGGGCGTTGAGGGCGTTGACGACGAGGTTGTTGACGTCCAGCAGCAGCGCGCAGCCGGTGCGGCGGGCCAGCGTGGCGAGGAATTCGGGCTCGGGGATTTCGTCGTCCTCGAAGGACAGGTAGGCCGACAGGTTCTCGACCAGGATGGGACGGCGCAGCCGCTCCTGCACCTGCTGCACGTTGGCGCAGAGGATGTCCAGCGCGGCCGGCGTGAAGGCCAGTGGCAGCAGGTCGCTGCCGTGCACGACGACGGCGGTGCCGCTGCCCAGCGGGGCGCGTGCGAAGCAGGCGTGGTCGGAGACGCGTGCGGGTTGCACGCGTTCGGCCAGCCGCTGCAGGCGGTCGAGGTGCCAGGCGTCGATGCCGGAGGCCGAGCCCAGGCCCAGGCCCACGCAGTGCAGGCTCAGCTCCCAGTGGGCACGGGCCTGCTCCAGCACGGCCAGCGGCGCACCGCCGTCGGCGAAGAAGTTCTCGGCGTGGACCTCGACGAAGCCCAGCGCCGGCGGCGCCTCGAACAGCGCCGCGTAGTGCGGCTGGCGCAGTCCGATGCCGACCGGCGCGGGCGTTGGCTGCATCACTTGCCCTTGGCTTCGGACTCGCTCTTGCCGCCCAGCTCCTTGCAGGTGCCCTTGGCGACGTACTTCCACTCGGTGGGCGAGTTGTCCTCCTTGGCCTGGCCCGCGCAGCTGTGGGCGCCGGCCGAGCAATCGTTCTGGCCGGCCTTGGCGATGCCGTAGCACTTCTCCTTGGGCGCCTTGTCGGCGGCCTGGGCGGTGGTGGCCAGGCCCAGGGCCATGACGGAGGCGAGTGCGGAAGCGATGACGAGACGTTGGTTCATGTGTTGCTCCTGAGACAGTGTGGGTGGACGGCCGCCCGGGTCGATGGACAATCGCGCGCCGCCGCAGTTTGCGTGGCGACCCTGTTGAGTCGCGGCGCCGACCGGATCCTTACACCGATCTCCAGCGTTCTTGCAAACACGCTTCTCCAAGCTTTCCCCATGCCCCCCGCCGCCGAGGATTTCGCCGCCAACGTGCAGGCCCTGCGCACGGACCTGCTGCGCTTCGCCCGCCTGCAGCTGCGCAGCGAGGCCTGGGCCGAGGACGTGGTGTCGGAGACCGTGCTGGCGGCGCTGGAGCGGCCGCAGGCCTTCGGCGGGCGCTCGCAGCTCAAGACCTGGCTGGTGGGCATCCTCAAGCACAAGATCGTCGACCACCTGCGCCGCCATGCCCGCGAATGCAGCTACGACGCCGCCGACGATGGCGATGGCCAAGGGTGGGACTGGGAGGCCGACCTCTTCGCCGCGGACGGCCACTATCGCGAGATGCCCCAGGACTGGGGCGATCCGCAGGCGGCCTTGCGCGAGCGCCAGTTCATGGACGTGATGGAGGCCTGCGTCGGCCAGATGCCGCCCAACCTGGGCCGCGTCTTCCTGATGCGCGAATGGCTGGAACTGGACAGCGAGGCCATCTGTAAGGAACTGGCCGTCACGCCGACCAACCTCCATGTGATGCTGCACCGGGCCCGGCTGCGCCTGCGCGAATGCCTGCAGGCCAGATGGTTCGGGGGCCGGCGTTGAAGCGAACATGAGCAATATCCGCCTGACCTGCCGCCAAGCCACCAAGCTGCTGCTGAGCCGCCAGGATCGCCATTTGCCGTGGCGGGAACGGGTGCGCCTGCGCCTGCACCTGATCGTCTGCAAGGCCTGCCCACGCGTTGCGCGCCAGCTGGACCTGATGCGCTCCGCGATGGGAAAGTGGGCGCGGTACGCCGAGGACGCAGGCGAGGGCGACCGGACGTGAACGGCGTGTAAACAGGCACGCCAGGCCCCGGTAATTCCCGGCATCCGGCGCCCCCGCCCTGACTAGCATGCACAGGGCCTAGCCATGAACGACACAAAACCCCCACTGGAGCTGCATTTCCGGCCCACCGAGCCCGGCGGGCTGGAGGACATGCCTGCCCCGGCGGCCGCGGACACGCCTGAGGACGACGACCACGACAAGTCGCGTGCCGAGGCCTTCCGATGGCCCACGCCGCCCTATGCCAGCTACCCGGTGGCGCAGGAGCAGCAGCAGCCGCTGGCCTGCGAGATCGAGGGCGTCAACGGCCGCCTGATGCAGGGCCGGCTGATCTTCTTCGTGCCCGAGGAGGCCGTGGCCTACGTGCAGGTGCCCCCGGCGCGCACGACGATGCCGCTGCGCTTCAGCCAGTTCCGCAGCCTGGCCCTGGTGGACCCGCTGCCCACGGTCGACGGCCAGGCCGCCGACCCGCACGGCGACATGCTCTCGCAGCGCCCGCGCTCCGACTTCCGCGTGCAGTGGTCCAGCGACACCGACTGGACCGGCCAGACCATCGGCCACGTCGAGGCCGACTTCGGCGTCTTCCTCTTCCTGCCCCAGGACGACCGCGACGGCGTGCGCCGCGTGTTCGTGCCGCGCTCGGCCTACAGCAGCGTCGAGGTCGGCCCGCGCATCGGCGAGCTGCTGGTGGCCGAGAACCTGACCTCGGCCGACGACGTCGAGCGCGCCGCCGAGGTGCAGCAGCAGATGCGCAACCAGAAGCTGGGCGACATCCTGCTGGTCAAGCAGATCGTCACGCCCGAGCAGCTGCTCACCGCCATCGAGCAGCAGAGCAAGATGCCCATGGTCCGCCTGGGCGAGGCGCTGATCGCGCTGGGCCTGCTGAGCGACGAGCAGCTGGGCGAGGCGCTGGAGCAGCAAAAGCGCGACCGCTCCGTGCCGCTGGGCGAGCTGCTGGTGCGCATGAACCTGGTCACGCGCGAGCAGCTGCAGACCGCGCTGGCGCGCAAGATGGGCTATCCGCTGGTCGACGTGCAGCAGTTCCCGGTGGAGCCCGAGGCCCTGCGCAAGGTGCCCTACCCGGTGGCCGAGCGCCTCCACGCGATGCCGCTGCTGGTGCGCGATGCCACCGTCATCGTCGCCCTGGTGGACCCGGGCAAGCGGCTGACGCTGTCCGAGCTGGAGTTCGCCTCCCAGTGCAAGGTGGTGCCGGTGCTGGCCCACCACACCCACCTGGAGCGGGCCATCCACGAGGCCTACTCCAAGATCGGTGCCGTCGACAGCGCGCGCGCGATGGCGGCCGAGCCGCTGCCCTTCGACATCGAGCCCGGGGACTCCAACCGGCTGGTCGAGAGCCTGGAGCGCGACACCGGCGAGGGGGAGGAAGAGGCCTCGATCGAGCAGAGCGACAACTCGCTCGTGCGGCTGATCAACACGATGATCATCGAGGCCCACGGCCAGGGTGTGTCCGACATCCACGTCGAGACCTACCCGGGCCGCGACAAGGTGAAGATCCGCTTCCGCAAGGACGGGCTGCTGCAGCCCTACCTGGAGCTGCCGCACAACTACCGCAGCGCGCTGATCGCCCGCATCAAGATCATGTGCGACCTCGACATCTCCGAGCGCCGCAAGCCGCAGGACGGCAAGATCAACTTCGCCCGCTTCTCGCCCGGCTACAAGATCGAGCTGCGCGTGGCCACCATCCCGACCAACAACGGGCTGGAGGACGTGGTGATGCGGATCCTGGCCTCGGCCAAGCCCATCCCGCTGGACAAGCTGAACCTGAGCCCCACCAACGAGTCGCGCCTGAAGCAGGCCATGGAGCGCCCCTATGGCCTGGTGCTGTGCGTGGGCCCCACGGGGTCGGGCAAGACGACGACGCTGCACTCCGCGCTGGCCCACATCAACGTGCCCGAGCGCAAGATCTGGACGGCCGAGGACCCGGTGGAGATCACCCAGCCCGGGCTGCGCCAGGTGCAGGTCAATCCGAAGATCGACTGGACCTTCGCCAAGGCCCTGCGCGCCTTCCTGCGTGCGGATCCGGACGTGATCATGGTGGGCGAGGTGCGCGACGGCGAGACGGCCAACATGGCCGTGGAAGCCTCGCTCACCGGCCACCTGGTGCTGTCCACGCTGCACACCAACAGCGCGCCGGAGACGGTCACGCGGCTGCTGGACATGGGCATGGACCCCTTCAACTTCGCCGACTCGCTGCTGGTCGTGCTGGCCCAGCGCCTGGTGCGCCGGCTGTGCGGCAGCTGCAAGCTGGTGACGCCGGCCACCGACGAGCAGGTCGAGGAATGGCTGTCCGACTACCTGCACGCCGCGCCGCCCGACCTGCCGGAGCTTTCGCGCGAGGCAGTGCGCACCGAATGGCTGGGCCGCTTCGGCCGCGAAGGCAGGCTGATGCACTTCCACAGCCCCGGCTGCGCGGCCTGCAGCAACACCGGCTTCAAGGGCCGCGCCGGGCTGCACGAGCTGATGATGGTCTCGCGTGACCTGCGCCGCCTGATCCAGACCGGCGCCCGCGCCGAGGAGCTGCAGGCCCAGGCGATGAAGGAGGGCATGCGCACCCTGCGCCAGGACGGCATCGAGAAGGTGCTGCAGGGGGTGACACACATCGAGGAAGTGCGGGCGACCAGCAACCTCTGACCACCCGCGCCGGCCCCCGCGATCACGGGGGCGGCAGCGCGCGGGGCTTGCCGCGGGGCGAGTTGGGGATCGCCCGGGGCGCGGCGCTTGGCCCACACTCCCGGGACTGCCGGGGGAAAGCCTGGATGTCCGTCGGCCCGCATCGAACGTTTCCCTCCCTATAGTGCTGACGCCTGTGCCCCGGCTTCCCCGTTCCCGATCTCCCTCCTTCCCCAGCCCATCACCATGCTTCTCCTGACAGGCGGCGCCGGTTTCATCGGCGGCAACTTCGTGCACCACTGGCTGGCTTCCCATGACGAACCCATCGTCGTGCTGGACAAGCTGACCTACGCCGGCAACGCCCAGACCATCGCCGAACACCTGCAGTCCGGCCGCGCCAGCCTGGTGCAGGCCGACATCTGCGACCGCGACACCGTGCGCGGCCTGTTCCAGAAGCACCGCCCGCGCGCCGTGCTGCATTTCGCCGCCGAAAGCCACGTCGACCGCTCCATCCACGGCCCGGGCGAGTTCGTGCAGACCAACGTCGTCGGCACCTTCACGCTGCTGGAGGAAGCCCGCGCCCACTGGGGCAGCCTGGCCGGTGCCGAGCGCGACGCCTTCCGCTTCCTGCACGTCTCCACCGACGAGGTCTATGGCTCGCTGGAGGCCGGGGATCCGGCCTTCGCCGAGACCACGCCCTACCAGCCCAACAGCCCGTACTCGGCCAGCAAGGCCGGCAGCGACCACCTGGTGCGCGCCTGGCACCACACCTACGGCCTGCCGGTGCTGACCACCAACTGCTCCAACAACTACGGCCCCTACCAGTTCCCGGAGAAGCTCATCCCGCTGATGATCCTCAACGCGCTGGACGGCAAGCCGCTGCCGGTCTACGGCGACGGCGCCAACGTGCGCGACTGGCTCTACGTGCGCGACCACTGCGAGGCCATCGCCCAGGTGCTGGCGAAGGGCCGCGTGGGCGAGACCTACAACGTCGGCGGCAAGAACGAGGTGAAGAACATCGACGTCGTGCAGACGCTGTGCAGCACGCTGGACCGGCTGCGCCCGCGTGCCGCGGGCCGCTACGCCGACCTGATCACCTTCGTGAAGGACCGCCCGGGCCACGACCGCCGCTACGCCATCGACCCGCGCAAGATCGAGGCCGAGATCGGCTGGCAGCCGGCCGAGACCTTCGACACCGGCCTGGCCAAGACCGTGCAGTGGTACCTGGAGAACGACGCCTGGATCGCCGGGGTGCGCGACGGCAGCTATCGGCAATGGATCGATCGCCAGTACGGCTCGGGCAAGGCGGCCGGCGCATGACGCGCCCGGCCATCGTGCTGCTGGGTGCCGCGGGCCAGGTGGGCCGCGAACTCGGCCGCGCGCTGCTGCCGCTGGGCGAGGTGGTGCCGCTGACGCGCGCCGAGGTCGACCTGTCCGACCCGTCTCGCGTGCTGGCGCGCCTGGAGCATGTGCGCCCGGCCATCGTCGTCAATGCCGCGGCCTACACCGCGGTGGACCGCGCCGAGCAGGAGCCCGCGCTGGCCGAGGCCGTCAACGGCGAGCTGCCCGCGCTGCTGGCCGGCGAGTCCCAGCGCCTGGGCTTCAAGCTGGTCCATTACTCCACCGACTACGTCTTCGACGGCGCGCTGCACGGCAACCCGCGTCCGCTGCGCGAGGACGACCCGACGGGTCCGGCCAGCGTCTACGGCCGCAGCAAGCTCACGGGCGAAAGCGCCGCGCTGATCGCGCCGCGCGCCCTGGTCTTCCGCCTGAGCTGGGTCTTCGGCCGCCACGGCGGCAACTTCGTGCAGACCATGCTGCGCCTGGCGCGCGAGCGCGACTCGCTGCGCGTGGTGAGCGACCAGCACGGCTGCCCGACGCCCGCCGCGCTGGTGGCCGACCTCACCGTGCTGGCGTTGCGCGCCGAGCTGTCCGGCCTCTACCACCTCAGCAGCAGCGAGGCCACGACCTGGCACGCCTATGCCCAGGTCATCCTGGAGCAGGCCCGCGCGCTGGGCATGCCCCTGAGGGTGCAGCCGGAGGCCGTGCAGGCCATTCCCACATCGTCCTACCCGACCCCGGCGGCGCGTCCGGCATGGTCGGTGCTGGACTGCTCGCGCCTGGAGCGCGCGCTGGGGCTGAAGCTGCCCGGCTGGCGCCCCTACCTGGCCGACATGCTGCGCGACATCGCGCCCGCGGCCTGAACTCCCTTCCCATCCCATCGCAGTCGACATGAGCAACACCAACCGCTCCGCGTCCACCACCCGCAAGGGCATCCTGCTGGCCGGCGGCTCCGGCACCCGGCTGCACCCGGCCACGCTGGCGCTGTCCAAGCAGCTGCTGCCGGTGTACGACAAGCCCATGGTCTATTACCCGCTGAGCACGCTGATGCTGGCGGGCATACGCGACATCCTGATCATCTCCACGCCGCAGGACCTGCCGCGCTTCCAGGCCCTGCTGGGTGATGGCAGCCGGCTGGGCATCAACCTGAACTACTGCGTGCAGCCCTCGCCGGACGGCCTGGCCCAGGCCTTCATCCTGGGCCGCGACTTCGTCGGCAACGATCCCAGTGCGCTCGTGCTGGGCGACAACATCTTCTACGGCCACGACTTCCAGGCGGCGCTCAAGCGCGCGGCCTCGCAGCCCGATGGCGCGAGCGTCTTCGCCTACCACGTCAACGACCCCGAACGCTACGGCGTGGTCGCCTTCGACGAGCAGCGCCGCGCCATCAGCATCGAGGAAAAGCCCAAGGCGCCGAAGAGCAACTACGCGGTCACCGGGCTGTACTTCTACGACAACCAGGTCTGCGACATCGCGCGCGACGTGAAGCCCTCGGCCCGTGGCGAACTCGAGATCACCGACGTCAACGCGCGCTACCTCGAGGCGCAGCAGCTGACCGTGGAGATCATGGGCCGCGGCTACGCCTGGCTGGACACCGGCACCCACGACTCGCTGCTGGAGGCCGGCCAGTTCATCGCCACGCTGGAGAAGCGCCAGGGCCTGAAGGTGGCCTGCCCGGAGGAGATCTCCTGGCGCGCCGGCTGGATCGACAACGCCCAGCTCGAAGCGCTCGCCCAGCCGATGCTGAAGAACGGCTACGGCCAGTACCTGCAGCGCCTGCTGCGTGACGGCGGCTGAGGCCGGTGCGCCGCCCCCCGCCCATCCGGCCCTTCCCACCCTTCCTTCGTTTCCTTCCAGCAGTCCAGCCATGCAAGCCCGTTCCACCGCCCTGCCCGACGTCGTCGTGATCGAACCCACGGTGTTCTCCGATGACCGGGGTTGGTTCATGGAGACCTTCAACGAGGCGCGCTTCCATGCGGCGCTGCGCGAGCTGGGCCTGCCCGTGCCGCGTGCCTTCGTGCAGGACAACCAGTCCTACTCGCGCCGCGGCGTGCTGCGCGGCCTGCATTACCAGCTGCCGCCGCATCCGCAGGGCAAGCTGGTGCGTGCGGTGCGCGGGCGCATCTTCGACGTCGCGGTGGACCTGCGCGCGGGCTCGCCCACCTTCGGCCGCTGGGTCGGCGAGGAGCTGAGCGCGGCCAACCGCCGCCAGATGTGGGTGCCCGAAGGCTTCGCCCACGGCTTCGTCGCGCTCGACGAGGAGAACGAGGTGATCTACAAGACCACCGACTTCTACAGCCGCGAGTGCGAGCAGGCGATCCGCTGGGACGCGCCGGACGTGGGCATCGAGTGGCCGCTGGAAGGGCTCACGCCCATCGTCGCTGCCAAGGATGCGCAGGCCGGCTTGCTGGCCGACGCCACGCCCTTCTGATTCCGGAACGCAACGGCCGTCCGAGGTGCCCGGGCAGCCCTGCCGAAGGGCGCGAATCCGGGCGCAAGGCACAGCCATGGCCTGCGCCATGGCGGGCAGGTGCAACGACGAGCCGGGCCCTCGGCCCGGGAGGCGCTGGCGCGTCCCGCGTCAGGCTGCCAGA
>SCTQ01000052.1 GCA_004322345.1 Aquabacterium sp. | reverse complement strand
GACCTCGCCGCCGTCAAGGCCGCCGTCGGCCAGGAGGTGGCCGTCAGCGAGTGGCTGGACATCGAGCAGTCGCGCGTCGGCCTCTTCGCCGATGCCACCGGCGACCACCAGTGGATCCACGTCGACCCGCAGCGGGCCGCGGCCGAGTCGCCCTTCGGCGGCACGGTGGCCCACGGCTTCCTGACGCTGTCCCTGCTGGCCAAGTTCGGCATGGACTGCATCCGCATCGACGGCGTGCGCATGGGCATCAACTACGGCCTCAACCGCGTGCGTTTCCCCGCGCCCGTGCGCGTGGGCAGCCGCGTGCGCGGCCGCTTCACGCTGACCTCGGTGGAGGACATCGCCGGCGGCGTGCAGGTGCAGTGGGAGGCCACGGTGGACATCGAGGGCCAGGACAAGCCGGCCTGCGTGGCCGAGATGTTGGCGCGCTGGTACGCCTGAACAGGAAGGCCCTTCGATGCGCACCATCGCCACCCTCTTCGCCCTGTCCGTGTCCGCCGCCGCGCAGCCGGCCTGCGCCCTGGACAAGGTCGTCTTCGCCACCAACTGGAAGGCCCAGGCCGCCCACGGCGGCTTCTACCAGGCCATCGCCGACGGCACGTATGCGAAGTACGGCCTGGAGGTGACCATCCGCCCCGGCGGCCCGCAGGTCAACAACCGCCCGCTGCTGGCCGCCGGCAAGGTGGACTTCCTGATGGCGGGCAACCTGCTGCACAGCTTCGACAACGTGAAGAACGGCGTGCCCACGGTGGTCGTCGCCTCCGTGTTCCAGAAGGATCCGCAGGCGCTGTTCGCCCATCCGGACGCCGGATACAAGAGCTTCGCCGACCTCAGGCGCGCCCGCACCGCCTTCATCGCCAAGGACGCCCAGTACTCCTGGTGGGCCTGGCTGAAATCCGAGCACGGCTTCAAGGACGAGCAGCTGCGTCCCTACAACTACAACCTCGGCCCCTTCCTGGCCGACAGGGCCAGCGTGCAGCAGGGCTATGCGGTGGAGGAGCCCATCGCCATCGAGAAGCAGGGCGGCTTCAAGCCGCTGACCTTCCTGTTGGCGGACAACGGCTACTCCACCTACTCCACCACCATCGAGGCCCGCTGGGAGACGGTGCGCACCAAGCCCGACCTGGTGCAGCGTTTCGTCGACGCCACGGCCGTCGGCTGGGTCCACTACCTCTACGGCGACCGCTCCAGGGCCGACGCGCTGATCAAGCGCGACAACCCCGAGATGACCGACGAGCTGATCGGCAAGTCCCACGCCCTGCTCAAGCAGCTGGGCATCGTCGACTCCGGCGACGCGCTGACCATGGGCATCGGCGCGATGAAGCCCGAGCGCGTGGCCGAGTTCTACGCGCAGATGGTCAAGGCCGGCCTCTACAAGGAAGGCGAGGTCAAGCTGGACCAGGTAGCGACCTACCGCTTCGTCAACAAGGGCGCCGGCCTGGCCGAGAAGAAGAAGCTGGAGAAATGACGCTCCCCCTACGCGCTTCGCGCGCCCCCCAGGGGGCGCCACCGATGGACCGGCAAAGCCGGATCCATGGTGTCCGCTGGGCTTGGCGCGCCTAAGTGCCATCGCGCGCGCGGGCGGGCAAGGCCCGCGTCTTGCAGTGTTGTCTTAAGGGGTCGGCCCATTGCGCCGCGTTGCCGGCCACCGTGATGATGGCTGGCAACAACAACCGCGAATGGGGATGAATCAGGAGGCCGACAGCGTCCATTGGATGTCCGGCGACGACACGCTGGCCGCGCAGATACGCGGCGAACAGGTGCGCCGGCTCTATGGCAACACGATGGCCACCACGCTGGCGGCCAGCGCCATGGGCATCGGCCTCACGTGGGGTGTCAGCCACCACCTGGCCTCCGACAGCGTCTGGATCTGGCTGGCACTCAAGCTGCTCGTCGTGCTGCCGCGCTTCTGGCAGGTCTCCCGCTTCCACCACGCCCCTGACCAGGACGACCCGCGCTGGTTCCATGCCTACATGGCCCTGCTGGTGGCCGACGGCGTGGTCTGGGGCCTGGCCGGCCTGTGGCTGCTGCCCACGGACCGGCTGGACGTGGCGGCCATCGTCGTCGCCGCGCTGATCGGGCTGTCGGCGGCCGGGGCCTTCGTGCTGCACCCGGTGTGGACGGCGGCACTGGGCTTCGTGCTGCCGCTGCTGTCGCCCACGGCGATCAAGATGCTGTCGCGCGGCGATGCCGTGGGCCTGTTCGCCGGGCTGGGCATCATCGGCTTCGCCGGCGTCATGCTGGGCGAGTCGCGCCGCGCCGAGCAGCGCCTGGTCGAGCTGCTGGGCCTGCGGTTTTCCACCGACCGCATCGCCGCCGAACGCGCCGAGGCGCTCGTCCAGGCCCAGCAGCACAGCGCCGTGAAGAGCCAGTTCCTGGCCACCATGAGCCATGAGATGCGCACGCCCTTGCACGGCATCCTCGGCCTGACGCGGCTGGTGCGGCAGACCGAGCGCGACCCGGAATCACGCCGCCGGCTGGAGCTGGTGGAACGCTCGGGCGAGCACCTGTTGACGGTGATCAACGACATCCTCGACTTCTCCAAGATCGAGGCCGGCCACCTGAAGATCGAGCACCACCCCTTCGACCTGGCGATCGCCGTCGACGACGTGGTGGCGCTGTGCACGGTGCAGGCCCAGGACAAGGGCCTGGTCCTGGCCACGCGCTGCGAGCTGCCGCGGCCGTGCTTCGTCGAGGGCGACGCGGCGCGCTTCCGGCAGGTGCTGTGGAACCTGCTGGGCAATGCGGTGAAGTTCACCGAACGCGGCAAGGTCAGCGTGCAGGTCCGGCGCAGCGAGGAAGGCCTGGTCGCGGTGACCGTGGACGACACCGGCATCGGCATCGCCCCCGCCGAGATGGCGCGCATCTTCGAGCCCTTCCTGCAGGTGGACGGCTCCTTCGGCCGGCGCTACGCCGGCACCGGCCTGGGCCTGGCGATCTCGCGCGAGCTCAGCCGCGCGATGGGCGGCGACATCGTCTGCAGCAGCCGCCCCGGCGAGGGCTCCACCTTCATCTTCACCGCCCGCATGCTGCCGGCCGCGGACCCGCATGCCCCGGCGCGGACGGCCGACCGCAGCTGGCTGCCGCCCACCGCACGCGTGCTGGTGGCCGAGGACAACCAGGTCAACGCGCTGGTGGCCGAGGCCACCTTGCAGCGCCTGGGCATGGACGTCGAGATCGTCGAGAACGGCGAGGCCGCGGTGCAGCGCATGCGCGAGCATCCGCGCCCCGACCTGCTGCTGATGGACTGCCAGATGCCGGTGATGGACGGCTTCGAGGCCACGCGCCGCATCCGCGCCGAGGAAGCCTCGGCCGGCCTGCCGCCGGTGCCCATCGTCGCGCTGACGGCCAACGCGCTGGAGGGCGACCGCCAGCGCTGCCTGGACGCCGGCATGGACGACCACCTGCCCAAGCCCTTCAGCGAGGAGTCCCTGGCGCAGGTGATCCGCGCCTGCCTGGGGCCGCGCGGTAGCGTGCGTCAGTCGATGTGAGCCTGCAGTTTGCAGGGGCCGAGCGCCGGGCCGCTCCCAAGCCGGCCCCCGTCCCCAAGGGGGACCGGTCCACGTACTCGTGGACCGAGGGGCTCACAGTTCATCGCTCCCGCCAGCATCGCCGGCTGGCGGAGGCGGCAGGGGCCGAGCGCCGGGCCGCCCCAAGCCGGCCCCCGTCCCCACGGGGGACCGGGCCACGTACTCGTGGACCGAGGGGCTCCATCTATTGCTTGACGGCCTCGATCTGGATCAGCAGGCGCACGTCGTCCGGAATGAAGGGCAGGCCGTACTTGATGCCGAAGGCGCTGCGCTTGAAGCTGGTCTCGAAGTCGCCGCCGCAGACTTCCTTCTTGAACATCGGGCTCTGGTAGCAGTTGTAGTTGGTGGCCGTCAGCGTCACCGGCTGGGTCTCGCCGTGCAGGGTCAGCTTGCCCTCGACCGAGGCCACCTTGCTGCCGTCGAAGACGAACTTGTCGGCGACGAACTTGGCGGTGGGGAACTTGGCCACGTCGAAGAAGTCGGCGCTGCTCAGATGGCCATTGAACTTCTCCACGCCGCTGTTGATGGAGCCGGTCTCCACGGTGATCTCGGCCTTGCCGGTCTTGGCGGCGGGGTCGATGGTGATGCTGCCGTCCTTCTTGTCGAAGCGGCCGCGCACGGTGGAGGTGCCGAAGTGCTTGGCCTCGAAGTAGACGAAGGTGTGGTTGGGTTCCACGGCGTAAGTCGAAGGTTCGGCCAGCGCGCTGCCGGCAGCGGCCAGCGCGACGGCGCCGACGAGGGAAGACAGAACGAAGCGGGAAGCTTGCATGAGGATCTCCTGGTTCAGGGAAAAGCGGCCGTGTCTCGGGCTGCGGTGGACTGCGGGTAAGGGGCGGGGCCTCAGAGAGGGCCCATCCCGGTGAGGGTCAGCTTGAAGCGCACCTGCACGTCGTCGGCGACCAGCGAGGTGTCCTTCCACTCGCTGGCGCCCAGGCCGAAGGCCAGGCGCTTGATGCCGAAGCTGCCGCTGGCCGTGCTGACGCCGCCGGCCTGGGTGAGCGTGACCGGCACCACCACATCGCGCGCGGCCCCGCGGATGGTGAGCTTGCCCGTGACGTCGAAGCGGCCGGGACCGGCGGCCTTGATCGCGGTGGACTGGAAGGTGGCCTTGGGGAACTTGGCGGTGTCGAACCATTCGGCCTTGGCCAGCTCTGCCTCGGTCTCCGGCGCGCCGATGCTGACGCTGGCCAGCTCCACCGTCAGGCCCAGCTTGCCGCCGGCGGGCTGCCTGGGGTTGAAGTCCGCCTGCACGTCGAAGCGCTTGAAGCGGCCGTCGACGGCGGCGCCCATCTGTTTGCTGGTGAAGGTGATCTCGCTCTTGTCCGGCACCAGCTTGATCTGGGCGAAGGCGGCGGGGCTGGCGAACGCGAAGGCCAGGGCGGCCCAGCGCATCCAATTCTTCAGGCTCATCTCGTGCTCCTTGGTGGACGGTTCGTCGTGGTTCGTTCGGGAACTAGGGCCTGTTAACACTACCGGAGGACGCCCAGCGCCTTGCCAGGCTCCAGCCCTTCGGGGTGTCTTCAGGAAACGGGCGCCCTCCGCGTTGCAAATGCTCGCCGTAGCCACCGCTACGGCTGCGCTTTGCGCCTCGATGGCGCCCGTTTCCTGAGTCACGCGCATCCTCCGGTAGTGTTAACAGGCCCTAGGCTCAGCGTGCCGGCCACATGCGCAGCAGCAGGCCGTCGCGGTCGACAAGCTGGTGCTTCAGCGCCGCGGCCACGTGCAGCACCACCAGACCGGCCAGCGCGAAGGCCAGCAGCTCGTGGGATTCCTTCAGCACGGAAGCCAGGGCCTTGTCGGGCGCGACCAGGTCGGGCAGCGGCAGCACGCCGAACCAGGTGATGGGGAAGCCCGCAGCCGAGCTGTAGGCCCAGCCGCTGAGCGGCACGGCGAAGAACAGCAGGTAGAGCGCGGCATGCGTGCCGTGGTGGGCCAGGTGCTGCCAGCGCGGCATGGCCCGGGAAACGGCAGCCGGCAGGGCCGGCGGCGCCTTGGCCAGCCGCCACAGCAGCCGCAGGGCGGACAGCGCCAGGATGGTGACGCCGGCCCACTTGTGCCACGTGTAGATCTTCAGCCGGGTGGGCGACATCGGCAGCCCGGTCATGTACAGGCCGACCCCGAAGGCACCGACGATGGCGATGGCCAGTATCCAGTGGAAGGCGATGGCCAGCGGGTTGTAACGGGCACTGGAGGAGAGGGTGGCCATGTTGTTTTCCTGTTGCCGGGTGGGACATACGTCGCGCCTTGGGGCCAGGGGCTGCGGGTAGACGCGATTGATGAGGGCGCCAGCTTAGGCCAAGCTCGCGCCCGCGGATTCAAGCCGCTTCACGCGAGGCTTCAAGCGCTTTGAAGCCTGGCGGGATGCCGGCGATGCCGCGTTGTATGCAGCCGGGCCCCCGTTCCGCTGGTTTTCGGGCAATTCGCGTGGTCACGACATGCGGCGGCGGCGGTCCTCTTAGCATGCGAGCCCAGTAGCCGCCTCCAGCCACGGGGAGGCGGCAGCACCGAACGAGAACCGACGGGACCCTTGTTGAAACGGCTCGAAGAGCATTCCGTGGCGGGAAGCCAGGCGCTTCCTCCGTCCTCGCAGGCCACCGGCCCGGCCAATGGCGGCACGGATCGGCCACGCCGCCCCGCCAGCGGTTTCTACCGGCTGGTCTTCTCCGACGACCCCAAGCAGCAGCTGCGCATCACGCGCTCGCTGCTGTCGGCACTGGTCTTCGTCGTCTGCATCGGGCTGATCGTCTACGCCACCGCCATCGGCATGATGGATGCGACGGCCGGCGCGGTGCTGGCCGGTTGCATCGTGGTGTCCTGCACGGGCTTCTACGTCGCGCTGCGCTCGGGCTTCAACCTGCGCTTCGCCGAACCGGCGCTGACGCTGCCCCAGATCATGGCGGCGCTGACCTGGATCTGCGGCGCCTACGCCATCACCAACGAGTCGCACGGCGGCACGCTGATGCTGTTCACGCTGGTGCAGGTCTTCGGCATCTTCAACATGAGCGCGCGTGCGGCGCGCATCTCCAGCATCTACGCCGTGGTCACGATGGGCGCGACCATGCTCTACAAGACCCTCACCGCGCCGGAGTTCTACCCGGCGCGTGTCGAGTGGGTCTACTTCGTCTTCGTCGCCACCATCATGCCGACCATCTCCCAGCTGGCCCAGCAGCTGACGAGCATGCGCGAGCGCATGAAGGCGCAGCGCCTCGACCTGGAGGTCGCGCTGGCCCGCATCCAGGAGCTGGCCACGCTGGACGAGCTGACGGGCCTGATCAACCGCCGCCAGATGACCCAGGTGCTGGCCGATCACGCGCTGCGCCAGAAGCGCAATGCCAATGGTTTCGGCGTCGCGGTGATCGACCTGGACTTCTTCAAGAAGGTCAACGACACCTACGGCCACGCGGTGGGCGACGAGGTGCTGCGCGGCTTCGCCCAGGAGGCCCGCCGTGTGCTGCGCGAGACGGATGTGATCGCCCGCTGGGGTGGGGAGGAGTTCCTGCTGATCATGGTCGAGACCCCTCCCGGCCACCCCGGCACCGGCCTGGACCGCCTGCGCGCGGCCCTGGCGGATTTCCCGATCAGCCCCACCGTTCCCGGCCTGCGCGTGACCTTTTCCGCGGGGCTGACGCTGTACCGCGCGGGAGAGCCCATCGACGTGGCCATCGAACGCGCCGATAAGGCCCTGTACCAGGCCAAGGCGGCCGGGCGCGACAGGACCATCCTGATGGAGTGACGCGCGGCGACTGCCGACGCCTTTGTGGAGACCAGGTGCAACCGAGCAACGAGACTGCCCTCACCAACGTGGTGCCCGCCGGCGACGAGATCGACGCCGAGCTCACCCGTGTGCGCTCGCCCTGGCAGCGCCTGGGGGACCTGGTATTCACCACCGATCCGAAGCAGCGCCTGCGCATCACGCGCTCGCTGATGTCGGCCTCGGTGTTCGTGGTCTGCGTGGGGCTGATCGTCTACTGCTCCTACATCGGGCTGATGCAGCCGGAGGACGGCTTCCTGCTGGCCTCGTGCATCTTCGTCTCGTGCACCGGCTTCTACGTTGCGTTGCGCACGGGCTTCAATCGCCGCTTCAGGGATCCGGCGCTGACCTTGCCGCAGATCGTCGCTGCGCTGACCTGGATCTGCGGCGCCTATGCGATCACCAACGAAGGCCATGGCGGCACGCTGATGCTGTTCGCCCTGGTGCTGGTCTTCGGCATCTTCAACATGGATGCCAGCGGTGCCCGCATCTCCAGCGCCTACGCGGTGGTCGCGATGGGCCTGACCATGGCCTACAAGGGCTGGACCGATCCCGAGCACTACCCGGTCAAGATCGAGTGGATGTACTTCGTCTTCGTCGTCACCATCATGCCGACGATCTCGCAGCTGGCGGTGCAGCTCACGCGCATGCGCGAGCGCCTGAAGGCGCAGAAAAAGGAGCTGGAGACGGCGCTGGCCCGCATCCAGGAGCTGGCCACGCTGGACGAGCTCACCGGCCTGATCAACCGCCGCCAGATGCTGCAATTGCTGACCGAACATGCGATGCGCGACAAGCGCAATGCGCTGGGCTTCTTCGTCGGCATCGTCGACCTGGACCACTTCAAGCGCGTCAACGACACCTGGGGCCACGGCGTGGGCGACGAGGTGCTGCGCGGCTTCGCCCAGGAAGCCCGCCGCGTGCTGCGTGAGACCGACGTCATCGCCCGCTGGGGCGGTGAGGAATTCCTGCTGATCATGCCCGCCACCCCGCCCGGCCATCCGCGCACCGGCGTCGAGCGCCTGCGCGACTGCCTGGCCAAGCTGCAGATCAGCACCTCCGTGCCGGACCTGCGCGTGAGCTTCTCCGCCGGCCTGACCAGCTACCGCAAGGGCGAGGCCATCGACGTGGCGATCGAGCGGGCCGACAAGGCCTTGTACGAAGCCAAGTCCGGCGGGCGCAATCGCACGATCGAAGCTGAATAGTGTGCCCCTCGCCCGACGGATACGTCGGGCGGTCCCCCTGCAGCGACGGCGGGCCGGCTTGGGGGCGGCCCGGCGCTCGGCCCGCTCGCGGTCTCGGTCAGAGCGCTACCTGCTCGCCCGACGCCGGGTCGTTCGTGCCCAGCACCCGCAGGATCTCCTGGCCATAGGCCTCCAGCTTCTTCGCCCCCACGCCGCTGATGCCGCTCAGCTGCTCCAGGCTGCGCGGATGCTCGCGCGCCATGGAGGCCAGCGTGGCGTCGTTGAAGACGATGTAGGCCGGCAGGTTGTGGGCGCGGGCCACTTCGGAGCGCCAGGCCTTGAGGTCCGCGAAGCGCTGCTGGGCCGGGGTGTCCAGATCCGCCGCCGCCGCGGGCTTGCTCGCGCCGCTGCGCGTGGACTTCGGCTTGCCCGAGCGGCCCGTGCTCTCGCTGGCCTGGCGCAGCATCAGTTGCACCTCGCCCTTGAGCACGGCGCGTGCACTGTCGGTCAGCGCCAGCGTGTTGAACTCGCCCTCTGCCACCACGTGGCCCAGCGCGACCAGCTGGCGCAGCACCGCGCGCCAGTGCTGCTCGGTCAGGTCGGCGCCGACGCCGAAGGTGCTCAGCTGGTCGTGGCCGTATTGCGCGACCTTGTCGGTGCGCTTGCCGCGCAGCACGTCGATCAGGTGGCCGGCGCCGAAGCTGCGCGGCCCGCGGTCGCGGCCCTGCTGGGCGAAGCGGTAGATGCACGACAGCAGCTTGCGCGCGGCCTCGGTCCCGTCCCATACCGCCGGCGGGTTCAGGCAGTTGTCGCAGTTGCCGCAGGGCTGGCTCGGCTCCCCGAAATAGGCCAGCAGCCGCACGCGCCGGCAGTCGTGGGCCTCGGCCAGCGCCAGCAGCGCGTCGAGCTTGCCGCGCTGCACGCGCTTGAACTCCTCGCCGGCCGGGCTCT
>SCTQ01000051.1 GCA_004322345.1 Aquabacterium sp. | reverse complement strand
CTGCTGGTTGGCCACGCGCTGCAGCAGCGCCTTGCGCTTGTTCCAGTCGGTGCCCTTCCAGTCCTTGGCGGCCTTCTTCATCTCCTTGTCGCCCTTGAAGGCCTTGACCAGTTCCTCGCGGCGCTCGGCCTCGTGCTCCAGGAAGTCCTCGTCCATCTTGGTGGCGAGGTAGACCTTGCGTTGCTGCTCGCGCTGCTTGGCCGTGACGCCGAGCTTCTTCCAGTCGCGGCGCAGCTTGCGCAGCAAGGCGGTCTGGTCGGACGGCTGCAAGATCTCGAGCTCCCAGTCCTGCTTCTTGTCGATCAGCTTGCCGGCGTCGGTGGGGTTGCCGACGGCTTCCACCTCCGCGTGCGTGGCCTGCCTGCTGGCGTCGACCAGCTTCTTCAGGGCGGGCTCCAGCCTGGTCGACAGCAGCTTCTGGCAGGCGGTGTAGTCGGCCGAGGGCTTGGACTCCTCGGCCCGCAGCGCGGCCTCGGCATCGACGAAAGCCTGCTGCTCCGCGCTCAGTGCTCCCTTCAGCGATCTCTTCAGGCCGGCGATGGCGCGCGCATGCTTGGCGTAGCGCGTATGGAAGCTCCTGGCGGCACGATCGGCCTCGCGCTGCACGCGCAGCAGCTCCTGCCCCTTGGCCACGGCCTGCGTGGCGAGGTCCAGCGCCTCGGTCCAGAGGGCGACCGTGGCCTTCTGCTCGGCCTGCTGCATCAGCCGGTCGTAGTCCTCGCGCATCTTGCGCAGCGCGGCGGTGTAGAGCGTCGCCCGCTTGATCAGCTTGGCCTGCGGCGCCTGGGTGGCGTTGAGGTATTGCCTGTAGGCCAGCTGCTGCGAGGTCGGGCTGTCGGCCTTGGGCTTGCTCGCCGCGTAGTCGGCCACCAGCTTCTCGGCGGCGCGCAGCAGGGCGGTGCGCAGGCCGGCGAGGCGATCTGCCTGGTCCAGCTTCTCGGCGGCCTTGACGGCGTCGTGCGCGGCCTTGAAGGCGTTGACCGCCGCCTTCGGCTCGCCGCCGGCGAGGATGGCGCGCGCCGGCGCCAGCTGCGGCGCCAGCTTGTTCATCAGCACCAGATGGCCGCCCAGCGCGGAGATCTGGTTCTCCAGCTGGTCGGCCTTGGGCTTGAGCGTGGCCAGCTTGAGGCAGGCATCGGCGTGCCGGTTCTGCTCGGCCAGCGCGCGGATCTCGTCCAGATCGGTGGACAGCAGGCCCAGCGCGGCCTTGCCCAGCCCGAGGGCGCCGAGCTGCATGTCGGCGCTGTCCAGCTTGGACTGCACCGACAGGAAGTCGCCGTCCATCTGCGCCCAGCGCTTGCGGTCCGGGTTCTTGTAGGCCTTGTCCAGGTCGAGGGCCCGGGTCTCCAGCGCGGCGAACTTCTCCTGGGCGTCCTGGAAGTGGCGGCGCGCGGCTTCCTCGCGCACGAACTTCAGTTCGTAGCGCAGCGAGGGCACCTCGGGCGCGCCTTCCTTGTCGAGTGCATCGATGGCTTTGGCGACGGCCGCCAGGCGCGCGGCCAGCCGGTTCCAGTCGGCCTCCTGGTTCATGTCCTGCATGAAAGCGCCGGCGCCTTCGGCGGCCTCGTCGGACAGGCTGTCGGGCACGGTGCTTTCCTTGCGGATCGCGACGACCAGCTTGCCGGACTCGACCAGCACCGCCTGCGCCTTCTCGAAGTCGCCGGCCTGCTGCAGCACCTGCACGGCCTGCCTGGCGCGGGTGAGCCGCTCCTGGTTCTTCGGGCTGGCGGACTTGATCGCGCCGTCCACCGCGGCCAGCACGGTGGGCGCGGCCTTCTCGTAGGCGGCGCGCTGGTCGGCGATGGCCTGCAGGGCCTGCTGCAGCGCAGCCAGCGACTGCAGCGCGGCCTTCTCCTGGCCGGATGTCTTCGCCTGCGCTTCGGCCTGCTCGAACAGGCCCTTGACGCGGGCGGCGTGGAAACTCAGCAGCAGCGCGGCCTTGATCTGGTCGGCCAGCGACTTCTTCAGCTCGGCGTAGGCCGCGCGGGCCTTGTCCTCGGCCGTCGGCTCGGCGGGCTCCGCGGGCCTGGCGTCGGGCACGGGCGGCGCATCGACCAGCTTCACCAGCTCGGCCAGCAGGCGCCTGGCCTGGGCGATGTCCTCGCGCTTGACCGCGTCCTGCACCTGCCTGACGGCCTGCAGCAGCGCGGCGCGCTGCCCGGCGCCGGCGTTCTTGACGGCCGCATCCAGGCGCGGCGAGAGCTTCTCCAGCGCGGCCTTGAGCTGGCGCAGTTCGTCCCCGCCTTCGTCCTCCTCGTCGTCGGATTCCAGCTTCACGCCCTTGGGGTCGACCAGCTGCACCGACTTGAACTTCACGCCCGCCGCGGCCGCGGCCGCGCGCGCACCCTTGACGATGCCGGAGGCCGTCTTCTCCACCGTCAGGAACAGCACCTTGTCGGTCACGCGGGCCGTGCCGTAGGCGCCGCTGCCGGCGTTCTTCTCGCTCTTGATCCTGTCCAGCAGCTTCTTGCCGGCGATCTTGAAGCTCACCAGCAGCACCGGCGGCTGGTCCTTGGCCGGCGGCGCGAAGCCGAACTCGGCGCCGAGCTTGGGGTCGCGCACCAGGCGTTGCAGCGCCGTGGCCAGCACCTGGGGGTCGAAGAGCTTGTCCCCGGCCTCGCCGTCATCCCCGCCTTTCTTTTCCGACGGCGCCTGGGGCAGCTTCGCGCGGGCCGTCCTGGCAAGCAGCTGCATCTGCTGCGAGAACTTGCGGATCGTGTCTGCATAACCCGAGGCGGCGGCGGCCACGCCCTGTGCGGCCTGGGTCGCGCTCTTGGGGATGAGCTTTTCCTTGCCGAACTTGACAGCCCACTTCCGGGCCAGGGTGTCCACCCCATCGGCCTGGGCGGCCAGGGGCAGGACCTTCGCGGCCACTTCCTTGACCCGCTCGGCCAGCACGGCGTCGAAGGCCTGCGCGTCGGCGCTGGTCCTGACCCAGCCATCGGGCACGTAGCGCGTCCACTCCACGGCCTTGTGCAGCTTCTCCAAGGCCTTGAGCGCGTCGCCGATGCCGGTGGGATGCGTCTTGGCGATGAGGCCTTTCTTCTTGTCCCAGTCGGACGGGGTCAGGGTCTTGGGATAGTCCATGCGCGCTCACGGAGTCGGTGGCATCGGCTGCGACTGCGCAGCGGCGGCCACACGTTCGCGCCGCTGCGGGCGCCGATTGTGTGCAAAGGCGAGAACGAGGGTAAGGGGTGCGGCGCGCGGCGCGTGCCGTGCTGCCGGCCCACAACGGCGCTGGGCCGTTCAGCGCATGTCTGGCGGGGTGCCGGGCGGCGTGCCGAACTGCGGGTTGGGGGCCCCGGGTTGCACCGCGGGCGGCGGCTCAATCAGGCGCTCGGCCGGTGGCAGGCTGCCGACCGAAGGCGCCGGCATGCCGGCCACGCTGACGCTGGCCGGCAT
>SCTQ01000050.1 GCA_004322345.1 Aquabacterium sp. | reverse complement strand
CAGCCGCTCCTGCACCGAGGCCGGCAGGCTGTCGTTGACCGCGTTGGCCAGGGCCGGCACCAGCCGGCGGTAGGCGAAGGGTTGCACGGCCGTGCCGTCGAGCACGGCCACCGCGTCGTAGCGGGCGTCGCCGTCACGCAGCGCCCACTTGGCGAAGTAGCCTGAGAACGCGGCCGCGCCGCAGAGATAGAAGGCAAAGGCGAGCAGGCTGAGGTCGACGAACTTTCTCTTCAGGTCGGGCAAATCGTTCCCCGTCGGTCAGGGCCTTCTTCAGGCTTCCGGCATGGTCGAGAGATGCCGAGCGAGCGCGCCGGCGAGCTCCTTGGCATTGGGTCCGGCGATCATCTGGTCGTGGTTGCCGGGCATCACGCTGATGTCCAGGCCACCGCGCACCACCTTGCGCCACACGGGCAGCGAATCGCCGTCGCCGGCCTCGGCCGCGCGCAGGAAGACCACCTTGCCCGGATAGGGCGCGGGGCAGTAGTCGCGCATGGCCAGCAGCATCGCGCCGCGCACGCGGCGCAGCGGCGCGGGGAAGTTGGCCTCGCCGATGAGGTCGCCCACCAGGTCCGGGCGCAGCGGCTTGAGGCCGAAGCCGGCCCGGATGCGGTCCACCAGCACCATGGACTTGTCCTGCAGGTAGCCCAGCCTTTCGCGCGGGCCCAGGTTCCACAGGATGCGCAGCGTGCCGCGCATGCGGATGGCGCGCAGGCGCAGCGAGGGCCACAGCGGCAGGTAGCGGCCGTGCACCTGGGTGTCGATGAGGCTGAGCAGTTCCACGCGCTCGCCCATGCGGCGCAGGCGCTGCGCGATCTCGAAGGCCACCAGGCCGCCGAAGGAGTAGCCGCCTATCGCATAGGGCCCGCTGCCCTGCACGCTGCGCATGTGCTGGATGTAGTCGCTGGCCATGTCGGCCACGCTGACGTGCGGCTCCTGGTCCGCTTCCAGACCGCGCGCCTGCAGGCCGTAGACGGGGCGCTGGGTGTCCAGCACGCGCAGCACGGCCCACAGCTCGAGGAAGGTGCCGGACATGCTGTGCACCAGGAAGAAGGGCCGCCCGGTGCCGGGGCGCAGCTGCACCAGCCGCGCGGAGGACTCGCGCACGGCGGCGTCCAGCACCACCGCGAGCTGGCGGATGGTGCCGGCCTGCAGCAGGGTGGTCAGCGCCAGGCTGCGCCCGGTCTCGCGCTCGATCTGGGCCAGCATGCGCGCGGCCATCAGCGAATGGCCGCCGAGGTCGAAGAAGTCGTCGTCGACGTCGATGGGCGAGTAGCCGAAGTGCGCCTCCCAAACGGCCTTCAGGTAGCTCTGCGTATCGCGCCCGAAGGCCGGCACGGCCGGGGCGTCCGGCGGCGCGCGCAGCACCGCGGCGTCGCGCACCACGTCCAGGCATTCCGGGTTGCGCAGCGCCTCGCGGTTGCGCACGGGCAGGCCGTTGACGGCATCGGTCATCGCAGCCTCGGAGGGCTTGCCGCTGTGGGTGCAGGGCAGCTCGGCCACCTGCAGCACGACATCGGGCACGTGAGCCGCCGAAGCGGCCTCGGCCAGGCGGCGGCGGATGGACGCGGTGAGCGCCCCGTCCACCGCCTGGCCCTCGTGCATCACCAGCAGCAGCACCGCGCGGCCCTCGCTGTAGGCGGCGGGCTCGTGCTGCTCGACGACCATCGCGTCGCGGATGGAGCCGAACTCGCGCAGCACGCGGTAGATCTCGGCGGGGCCCACGCGGATGCCGCGGATGTTCATCACGCCGTCGGCGCGGCCGTGCATGCGGGCGCCGCCGTCGGCCGAGAACTCGATCAAGTCGCCGTGCGTCCATACGCCCGGGTTGCGCTCGAAGTAGCTGGCGTGGAAGCGCGTGCCGTCATCGCCGTGGAAGCCCAGCGGGCGCGAGGGGAAGGGGTTGGTGCAGACCAGCTCGCCGATCTGCGGCTTGCCGCCCAGCACGCCTTGCGGCAGCCGCGCGGCCTGCACGTCCATGCCGAGGCTGCGCGCCTGGCACTCGCCCGCATGCACCGGCAGGTTGGGATGGCCCAGCACGAAGCAGCCCAGGATGTCGGTGCCGCCGGAGATGGACTGCAGCGGCACGTCCTTCACCCGCTCGCGCAGCCAGTCGTAGGCCGGCGCGTGCAGGATGGAGCCGGTGCTGAGCACTGCGCGCAGCGCGCCGAGGTCGAAGTCCCGCCCCGGCGCCAGGCCCGCATCCTCGCTGTACTTGAGATAGGGCGGGCTGGTGCCGAACACGCTGACCCGCTCGTCGGCGACGATGCGCCACAGCGTGGTCGCATCGACGATGGGGCCGTCGTAGAGCACGATCTGCGCGCCCGAGGCCAGCGCCGTGAGCTGCCAGTGCCACATCATCCAGGCGCAGGAGGTCTGGAAGAAGAGCCTGTCGCCCGGCTTCAGGTCGCAATGCAGCCGGTGCTCCTTGACGTGCTCCAGCAGCACGCCGCCGGCGCCATGCACGATGCACTTGGGGCGGCCCGTGGTGCCCGAAGAGGCCATCACGAACAGCGGCTGGTTGAAGGGGAAGCTCTGCCAGTGGAAAGCGCCGCTGCAGCGGCCCATCAGTTCGGACAGGCCGTGCACCGGCAGGTCGTTGTCCAGGCGCAGCGGCGCGTCGTCCAGCGTCAGCAGCAGGCCCAGCGAAGGCAGGGCCGCGGCCACCTGCGCGACGCGTGCGGCCACCGGCGCACCAGTGTCATGCGCACGCGCACCCGCGTGGGCGATCAGCAGGCGCGGCGACAAGGAGGAGAAGCGCGCCACGATGGCCTCGGCGCCCATCTCCGGCGCGGCGGTGGCGAGGCTGGCGCCGACCGCCGCCACCGCCAGCGCGGCGACCACCGCCTCGGCATCGTTGCGCAGGATGGCCACCGCATGGTCGCCCACGCCCAGCCCGTGCTCGCGCAGCATCTCGGCCAGGCATTCGACGCGTGCGCGCAGCTCGGCACGCGTGTAGCGCACCTGGCTGCCGTCGGCGCGCAGCGAGGCCACGGCCGGCGCATCGGGCGCCGCGCCGCGGCCGGCCAGCACGTTGTCGGCGTAGCTCAGGCGCAGGTCGGGGAAGAAGGTCGCGGTCTCGCATACGTCGCCCACGCACACGCGCGTGGGGTCACCCTGCCAGCGCAGGTCCGTGGACCAGTCCAGCAGGTGGCGCCAGAAGTCGCGGAAGCGCTCCACCGAGAAGGCATGCAGCTCGGCATGGTCCTGGAATGCCGTGCCGTGCGCGGCCGCCAGCGAGGCCGCGAAGGCCGTCATCTGCGACTGCGCGACCGTCTGCGGCAGCGGCACATGCACCGGCACGCGCCGCTGTCCGGCCACCTGTGGCCGCGAGGGCGAAGAACGAAGCGAAGAGGCGGCATGCGCGTCCATATCCCTGTTCCCCTTGATTGGCACCGCTTGCAATAGCTGGTTGCAAATTCCATGCGCGAGCATCCGTGGAACCCCCCGCGCGTCACGCATTCGCGGGGCCCTCCATCGGGTGTGGGGAGGGCTCGCCCAGGGGCCCGGAACTTGCTGAACCGCGTTCACTTACGAGAAAGCAAGGCCTCTTTGAAAGACACCCTGCGCAAGCTCGCGGAGCTGGCCCTCACGCATGTGGCCACCTTCGCCTTCCCGCTCGCCTTCGCAGTCCTGTGCGGCCGGGTGCTGGGCGTGCACGACTTCGGCATCGTGTCCTTCTATACGGCGCTGGCCGCCTTCCTCGGCGTGGTCATCGAGTTCGGCTTCGACTGGCTGGGCATACGCGAGGTCTCGCAGGCGCGGGACGCCGCGCAGCGCCACCAGGTGCTCTACAACGTCACCGCCTCCAAACTGCTGATCTGCCTGCTGACCTCGGTGGTCGCCTGCGGCTTCCTTATGTGGCTGCGCGGGCCGCAGCAGGCACCGCTGATGATTGCGATGCTGGTGCACCTGCTGGGCTTCGCGATGGACGTGAGCTGGTACCTGCGCGCACTGGAGCGCACGCGGCTGCTGCTGGGCATCACCACGGTCACGCGCATCGCCGGCATCGCGGTGCTGCTGCTGGCCGTCTCGCGGCCCGGCGCGATGGCCAGCGCGCTGTGGAGCTACGCCTTCGTCACCGTCACCACCTCGCTGATGAGCTGGGCCGTGCTGCTGCACCAGGGCCTGGCCCATCGTGCGCCGCTGCACTGGCGCACGATGGGCTCGTTGATGCGGCGCTCTTCGGCCATCGTCTTCGGCAACCTCAACGCCGCGCTGCTGACCAACGGCGGCGTGGCGCTGCTGGGCATCACCGCGGACCCGGCCACCGTCGGCGCCGCCAACCTGGCCCTGCGCGTGAAGATGGCCGGCCAGGCCGTGCTGCTGCCGATCAAGCAGCTGTCCTACGTGCGCCTGTCCTCGCTGGCCCACGACCGCCCCGCCGAGGCCCTGCGTGCCGGCCGCATCGCGCTGACCGCGCTGGTGGGCGGGGGCGTGCTGATCTGCCTGGGCATCGCGCTGGCCGCCGAGGCCATCGTGCGCCATGTCTTCCTCGGCGACTTCCCGGTGGCCGTGGGCCTGATCATGCTGCTGGGCCTGAGCGTGCCCATCAACGCCGTGGCCGAGCTGCTGGGGATGCAGTGCCTGATCGCCTTCGGCCAGGAGCGCTCCTACGCCGCCGTCGTCAGCGTGGCCGCCGTCGTCTTCTGCGTGCTGCTGCTGGTGGTGCTGCACGGCAGCCTGGCCTACGGCTGGGCGCTGCTGGCAGCGGAAGCCTGCCTGGCCGCGCTGGCCGGCCTGCAGTTGCGCAGCGTGGTGGCGCGACGACTGGAGTTCAGCCGCACATGAGCCACGCCGGACCGTCCCAGGTGCGCATCCCCGGTCGCCCTGCGCGCAGGAGCATGGCATGAGCGCGTATCCCCGCCCCCTTGCCGCAGCGCCTGCCGGCGCGCAGCAGGCCGCCGCACTGCCCTGGTGGACGTCGCCTTCGGGCATCTGCCTGGGCTTCCTGCTGCCCATCCTCTTCCTCATCGCCTACGTCGGCGAGATGAACCATCCCGGGCTGACCATCCGCGGCCTGCGCTTCCTCACGCCCAGCTATCTCGCGCTGGGCGTGCTGATCCTGCTGGTCAGTGCGCTCGGCGGCTGGGTGGGCCAGCAGATGCGCCTGCAGCCGGCCGACGCGTCCGAGCGCAGCGACTGGGACATCGCCGCCTTCGGCGTGGGCCTGATCGCCTTCGCCGCCTATGCCTACTGGTTCAAGGATTTCTTCCTCAACCCCGGCCTGCTGCTGCAGACCCTGACCGGCGCCTATCGCCCGGACCGGACCAACATCGAGCTGACGCCGGGCATCACTTCGCTGGCCAACGTGGCACCGGCCTTCTTCTCGATCTACGCCTTCCGGCTGGCCTTCGGCGGCCCGCGCATCCATCCCGTGGCGCACCTGCTGTGCGCGGTGCTGGTGCCGCTGACCATCTTCCGCGTCTATGCCTGGTCCGAGCGCCTGGCACTGATCGAGGCCAGCGTGCCCTTCGGCCTGGCCCTGGGTGCGATGGCCTGGCGTTCGCCGCGCAAGTGGGTGCGCCTGCTGGTACTGGGCGGCCCCTTCGTCGCGCTGCCCGGGCTGCTGCTGTACTTCGGCATCGCCGAGTACGTGCGCTCCTGGGCCTCGCCCACCTACTCCGGCAAGCTGGGCTTCTGGGACTTCGCCATCGGGCGCATGGCCAGCTACTACTACACCTCGCTGAACAACGGCGCGGGATTGCTGGAGACCATGGAGTGGCCGACGCACAAGTACGAGTTCACGCTGTTCTGGCTGCACCGCGCGCCGGCGCTGGGCCCCGGCTTCTCGGCCTGGATGGACCTGACGCACTCCCAGCCCGAGGAGTTCCTGGCCAAGTTCGTGGACCCCGAGTTCAACAACCCGTCCGGGCTGTACGCCGTGATCTGCGACATGGGGATCGCGCCGGGCATCGCCTACTTTGCGCTGGTGGCGGCCCTCAGCGGGTTGCTGTTCCGGGCTTACAGCGCGGGGAAGCTGGTGGGGGTGCTGGCGTACCCGGTGCTCTTCCTCTCCTTCCTGGAGATCTTCCGCTATCCGTATCTGGGGCAGCCGCGGACGTTCACGTGGGTGCTGGGGTTGTTGCTGGCGTTGTTGCTGGTTTATCTGAGGCAGTTGCCGAGGATGAGTGCGGGGGCGAGGGTGCCTGGGGTGGCTTGAGCGCTCTTGCTCCGGTCCCGTTCGGCGCGGTGCCCTGCGGTGCTCGGCGAGGCCGACGGGGACCCCGGAAAACCTGACGGCGTCTCGATGGACGACGGGCCCTGCGTGCCCTCGCCGAGCCGGTGCGGGGGCCCCGTTGGCCTCGCCGAGGAGCGCAGCGGCTTGGGTGGCACGCGCAGCGTGCTTCGTGATCTGACCCGAAGGCGTTGTCTGAGC
>SCTQ01000049.1 GCA_004322345.1 Aquabacterium sp. | reverse complement strand
GCGGTTTACACAGCTTTGCGGGAATTTGCCGGACCGCCATCGCGGCGTGTAGACGCCCTCATGCGGCCCGCCGTTGAACAGATCGACCGCCGGCCGTCATCCGACGCGCGGTGGCGCTTACCGAGAGGAGTCCTGCCATGTCCCCATCCCATCGCCTGATCCGCATCGCCGGTGCCGTGCTCGCCGCCGGCTTCGTCCTGCCGCTGGCCGCCCAGGCCGCTGACGTCGGCGTCAGCGTGTCGGTGAACCAACCCGGCTTCTACGGCCGCGTCGACATCGGCCAGACGCCCCCGCCGGTGATCTACCAGCAGCCGGTCATCATCGCCCCCGGGCCGGTGGCCGTGCAGCAGCGCCCCATCTACCTGCGCGTGCCTCCGGGACACGAGAAGCACTGGGACAAGCACTGCGCGCGCTACCGCGCGTGCGGCCAGCCGGTGTACTTCGTGCGCGCCATGCCCGCGCCGCCGCCGCGCCCGCACGACGACCGCCGAGGTGACGGCCACTGGCATGGTCACGGCCACGGCCACGGTCACGGCCATGACGACCGCGGTCCCGGCCGCGATCGTGGTCGCGGACACGACCACTGATCAGCGGCGCGGCTTGCGGAAGCCCAGCCGCGACAGCAGCGCGTCGTACCAGGCATCGGGCATCGCGCGCATGACGCGCGCGACGATCCCCATCTGCCACGGGATGACGCGCCATCGTGCGCCGGCCGCGATGGCCGCGTAGGCCCGGTCGGCGAAGCGCTCGGCCGTCATCAGGAAGGGCATCGGGAACGGGTTGCCCGCCGTCATCGGCGTGGCGATGTAGCCCGGCGCGATGGTCACCACGCGCACGCCTGCGGGGCGCAGGTCCACGCGCAGGCTCTCGCACAAGGTGGCCACCGCGGCCTTGCTGGCGCTGTAGGCGGCATGGCCCGGCAGCCCGCGCACGCCGGCCACGCTGGAGATGCCCACCAGCGCGCCGCTGCGGCGCTCGCGCATGGGCTGGACGAAGGGCTGGAAGGTGGCTGCCAGGCCGATGACATTGGTCCGCACGATCTCGTCCAGCACGTCGAGGTCGCCCGCCAGGCCCAGGTCCACACCGACGCTGATGCCGGCGTTGGCGATGACGACATCCGGCAGCCCCTGGGCCGCGATGCAGGCCGCCGCCGCGCTGGCGATGCTCGCGCGGTCGGCGACGTCGGCAGCGTAGACACGCGCCTCGTGCTCGCTCCAGCCCTGCTGCCGCACCCAGTCCTGCATCTGCAGCAGCCGCCGTGCGACCAGGGCCACGCGCCAGCCCTCGGCCCGGTAGCGCCGCGCCAGGGCCTGCCCCAGGCCGCTGGAGCCACCGGTGATGAAGACCAGAGGAGCGCCGCTGCTCATCGCGTCGCGCCGGATGCGCCCTGCCCCGGCGGCAGGTAGCTGCCGCGCACGCGGCGCCCCAGCAGGGTCAGGCCGGCGGCGCCGTCGTAGTCCAGCGTGCCGGCGTCCATGCGGCCGTCGTCGCTGATCAGGGTGACGGGCCGCTGCGAGCGCATGCGCTGCGTCTGGGTGTCCATCCACAGCTCCTCGCCGTTGAGCTGCAACGGGCCGTCGTCGCGCCGCGCCGGGGCATCGTCGGCGTCCTGGTGGACCATCGCCTCGCGCCGGACCTTGGCCTGGCCGGTGAGCTGCACCACCCGCAGGTCGGCATCGGCAGCGCCCAGGCGGGCCTCGCCGTTGTAGCGCCGGCCACCGTCGTCCATCGCATGCAGGCGCACGTCGTCGATCTCGATCGAGCCGTCGTCGGCATAGCGCCGCATCTCGCGGCCCTCGACGATGGTCTGCAGCCGGCCGCCGGCCACGTAGCGCCGGGTGCGGAAGTGCTGCATGTCGTAGTCCACCTCATGCCGCTTGGCAGCCGCCGGCCGCGCATCGTCCACCTTGGGTGTATTGCGCACCAGCCACCAGGTGGCCGCGGCGAGCGCGGCCATCAGCAGCACGGGCAGCGAGGCCGACAACCCCTCGCGCCACAGGCCGGCTGCCGGCGCGGGCTTGCGGCGCGGCGCCGCGGGCTTGTCCGATGCCATCGCCTCAGCCCTGCGTGGTGCCCGAGGCATCCAGCGTCACGAGGCTGCCCTGCAACAGGCTTGCATAACGGCCGGCGGCCACCAGCAGCAGGTCGCAGCACTCGCGGGCAGCACCTTCGCCGCCGCGCAACGCTGTGACGTGGTCGGCGATGGCGCGCACCTCGGCATGCGCTTGGGCCGGCGCACAGGCGAAACGCGCACGTTGCAGCAGGGGCAGGTCGGGCCAGTCGTCGCCCATCACGGCCAGCCGGTCCCAGCCGATGCCCAGGCTGTCGATCAGCCCCTGCGCGGCGGCCAGCTTGTCGGCCGCGCCGAAGACCGCATGGACCAGGCCCAGGTCGGCGACGCGACGGCGCGTCGACGGTGCGTCGCGCCCGGTGACGACCAGCGGCTCGATGCCGCCTTGGCGCAGCAGCTTCAGGCCATGGCCGTCGAGCACGTTGAAGACCTTCAGCGTCTCGCCGTCCGGGCCGTAGCGCAGGCCGCCGTCGGTCAGCACGCCGTCGACATCGAAGATCGCGGCACGCACGCCCTGGGCCT
>SCTQ01000048.1 GCA_004322345.1 Aquabacterium sp. | reverse complement strand
GGCTGGTCGATGCTGACCTGCTCGGCGATGGACAGGTGCATGGCCAGGTGCAGGAAGGGATTGGTGCGGCCCTGCTCGACGCCGTATTGCGCCTGCACGGCCGCCTGCGCATCGGCGAAGTCGTCGCGGTACTCGGGATGCTCGGCGATCCAGTCGGCCGCGATGGCTTCCAGCGGCGTGAGCACCTCGCCGCCCAGGTGCTTGCGCTGGACCTCGCAGAAGAACTGGCGGACCTGTTCGGGGCTGGGAGAAAACATGGGAGCATTGTCCCCCCATGAACATCTACTCCGCCTTCCGCAGGGCTTGGGCCGTCGACTCCGGCGCGCCTGCCATCCACACCGACAACGGGCTGACCTACACCTGGGCCGACGTCGATGCCGCCAGCGCGGCGCTGGCCAACCTCATCGCGAAGCTGCAGCTGCAGCCGCGCGCCACGCCGGTGCCGCTGGTGGCCGCCTGTGTGGACAAGTCCGTCGAGTCGCTGCTGCTCTACCTGGCTGCGCTGCGCGCCGGCTGCGCATGGCTGCCGCTGAACCCGGGCTACCGCAACGAGCTGGCCTACTTCCTGGAGGACGCGCAGCCGTCCATGCTGGTCTGCGCGCCGCGCGATTTCCAGTGGCTGTCGCGCCTCGCCTTCAAGAGCGGCGTGCAGCACGTCTTCACGCTGGACGACCAGCGCGGCGGCACGCTGCTGGCGCGCGCCGCGCACGAGGCGCATGTCCACGAGCCCGTGGCGCGCGAGCCCGGCGACCTTGCCGCCATCCTCTACACCTCCGGCACCACCGGCCGCAGCAAGGGCGCGATGCTCAGCCATGGCAACCTGCTGTCCAACGCGCAGGCGCTGGTGCAGAAGTGGGACTGGCGCGACGAGGACGTGCTGCTGCACACGCTGCCGATCTTCCACATCCATGGCCTGTTCATCTCCAGCCACTGCGCCCTGCTGCGTGGCACGCCGCTGCTGTGGCATGCGAAGTTCGACCCGGCCGCCGTGCTGGCCGACCTGCCGCGCGCCACCGTCTTCATGGGCGTGCCGACGATGTACGGCCGGCTGATGGCCACGCCCGGCTTCGACGTCGCGGCGTGCCGGGACATGCGCCTCTTCGTCAGCGGCTCCGCGCCGCTGCTGGCGCCGGCCTGGGAAGCCTTCCGCGAGACCACCGGCCACGCCATCCTGGAGCGCTACGGCATGAGCGAGGCCGGCGTGATCTGCTCCAACCCCTGCCGCGAATCCGAAGGACCGCGCGTGCCGGGCAGCGTGGGCGCGCCCCTGGACGGCGTCGAGCTGCGCCTGGCGCCTGCGCCCGATGCCGCGGCCACCGCGGGCCTGGCGATAGGCGACGTCGAGGTGCGCGGCCCCGGCATCTTCAGCGGCTACCTGGGCATGCCGGAGAAGACCCGCGAGTCCTTCACCACCGACGGCTGGTTCCGCACCGGCGACGTGGGCCGGCTGGACGAGCGCGGCTACCTGCATCTGGTGGGCCGCGCGCGCGACCTGATCATCACCGGCGGCTTCAACGTCTATCCGGCCGAGGTCGAGGATGAGCTGAACGGCCTGGAGGGCGTGGCCGAGTCCGCCGTATTCGGCGTCCCGCACCCGGACTTCGGCGAGGGCGTGGTGGCCGTCGTCGTGCCGTCCCGGGCCGGCGCACCCGATGAGGCCGTCCTGATCGCGGCGCTCCGGCAGCGCATTGCCAACTACAAGGTGCCCAAGCGCGTCTTCCTGGCTGCAGACCTGCCGCGCAACGCGATGGGCAAGGTGCTGAAGAACCGGTTGCAGCAAATTCACCACGGTCTGTTCTCCGCGGTTGCCTGAATCCGTGCAGTTCCTGCCCGTGGGCACAAGCCCGCAGGCACTGCGCGGGTACCCGCCTTTACCATAGGCCCGCCTCTGCACCGTACGGACTGTCCACCCACGAGAGAACAGGAGCGCAGCATGCCGGTGATCGTGATCGCCAATCCCAAGGGAGGGGTAGGCAAGTCCACCCTCTCCACCCAGGTCGCCGGCCTGCTGGCCCATCGCGGCCATTCGGTGATGCTGGGAGACGTGGACCGGCAGCAGTCCTCACGCGCCTGGCTGGGGTTGCGGCCGGAAGGCATCCCGCGCATCGCCACCTGGGACATCGACCAGGACCACATCGCCAAGCCGCCCAAGGGCACCACGCACATGGTGCTGGATACCCCGGCCGGCCTGCACGGCAAGCGCCTGGACGAGGTGATGAAGCTGGCCGACAAGGTGCTGCTGCCGCTGCAGCCCAGCATCTTCGACATCTATGCCACGAAGGCCTTCCTCGACGAGCTCCTGTCGCGCCGCAAGTCGCACCAGGTGCCGGTGGGCGTGATCGCCAACCGGGTGAAGACGGGCAGCCTGTCGGTGGACCAGCTGCGCGCCTTCCTGGAAGGCCAGAAAGTCCCCGTGCTGGCCGAGCTGCGGGACACGCAGAACTATGTCCAGCTCGCCGCACGCGGACTGACGCTGTGGGACGTCAGCCCCAGCCGCGTCACGCGCGACCTGGAGCAGTGGCAGCCCATCGCCGACTGGCTCGAACGCTGAGGCCGCGCCGCGGCTGCATGCGTCGCCGGCCCCCCTTGCCCCAAGGCAGATGCGCCCCCCTTAAGGGGTGAATCCCCCTCAAGGGTCCTCCTTTAGGATGACCGGCGGGGGGGCCCGCCCCTGGGCCCCCTGTGTGCCGAGCCGCCCTTGATCTGCCGATCTGCGTCCGACCACTCCCCTGACACCGCGCGGCTTCAGCCTGCCGCTTCGAGGACGCCCCATGAAGGTATTGCTGATCGACGACCACCCGCTGATCCTGTCGGCCCTGCGTTCGGTCATCCAAGGGCTGGGCGACAACGTCCAGGTCACCGCCACGTCCAGTGCCCGCGAGGCCCGCGACACCCTGGAGAAGGACTCCAGCTTCGACCTCACGCTGCTGGACCTGCAGCTGGGCGACGCCAGTGGCTTCGACCTGCTGACCGAGATGCGCGCCAAGTATCCCGCCCTGCCGGTGGTCGTGATCTCCGCATCCGACCGCACCAGCGACGTGATCCGCGCCATCGACATGGGCGCCATGGGCTTCGTGCCCAAGCGTGCCAGCAACGACACGCTGTTCGAGGCCCTGCAACAGGTGATGTCCGGCGGCGTCTACGTGCCGCCGATGAGCATGAGCGCCGACACCGCGCCGCCCCAGGTCAGCTCGCCGGGCGCCACCGGGGGCTACCTGCGCACCGTGCACAGCCAGGCCAACCGCAGCGACTTCCAGACCACGCCCTCGCTGGCCTCGCTGGGCCTGACGCCGCGCCAGACCGACGTGCTGGCACTGCTGCTGCAAGGCCAGCCCAACAAGCTGATCGCCCGCGAGCTGGGCCTGTCGGTGGAGACCGTGAAGGACCACGTGGCCGCGGTGCTGCGCGCCCTGAACGTCAGCTCGCGCACGCAGGCCGTGCTGGCGGTCAGCCAGATGCTGCAGAACCAGGGCGGCTTCTCCGCCTGGCGGCCGGCACAGCGCTGAAGGGCCGCAGGCGGCGGTTAAGCTCCGGGGCTTTGCGCCCTGGGTCGCCAGACAAGCGGGGCGCCAGGCGCCCCGTTTCCGTTTCCGAACCACACCCGCACCATGAGCAGCATCTCATCCCTCTTCCCGGAGACCCTGGCCCAGCAGGCCAAGGTCGATACCTCGGCGATGTTGCCGGATGCCGTGCGCGCCACCTACCGGCAGAACGTCGCGGCCCTGTTGGGCCACGGGCTGGGACTGACCTCGTACTCGGTGCTGATGTGGAACACGGCGCCGCGCGCCCAGCTGCTGGGCTGGATCACCGTCTTCGTGCTGCTGCTGCTGGGCCGCCTGGGCATGCACTACGCCTTCCTGCGCGCCAAGCCGAAGACGATGGAGGAATACGCCCGCTGGGGCCTGCGCTGGAACCTCAGCGTGCTGGCCAATGCCGCCGTCTGGGTGGGCGCGGTGTGGATGTTCTACGGCGTGGGCGAGTGGTACCACCGCACGACGCTGATGCTGATCGTCTACTCGTATGCGATCGGCACCGTGCCCTACATGCCCTCGCAGTTCGGCTGGATGCTGGCGCGCATGCTGGCCTACTTCGTGCCGTTCATGGTGCGCATCGCCGTCGGCGAGGGCCCGGGCAACATCATCATGACGCTGATCTGGGCGCTGATGTTCTGGGGCTCCGTCACCCTCGGCATGGCCTTCCGCCGCATGTTCGGCGACCTGGTGCGCCTGAAGCTGCGCAACGAGGACCTGGCCATCCAGCTCAAAGCCGAGATGGAGGTCGCCGAGCGCGCGCAGATGCAGGCCGAGATGGCCAACCGCGCCAAGACCCAGTTCTTCGCCGCCGCCAGCCACGACCTGCGCCAGCCGCTGCACGCGATGGGCCTGTTCGCGGAGGCCCTGCGCCAGCGCAGCAAGGACGAGGAAGTGGTGCACCTGGTCAACAGCATCAACAGCTCGGTCGACGCGCTGGAGGGCCTGTTCAGCGAGCTGCTGGACATCACCAAGATCGACAGCGGCAGCATCGAGGTCGAACCCGAGCACTTCTCCGTGCGCGACCTCTTCGACCGCCTGCGCCTGCACTTCGAGCCCACGGCCTTCGAGAAGGGCCTGGCACTCACCTTCCACGGCGAGCAGCACTTCGCCCATGCCGACCCGGTGCTGGTGGAGCGCGTGCTGCGCAACCTCGTCTCCAACGCCATCCGCTACACCGAGGACGGCGGCCTGCTCGTCAGCTGCCGCCGCCGCGGCGACAAGCTGCTGGTGCAGGTCTGGGACAGCGGCATCGGCATCGGCGAGTCCGCCCTGCCCCGCATCTTCGAGGAGTTCTACCAGGTCAACACCGGCCGCCCGCTGGAGGCCCACCACCGCAAGGGCCTGGGCCTGGGCCTGGCGATCGTCAAGCGGCTGGCCGACCTGATGGGCGCGCCGTTGACGGTGCGCTCGCGCGTCGGCCACGGCACCACCTTCAGCCTCGTGATCCCGGTGGGCAAGCAGCCGCGCATGCAAAGCGTGTCCATCTCCAGCAAGGCTCCGACGGGCCTGACCTTGAACGGCAAGTTCATCGTCATCGTCGAGGACGAGCCCGCGGTGAAGGAGGGCCTGCACGTGCTGATCAAGGGCTGGGGCGCGGAGGTGGAGTCCTTCGACACCGTGGCCAAGGCGACCACCTGGGCCCAGGTCACCAGCCGCAAGCCGGACCTGCTGATCGTCGACTTCCGCCTGCCCGAGCAGCAGACCGGCATCGATGCGATCAAGGCGATCCGCGAACGCTTCGGCCACGTCGCGGCCATCATGGTCACCGGCAGCACCATGGTCGGCCACGAGGACGAGGCGCGGAAGAACGACTTCCACATCCTGCTCAAGCCCGTGGTGCCGAACAAGCTGCGGGCGATCGTCGCGTTCAAGCTGGGGATGCGGTCGGCGAACTGAACGCCCCGCGCGCCGCGAAAAAAAAAGCCGGGCACTGCCCGGCGTTCTTCATGGCTCGTTCGAGTCCGGCTCAGGCGAGCAGCGCACGCCTGGCCTCTTCGTACTCGCGCTTGAGTCGCGCCACCAGTTCGGCCGCCGGCACCACGGCCTTCACCGCGCCCACGCCTTGGCCGGCGCCCCAGATGTCCTTCCAGGCCTTCTTGGCGTTGGGCTCGCCGCCCGCGCCGCCGGTGCCGAAGTCCATCTTGCTGGGGTCGCTCTCGGGCAGGTTCTCCGGGTCCATGCCGGAGGCGACGATGGAGCCCTTGAGGTAGTTGCCGTGCACGCCGGTGAAGAGGTTGGAGTAGACGATGTCCTGGCTGGAGCTGTCGACGATCATCTGCTTGTAGCCCTCGACGGCACGCGCCTCCTCGGTGGCGATGAAGGCCGAGCCGATGTAGGCGAAGTCCGCGCCCAGCGCACGCGCGGCCAGGATGGCGCGGCCGTTGGCGATGGCGCCGGACAGCGCCAGCGGGCCGTCGAACCACTCGCGGATCTCCTGCACCAGCGCGAAGGGGCTGGTGGTGCCGGCGTGGCCGCCCGCGCCGGTGGCCACGGCGATCAGGCCGTCGGCGCCCTTCTCGATCGCCTTCCTGGCGAACTTGTTGTTGATCACGTCATGCAGCACCACGCCTCCGTAGCTGTGCACCGCGTCGTTGACGTCCGTGCGCGCGCCCAGCGAGGTGATGACCACCGGCACCTTGTACTTCACGCACAGCTGCAGGTCGTGCTCCAGGCGGTCGTTGCTCTTGTGCACGATCTGGTTGATCGCGAAGGGCGCGGCCGGCTTGTCCGGGTGCGCGGCGTTGTAGGCGGCCAGGGTCTCGGTGATCTCGGCCAGCCATTCGTCCAGCTGCGAGGCCGGGCGCGCATTCAGCGCGGGCATGGATCCGACGATGCCGGCTTTGCACTGCTCGATCACGAGCTTGGGGTTGCTGATGATGAACAGCGGCGAGCCGATGACGGGCAGCGGCAGGTTCTGCAGGACCTTGGGCAATGGCATGGCGTGGACTTCTTGATGAGTTGTGGCGTCGATGGAAAAAGGGCCGCTGCGAACAGCGGCCCTGCAGTGCGTCAGAACAGCTCGACCGGCACGGCCACGCTGTCGCCGCCTTCGAGGATCACGTCGCGCAGCGCGCCGGTGCGCGGCAGGATGTGGTCGCCGTAGAAGCGCACGGTGGCGATCTTGGCCTTCAGGAACTCGGCGTCGCCGCCGGCCGCAAGGCGCTCTTCCGCGGCAATCAGCGCACGCGCCAGCTGCCAGCCGGAGACCACGTTGGAGGCCAGCAGCAGATACGGCACGGAGCCGGCGAAGACGGCGTTGGGCCGGGTCTTGGTGTTGGCCACGACGAAGTCCACCACCTGCAGGAAGGCCTCGCGGGCCGCCTTCAGGCGCTTGGCCAGGGTCTTGGCTTCCACGCTGTCGCGCTTGGCCAGATCCGCCTCGGTGTCGGCGATGCGCGCGGCGATGGCCTTGGCCACGGCACCGCCGTCACGGGCGGTCTTGCGGCCGACGAGGTCGTTGGCCTGGATGGCCGTCGTGCCTTCGTAGATCGGCAGGATGCGCGCGTCGCGGTAGTACTGGGCTGCGCCGGTCTCCTCGATGAAGCCCATGCCGCCATGGACCTGCACGCCCAGCGAGGCGACCTCCACGCTGTTCTCGGTGCCGTAGCCCTTGATCAGCGGCACCAGGAACTCGTAGAAGGCCTGGCTCTGCTTGCGCTGCTCGGCGTCCGGGTGGTGGTGGGCCACGTCGTAGGCGGCGGCGCCGACGATGGCCAGCGCACGGCCGGCCTCGGTCAGCGCGCGCATCGTCAGCAGCATGCGCTTCACATCCGGGTGGTGGATGATGGGTGCGGAGCCGGGCAGCGAGCCGTCCACGGGGCGCGACTGCACGCGGTCCTTGGCGTACTCCACCGCCTTTTGATAGGCGCGCTCGGACAGGCCGATGCCTTGCAGGCCCACGTCGTAGCGGGCCGAGTTCATCATGATGAACATGTACTCCAGGCCGCGGTTCTCCTCACCCACCAGGTAGCCCACGGCACCGGCGCCCACGTCGCCCTTGCCGTCGCCGAAGACCAGCACGGCGGTGGGCGAGGCGTTGATGCCCAGCTTCTCCTCGATGGAAGCGCAGTAGACGTCGTTGCGCTTGCCCGGCGCGCCGGAGGCATCGGGGATGAACTTGGGCACGATGAACAGGCTGATGCCCTTGACGCCTTCGGGCGCGTCGGGCGTGCGGGCCAGCACGAGGTGGACGATGTTCTCGGCCATGTCGTGCTCACCGTAGGTGATGAAGATCTTCTGGCCGGAGATGCGGTAGCTGCCGTCGCCCTGCTTGACCGCCTTGGAACGCACCAGCGCGAGGTCGGAGCCGGCCTGCGGCTCCGTCAGGTTCATGGTGCCGGTCCAGGTGCCGGAGATCATCTTCTCCAGGTAGGTCTGGCGCAGTTCCTCGCTGCCGGCCGTCAGCAGCGCCTCGATCGCGCCGCCCGTGAGGATGGAGCACAGCGAGAAGCTCAGGTTGGCCGCCACCGTCATCTCCAGGCAGGCCGCGCCGATGGTCTTGGGCAGGCCCTGGCCGCCCCACTCCGTCGGCTGCTGCAGGCCCTGCCAGCCGCCTTCGGCCAGCGCCTTGTAGGCGGCCTTGAAGCCGGGGGCAGTGGTGACGTTGCCGTCCTTCCACTTGGCATGCTCGCGGTCGCCGGTCCAGTTCAGCGGGGCGACGACCTCCTCGTTGAACTTGGCGGCCTCGTGCAGCACGGCCTCGGCGGTCTCGTAGCCGGCTTCCTCGAAGCCGGGGATCTGCGCGATCTGGTCCAGGCCGGCCAGCTCCTTCATGCAGAACAGCAGGTCCTTGACGGGGGCGCGGAAGCTCATCTTCTTTCTCCTGAATGGAACGAGGGCGCCCCAGTAAAACGGGGCGCCCTCGCTATGTCCTAGGTGCAGGACTGCGGTTTCAAACGCTCAACGAATCAGAGGGCCTTGATCAGGTCCGGCACGGCCGTGAACAGGTCGGCCTCCAGGCCGAAGTCGGCGACGCTGAAGATCGGGGCTTCCGGATCCTTGTTGATCGCGACGATCACCTTGGAGTCCTTCATGCCGGCCAGATGCTGGATGGCGCCGGAGATGCCGACGGCCACGTACAGCTGGGGGGCGACGATCTTGCCGGTCTGGCCCACCTGCCAGTCGTTGGGCGCGTAGCCGGCGTCCACCGCGGCGCGGCTGGCGCCCAGGGCGGCGCCCAGCTTGTCGGCCAGCGGGGTCAGCACTTCGTTGAACTTGTCGCTGGAGCCCAGGGCACGGCCGCCGGAGACGATGATCTTGGCGGCGGTCAGCTCGGGGCGGTCGCTCTTGGTGACTTCGCGGCCGACGAAGCTGGACTTGCCGCTGTCGGCGACCGGGGCCAGGTTCTCGACGGTGGCGGAGCCACCGGTGGCAGCCGCGGCGTCGAAGCCGGTGGTGCGCACGGTGATGACCTTCACCTTGTCCGCGCTCTGCACGGTGGCGATGGCGTTGCCGGCGTAGATCGGGCGCTCGAAGGTGTCGGCGCTGACGACCTTGATGATGTCCGACACCTGGGCCACGTCCAGCTTGGCGGCCACGCGCGGGGCGACGTTCTTGCCGGAGGCGGTGGCGGGGAACAGGATGTGGCTGTAGTTGCCGGCGATCGCGAGGATCTGCGCGGCGACGTTCTCGGCCAGGCCGTCGGCCAGTTGCGCGCCTTCGGCCAGCAGGACCTTGGTGACGCCGGCGATCTGGCCGGCCGCTGCGGCGGCAGCGGCGGCGCCGTTGCCGGCCACCAGCACGTGCACGTCGCCACCGGCGGCCTTGGCGGCGGTCACGGTGTTCAGCGTGGAAGGCTTGATGGATGCGTTGTCGTGTTCAGCAATGACGAGTGCGGTCATGGTGTGTGTGCTCCTCGAAGATCAGTGATGGCCTTAGAGGACCTTGGCGTCGTTCTTCAGCTTGGAAACCAGCGTGGCCACGTCGGGCACCTTGATGCCGGCGCTGCGCTTGGGCGGCTCGGAGACCTTCAGGGTCTTCAGGCGCGGGGCGACGTCCACACCGAGGTCGGAGGGCTTGGTCACGTCCAGCTGCTTCTTCTTCGCCTTCATGATGTTGGGCAGCGTCACGTAGCGGGGCTCGTTCAGGCGCAGGTCGGTGGTGATGACCGCGGGCAGGGACAGCTTCAGCGTCTCCAGGCCGCCGTCGACTTCACGCGTGACCTTCACGCCGCCGTCGGCGACTTCGACCTTGGAGGCGAAGGTGGCCTGGGGCAGGTCGGCCAGCGCAGCCAGCATCTGGCCGGTCTGGTTGCTGTCGTCGTCGATGGCCTGCTTGCCCAGGATCACCAGGTCAGGCTTTTCCTTGTCGACCAGGGCCTTGAGGATCTTGGCCACGGCCAGGGGCTGCACTTCCTCGGTCGTCTCGACCAGGATGCCGCGGTCGGCGCCGATGGCCATCGCGGTACGCAGGGTCTCCTGCGCCTGGGTGGGGCCGACGGAGACGGCGATGATCTCGGTGACCACGCCCTTTTCCTTCAGGCGGGTGGCCTCTTCGACGGCGATCTCGTCGAAGGGATTCATGCTCATCTTGACGTTGGCGATGTCGACGCCCGAACCGTCGGACTTGACGCGGACCTTGACGTTGTAGTCCACGACCCGCTTGACCGGAACCAGTACCTTCATGCGATGTTCTCCTGGGTAACCACGAAATATCTGTGTGTAGGGAAGCCGTGCTGTGCGGGTCGGCGCCGGGCGCCTTCGCCGGGGAGGCCCCGGCACCAAAAAAGCACGATCGTTCGATTCTAGCCGCATCCTCTCGGCGGAAACCAGCCCCCGGGGTCGATGCAGGCGAACAAGGCGCGCACTCTACACTCGCGCGGCCATGCCGCCCCCCGATCCCGCACCCGACGCCGTCCCTCCCCTGCGAGTGGGCGTCTTCGACTCCGGGGTGGGCGGGCTGTCCGTCCTCAAGGACCTGCGCGAGGTCCTGCCCGGCGCGCAGCTGCTCTACGTGGCCGATTCCGCGTGGGCACCCTATGGCGAACGCAGCGAGGCCGAGATCCTGATGCGCAGCGAGGCCATCAGCCGCTTCCTGCGCTTCCAGCAGGTGGACGTGCTGGTCGTCGCCTGCAACACCGCCACCGCCGCCGCCGTGCATCACCTGCGGGCCATCTGGCCCGACTGGCCCATCGTCGGCGTCGAACCCGGCCTGAAACCCGCTGCCGCGGCCACGCGCAACGGCCGCATCGGCGTGCTGGCCACCGAGGCCACCCTGCGCAGCGGCAAGTTCCAGAAGCTGATGGCCGACCACGGCCAGGACCTGCAGCTCACCCTGCAGGCCTGCCCCGGCCTGGCCGCGGCGATCGAGGCCGGCGACCTGGATGCGCCCGCCGTGCTGGAGCTGGTGGAGCGCTACTGCGCGCCCCTGCGCACGCAGGGCGTGGACACCGTGGTGCTGGGGTGCACGCACTATCCCTTCGTGGTCCACCACATCGCCCATGCGCTGGGCCCGCAGGTGAGGATCATCGACACCAGCCGGGCGGTGGCGCAGCGGGCGCTGGCCCTCAGCGAGCCCTTCCTGGCCATCCGCACGGCCACACCCGATGGCCCGGCCCGACTCTGGACGACCAGCGAAGCGGCCATGCTGCAGGCCATCGCCACCCGCTGGCTGCCCTTCCCCGCCCAGGTCCGCGCACTGGACGCCTGAGCGCCTCGGCGGCGCAAGGGACAATGGCGGGCCTCTCCTGCCTCCGTCCGGATCCCCCCCCCATGCTCGCCTACCGACACGCCTTCCACGCCGGCAACCACGCCGACGTGCTCAAGCACCTCGTGCTGATCCAGGTGCTGCGCTACATGGCGGCCAAGGACAAGCCTTACCGGCTGATCGACACCCACGCCGGCGCCGGCGCCTATGCGCTGGACGGCCCGCAGGCGCAGAAGAAGGGCGAGTACCGAAACGGCATCGCCAGGCTGTGGAATCGCGCCGACCTGCCCGAGGCCGTGGCCGACTACGTGGAGCTGGTGCGCAGCTTCAACCCGGACGGCAAGCTCAAGCACTACCCCGGCTCGCCGGCCATCGCCGACCAGCTGCTGCGCAAGACCGACCAGCTGCGCCTGTTCGAGCTGCACCCCAGCGACTTCAAGCTGCTGTCCGAGAACTTCGGCGGTGCGAAGCACACGCAGGTCGCGCAGAGCGACGGCTTCGCCGCGCTCAAGGGCCAGGTGCCGCCGTCCATGCGCCGCGCGGTCGTGCTGATGGACCCGTCCTACGAGCTGGTCACCGACTACGGCAAGCTGGTCTCCTCGCTGCGTGATGCGATCACGCGTTTCGCCGAGGGCGTCTACGTCGTCTGGTACCCGCAGGTCACGCGGCACGAGGCCATGCAGTTGCCCGGCCGGCTGAAGAGCCTGGCGCCCAAGGGCTGGCTCCACGCCAAGCTCACCGTGCAGCCGCTGGACGACCAGGGCTTCGGGCTGACGGGCAGCGGCATGTTCGTCATCAACCCGCCCTACACGCTGGCCAAGACGCTGCGCAAGGCCTTGCCCTACCTGACGGAACACCTGGCGCAGTTCGATGACGCGAGCTGGGCCGTCGAAGAGCGCCCGGCGTGACCGCCGGTGTCCTCTATGCGCTGGCCGCCGGCCTCATGTGGGGCCTGGTCTTCATCGTGCCCACCCTGCTGCCCGGCTATCCGCCGGCGCTGCAGTCCGCCGGCCGCTACCTCGCCTTCGGCCTGATCGCGCTGCCGCTGGCCTGGCTGGACCGCACGGCCCTGCGCCAGCTCACGCGCGCCGACTGGCTGGAGGCGCTGAAGCTGGCGCTGGCCGGCAACCTGCTGTACTACCTCTGCCTGGCCACGGCCATCCAGCGCACCGGCGGGCCGCTGCCGACGATGATCATCGGCACCCTGCCCATCGTCATCGCGATCACCGCCAACCTGCGCAACGCGCGGCGCGACGGCCGCCTGCCCTGGCTGCGCCTGGCGCCCTCGCTGGCTATGGTGGCGATGGGCATCGCCTGCGTGAACCAGGCCGAGCTGGGCACGCTGCGCGGCAACTCGTCCGACGACCTGTGGCGCTACGCCAGCGGCATCCCCTTCGCGTTGGCGGGCGTGGCCTGCTGGACCTGGTATCCGCTGCGCAATGCCGACTGGCTGCGCGACCATCCCGGCCGCAGCCCGCGCACCTGGGCCACGGCGCAGGGCGTGGCGACGCTGCCGCTGGCACTGGGGGCCTACGTGCTGGCATGGCTGTGGGAAGGCGCGCGGGGCGACGCCGGCTTCGCCATGCCCTTCGGCCCGCAACCGCTGTACTTCGTCGGCCTGATGGCGGCCAGCGGCCTGTTCGCCTCCTGGCTGGGCACCGTCTGCTGGAACGAGGCCAGCCAGCGCCTGCCCACCGCGCTGGTGGGCCAGCTCATCGTCTTCGAGACCCTGGCCGCGCTGGTCTACGCTTTCGCACTGCGACGGGAATGGCCGCCGCTGCCGACCTTGGCCGGCATCGTGCTGCTGGTCGCGGGCGTGGTGTGGGCGCTGCGCGTGGAGCCCGAGCCGCTGGCGGCCGAGGCGCACGCCAACTGAAGCGAGGAACGACGTGAACGAGATCGCCCCCTTCATCCAGTCGCTGGTGCTGGTGCCCTTCACGCTGCTGCCCATCATCAACCCGCTGAGCACCGCGCCGGTCTTCGTCGCCACGGCGGGGCGCAACCGCAGCGTGACGAAGCGCCTGGCGCGGCAGGTGGCGCTCAACGCCTTCTACGTGATGGCGGTGTCGATGCTGGTGGGCACCTACGTGCTGGAGTTCTTCGGCATCTCGCTGCCCATCGTGCGCGTGGGCGGCGGGCTGCTGGTGGCCGCCACCGGCTGGCGCATGCTCAACCGCAAGGACAACGACGACGCCGCGCTGACCGCCGTGGCCGAGCAGGCGGTGGACCTGCCCGACGCCGAGATCGTGCGCCGCAGCTTCTTCCCCATCACCTTCCCGCTGACCACCGGGCCGGGCACCATCACTGCCGCCATCGCGCTGGGCGCCTCGACGCCGCGCACGCCGCTGCTCTACATGGTGGGCGCCGTGGTGTCCCTGGCCGGCGCGGCCCTGACCGCGCTGGTGCTCTACGTGGTCTTCCGCAACGCGGCCCGGCTGCTGGACCGGCTGGGCGAGGTCGGCACGCTGGTGATGATGCGGCTGATCGCGTTCATCCTGCTGTGCATCGGGATCGAGATCATGTGGGAAGGCTGGGCGGCCTTGAACCACCTGAAGCGCTGAACCTCGATCAGCCGAAGAACCAGTAGCACACCCCGATCGAGGCCACGATCCCCGCCAGGTCCGCCGCCAGCGAGCAGCTCACCGCGTACTTCGCGCGCCGGAGCCCCACCGAGCCGAAGTACACCGCCAGCACGTAGAAGGTGGTCTCGGTGCTGCCCTGCACGGTGGCGGCCACCAGCGAGGGGAAGCTGTCCACGCCGGTGGTCTTCATGGTCTCGATCAGCATGGCGCGCGCCGCGCTGCCGGAGAAGGGCTTGACCAGCGCCGTGGGCAGCGCGTCGACGAAACGCGTATCCCAGCCCGCGGCCTCCACCACGTGGCGCAGGCCGCCCAGCGCGAAGTCCAGCGCGCCCGAGGCGCGCAGCACGCCGATGGCGCACAGCATGGCCACCAGGTAGGGCAGCAGGTGCCTGGCCACGTCGAAGCCCTCCTTCGCGCCGTCGACGAAGCTCTCGTACACCGGCACGCGCCGGATCGCCCCCAGCACCAGGAAGCCGACGATCAGGCCGAAGAGCACGAGGTTGCCCAGCAGCGACGAGAAGGCCGCCAGCGCCGCAGCCGACATGCCCGCCAGCACGGCAATGAAGCCACCCAGCGCCAGGCCGCCGCCCAGCAGCCAGGCCAGCACCACCGGATCCCACAGCTTCAGCCGCTGCACTGCCGCCACTGCAAGGAAGCCGGCGATGGTGGAAGCCAGCGTCGCCAGCAGGATGGGCAGGAAGACCAGCGTGGGGTCCGCCGCGCCCTGCTGGGCGCGGTACATGAAGACGGTCACCGGCAGCAGCGTGGGCGCCGAGGCGTTGAGCACGATGAAGAGGATCTGCGCCCGCGTGGCCACCTCGGGCACCGGGTTCAGGTCCTGCAGCGCGCGCATGGCCTTCAGGCCGATGGGCGTGGCGGCGTTGTCCAGGCCCAGCGCGTTGGCCGTCATGTTCAGGGTGATCAGCCCCAGGGCCGGGTGGCCGGGTGGCACCTCGGGCATCAGGCGGCGGAACAGCGGCGCCAGCAGCCGCGCCAGCAGGTCCACCAGCCCGGCCTGCTCGGCGACGCGCAACAGGCCCAGCCACAGCGTGAGCGTGCCGAACAGCAGCACCATCACCTCGACCGACAGCCGCGCCATCGCGAACAGGCTGTCGACCATGGCCGCGAAGACGGCGGCGTCGCCGGCGAACCAGCGCGACAGCGCGCTGGCGGTTGCGATGAGGAAGAAGCTCAGCCAGAGGTGGTTCAGCATGCGGGGCGGCGGGCGCGCCGACCCTTCGGCGCGGGCGCAAGGTTAACCGCCCCCGCCGTGCTCAGTGGTCGTGGTGCAGGTAGTCGGCCTGCCTGGGCAGCCTCAGGCTGACGAGGAAGGCGATCACCAGCATGGCCGTCACGTACCAGTAGAACGCGGTCTCATGGCCGATGGACTTCAACCCCAGCGCCACATACTCGGCCGAGCCGCCGAAGGCCGCGTTGGCGATGGCATAGGCCAGCCCCACGCCCAGCGCCCGCACCTCGGGCGGGAAGAGCTCGGCCTTCACGATGCCGGCCACCGAGGTGTAGAAGCTGACGATGGCCAGCGCGACCAGGATCAGCGCGCCGGCCACCCAGGGGCTGTGCACCTCGTGCAGCGCCGTCAGGATGGGCACGGTGCACAGCGCGCCCAGCCCGCCAAACAGCATCATGTTGTGGCGCCGGCCGATGCGGTCGGACAGCGCGCCGAACAGCGGCTGCATCGCCATGTAGGCCAGCAGGCAGACCGTCATCACGTTGCTCGCCACCTTGATCGACATGCCGGCCGTGTTGACCAGGTACTTCTGCATGTAGGTGGTGAAGGTGTAGAAGGCCAGCGAGCCGCCCGCCGTGTAGCCCAGCACGGTGAGGAAGGCGGCGCGGTGGTGGCGCAGCAGGCCGGCGACGCTGCCGGCCGTCTCGCTGGCGCGCGTCTCGGCCGTCGAGGTCTCGTGCAGCGTGCGCCGCAGCAGCAGCGCGATGACCGCGGTGATGGCGCCGATCACGAAGGGGATGCGCCAGCCCCAGTCCTTCAGCTCGTGCTCGTCCAGCAGCTGCTGCAGCACGACCACCACCAGCACCGCCAGCAGCTGCCCGCCGATCAGCGTGACGTACTGGAAGGACGAGAAGAAGCCGCGTTGCCCGCGCAGCGCCACCTCGCTCATGTAGGTGGCCGTGGCGCCGTACTCGCCGCCCACCGACAGGCCCTGCACCAGGCGCGCCACCAGCAGCAGCGCGGGTGCCGCGGCGCCGATGCTGTCGTAGGTGGGCAGCGCCGCGATGAACAGCGAGCCGCCGCACATCATCAGCACCGAGATCACCATCGAGGTCTTGCGCCCCCGGCGGTCGGCGATGCGGCCGAACAGCCAGCCGCCGATGGGCCGCATCAGGAAGCCCGCGGCGAACACGCCGGCGGTGTTCAGCAACTGGGCCGTGGGGTCGGACTTGGGGAAGAAGGACGGCGCGAAGTAGATGGCGCAGAAAGCGTAGACGTAGAAGTCGAACCACTCGACCAGGTTGCCCGAGGAGGCGGCGACGATGGCGAAGATGCGCTGTCGCTTCTCCTGCGCGGTGTAGTGCGGCGCGGCCGGCGGCGGCGCGATGGGAGCAGCTGGCATCGGCGGTCTCCTGGGGATGGGACCGCACGACCGTACTGCGCGTGGCCGGCGCGCGCGCGCCGGGTGCCGGGCGGCCCTTGCAGGAGCCCGGGCTATGTGCAGCAGGGCTCGGTTCGGCGAGGGCGACGCAGCGGCCTCATCCGGCATCGGCCGGGGCACGCGGACGCAGTCGCACCAGCAGCGGCACACCCAGCAGCAGCATCAGCGCAGCGCGCGACTGCGGCCGCTGCTTCGCCTCGCGTTGCAGGAAGCCCGTGAACTCGGCACCGAAGCCGCGGTCCGGGTGGCGCGCCAGGACCTCGGCGCGGAAAGCCGCCGGCAGGTGGCGCCAGCGCGCACCGATGACGTCGAAGGCGGTGGACTGCTGCAGCAGGTGGGCCTCGATGCCTTCGGAAGGCGGCACGTGGCCGTTCATGTGCAGGGCGATCGCGTCGGCCAAGGCGATGCAGCGCGCCTCGTGCCAGCCCGACTCGGGCCCCCAGGCACGCGCCATCTGCAGCGCCGCCAGCGCGCCCTGCCCGGCGAAACAGGCGCAGCCCGGGGCATGGCCGTTGAAGCGCGGCGTCATGCCCAGGTCGTGCAGCAGACAGGACACCAGCAGGAGCTCGGGATCGAAAGCCAGGCGGTCGCGCCGGCCCAGGCTCGAAGCCCAGGCGTAACAGCGCAGCGAGTGCTGGAGCACGCCGTCGCTGGCGTGTTGCTCCACGGCCTGCAGCGCCTCGCGCACGGCGCGGCTGTCGGGCGTGGGCAGATCGGCCAGCGTGATCGCCCCCGCGGGCTCGCGTCCGATGCGGGCCGTCAGCATGGCCCGCGTGGTGGGCAGCGCGGCACGCAGGCTCAGGCGCAGGCGTTCGCGTACGGACAGCCTGCCCGCACTGCGGCGCAGCCAGTCCAGGCTGCCGATGCCGGTTTCGCCCGGCCTGCGTTCGTGATCGTCCATGTGCCTCCCGGGTCGCCGGCACGATCGTGCCGGGACGCGGACTATAGGCAATGCACCGGGCCTGGATCAGGACGGCGCCTCCAGGCCATCGGCCTTTTCCTGCCGCGCGTTCTTGCCCGCGCCGCGGATGTTGAGCGCAGCCAGGCAGAGCTGCAGGCAGACGAGGGCCCAGGCCTGGTCCACCCAGCCCCACGCCATCCAAAGGGCGTTGCTGAGCAGGAAGCCGGCAAAACCCAGCTTGCGCCGCCTGCTGTTCCCCGAGGCGGTGAACCAGGTCGCCGCCACGGTGACGGCCATCGCGGGCCATTGCAGCCAATCCAGCCCGTCCATGGGGTGCGTGCCGGGGCCTCAGGCCCAGGCCCGCCAGTCCAGCGTCTGCGGTTCCTTCAGCGTGGCCGCGTTGTGGCGTGCGCGGAACTGCGCGGCCATCGCGTAGGCCAGGCGCCGCACGCGCATGATGGAGCCGATGGGCCGGTGCGCCGCCAGCGCATGCCAGGGGTTGAAGGCCATGCCGTCGTCGATGGCCTGCGAACGTTCTTCGGTCCATGCGGGCTGCGGCGGCGCGACGATGCGCGCCACCGTCAGGAAGGGACTGCGGTCCTCGTCCCAGCGTACGGACGGGTCCTCGATCGGCATCGCCTGCAGGCTGGTGCACAGCTGCACGCGCAGGTCCCAGGTGCCGCCGGCGACCGCGAAGTGCTCGACCACCGCGTCGCGCAGGCCGTCCGGGCGACCATGCAGGTCCACCGGCGCATCGGTCAGCGCCGTCAGCTCGGGCGACACCGGCACCACCGACAGCTTGGCCATGTAGGGGCCGTGCAGCAGCGGCACCTGGCTGTAGAAGGTCTCGCCGAGGATGTGGGTGGCGGCCTGGCCGCCCAGGGCCTTGAGCACGGCACTCTCGCCGCCGGCCTTCTCGACGATGGCCTCCAGGCCGCGCAGCGCAGACGACAGCAGTTTCTTCAGGCCGGGGGCGCGGTCGGTGGTCGCAGCCAGCAGCTTCAGGCTCTCCAGGAAGCGGTGCGCGGACGGCGCGGTGAACACCGGGCCGTTGACCAGCACGAAGTCCTGGGTCACGTCGCCTTCGGTGCCCTCCACGCGCGGGCCCTCGACGCCCACCAGCTTGATCGCCATGCCGCGCGGCGTGCTGACCTTGTCGTCCAGCAGGTCGCCGGGCACGGTGGACAGCCGCATCACCAGCGGGTAGCTGCGGGGCTCGGCGAACAGGCCCTGGGCCAGCACGGCGGGCAGGCCGGGCAGCACCTGCAGCTCGCCAACCAGCAGGCCGTGGCTCTTGGCGTGCACGCTGCGGAAGGCGTGGCCCTCGTCGTGGCAGACCTTCTCGCTGATGGACAGCAGGGTCTCGACCAGCTGGCGGCCGGTCTCGGCCTCGCCCTCCTCCAGCTGCTCGAAGCCGGGCTCGTAGCGCAGGGGGGCTTCCATCGGCAGTTGCTGTCTGGCGTTCATGGGGCGTCTCCTGGCGGTGCGTAGAAGGCCTTGCGGCAAGTTGTGCAGCGCGGGGCGCCCCGGTCAGGCCGGCTCGGGCTCGAGCTGCTCGATCTCGGCCTTGATCTCCTGCTTGCGCACGGCGATCTGCTCGCCCAGGAAATCCAGGTCCAGCCGGCTCTCCTCCAGCTTGGGGAACATCTCCTGCTGCTCCTCCTGCACGTGGTGCTCGATGTACTCGCCCAGCACCTTGACCTTGGCGTCGTACAGCGGCTGGTCCGGCTCCATGGATTCGATCTGCGCGATCAGGTCCTTCGCGCTGGCGTGCTCGACCTGGGCCTCGTCGACCAGGTCGGCCTCCTCGCCCAGGGCTTCGCGGGCGGCGGGATAGAGGATTTCCTCCTCGATGCGCGTGTGCACCTTCAGCTCGTTGCAGATGCGGCGCGCCAGGTCGCGGCGCGTGCCGGCTTCGGCCTTGGCCTCGGCGAGTTCGTCGTACTGCCTGAAGAGCTTCTTGACGGCGACATGGTCGGCGATGAGCAGGGCGATGGCCTGGGAATGGCGCTTGGAGGCAGGCATGGTGGTCCTTTCGTGGAGTCGCTTGCGCGGGGGGCTAGGCAGGACGGCAAGCTGCATGCCCACCCCCGCCGCGGCCGGCGCGTGACATGCGACCGCCAGCCGCGCTCAAGCCTGCATCCGGGCGGGCCGAAATCGGCGGATGCTCGATCGCCAGCGTCCCGCTTCCAGCCTGCTGCACCACCTGGAGTCCACCTCCGACGGCATCGTCGGCCACTTCGAGGACTATGTCTTCGGCAGCCATTTCCAGCCGATCTACAGCCTGTCCCACATGCGGCTGGTCGGCCACGAGGCCCTGCTGCGCGCCCGCGACCGGCAGGGTCGGCCGGTACCGCCGCCGCAGGTCTTCGAGGCTTGCACCGACGGAAAGAAACTCGGCCAGTGCGACCGCACCAGCCGCCTGGTGCACATGGGCAACTACGTGCGCCAGGGTCGCGGAGGCGAATGGCTGTTCCTCAACATCCACCCCAACGTCTTCCATCAGCTGGCCGTGATCGACGGCCCGCGCTACCTGCGTGAAATTTCCGCGCACTTCGGCCTGCCCACCGAGAGCCTGGTGCTGGAGGTGCTGGAGGCCGAGCACGACGACCACGCGCTGTTCACCGATGCCATGCACATCGCGCGCGACGCCGGCATGCTGATCGCCATCGACGATTTCGGCGCCGGCCATTCCAACTTCGACCGCGTCTGGCGCATGCGCCCGGACATCGTCAAGCTCGACCGCAACCTCGTCGCCCATGCCGCACGCGAGCGCCGCGTGCAGCGGGTGGTCTCGCAGATGGTCTCGCTGCTGCACGAGTGCGGCGCGATGGTGCTGATGGAGGGCATCGAGACCCACGACGAGGCGCTGCTCGCGCTGGACTGCGACGCGGACATGGTCCAGGGCTACCACTTCGGCCGCCCGCAGGCCGCGCTGGCGCCGGCACGGCACGCGCCCGAGCCGCTGCGCAAGCTCTACGAGGGCCTGCTGCAGCAGCGGCGCGTCAAGCGCGTGGAGCACCGCGAGCGCGTGGGCCCGCTGCTCAACGCCATCGGCCACGCCGGCGTGCTGCTGAGCGCGGGGCGCTCGATGGAAGAAGCCTGCGGCGCGGTGCTGGAGCTGCCCGACGCCGAGGTCTGCTACGTGCTGGACGCCGACGGCTACCAGCTCGGCAGCAACATGTGGGCGCCCGGGCACGAGCCCGAGCAGCGCCGCACCTTCGAGCCCATGCGCGAGACGGAGGGCGCCTGCTGGTCGCGCCGGCCGTATTTCCGCCGCGCGCTGGACAACCCCGGCCGCGCCCAGATCACGCGGCCCTACCGCACCATGCACGGCCAGCACCAGTGCGTCACCGCGTCGATGGCCTATCGCTGCCTGGTGGACGGGCAGACCGAGGTGCGCGTGGTATGCGGCGACGTGCGCTGGGTCGAGTCCGCCTGAGGCACACGCTCAGCGCGGCAGCGTCAGGCCCAGCTCGCGCATCTTGCGGTAGAGCGTGTTGCGGCTGATGCCCAATCGACGCGCGGCCTCCGACAGGTTGCCGGCGCAGGCCTGCACGATCTGGCGCACGGTGCGCTCGGACTGCACGCGCAGGTCCGCCGCCTCGTCGGCCGCGGCGCGCGGCACGGGCGCGCTGCGCAGGTCCTCGGCCAGGTCGTCGGGCAGGTGGGCCCAGCCGATCTGCGGTTCCCCCTCGTCCAGCAGCGCGCAGGCCGTGCGCAGCGCGTTGTGCAGCTGGCGCAGGTTGCCGGGCCAGCGGTGGCGCGCGAAAGCTGCCTCCAGTTCCGGCGCCAGTCGCGGCGTGCGCTGGGGCTGCAGCTGGGCCAGCATGCGCGCCACCAGCTCGCCCAGGTCCTGGCGCTCGCGCAGCGGCGGCAGGTGCAGGGCCAGGCCATTGAGGCGGTAGTACAGGTCCTCGCGGAAGCGCCCGCGCTCCATCTGCACGCGCAGGTTGCGGTGGGTGGCACAGATCAGGCGGAAGTCCACCGGCACCGGCTTGCCGCCACCCAGCGGCTGCACCTCGTGGTCCTGCAGCACGCGCAGCAGGCGCGCCTGCAACGGCAGCGGCATGTCGCCGATCTCGTCGAGGAAGAGCGTGCCGCCGTGGGCCTCGCGGATGCGCCCGGGTGCGCCGTCGCGCGCCGCGCCGGTGAAGGCACCGGCGCGGTAGCCGAAAAGCTCGGCCTCGATCAGCGACTCGGGCAGCGCCGCGCAGTTCACCGCGACGAACGGGCGGTCATGCCGCCGGCCGCTGGCATGCACGGCGCGCGCAAAGACCTCCTTGCCGGCGCCGGACTCGCCCTGCAGCAGCAGCGCGATCGGCTTGTCCAGCACGCGCCGCGCGCGGCCGATGGCCGACTGCATCGCGCCGTCGCCGGCGTCCAGCTCCGACAAGGCATCGTGCGGCACGGGCGGCGCGGCAGGCGCCACGCCGAAGACCGACGCGGCGGGCAGCTCGCCACCGGCCTCGACCCTCATCCACAGCAGGCTGCCGTCCTCGCGCCGCAGCGCCTGCGGCACGCCGATGCGCGAGCGCGCCCACAGCGCCGGCAGTTCCAGCTGCAGGCACTGCAGCGCGGCATGGCTGCCGATGGCATCGAAGCCAAGGCCCAGCATGGACAGCGCCTGCGCGTTGGCACCGGCCAGGCGGCCGTCGCCGGCCAGCGCGAGCAAGCCCTCGGCCACGCTGCCGATGCCCTGCGGCTGCGCATGCAGGCGCAGCCGCAAGGCGGCGGCGTGGCGGGTGTCGAAGAGGCGGTGCTCGATCATGCGTGCGGCCGAGCGCACCAGGGCCAGCGTGTGGCGGTGATGGTCGCGGTGGTCGCCGGAGATGTCCAGCACGCCCAGCACCTGGCCGGCGGGGTCGAAGATGGGCGCGGCCGTGCAGGCGAGGAAGCCGTTGCGCTCCAGGTAGTGCTCGGCGCCGCGCACCACCACCGGTGCGCCCTCGGCCAGCGCGGTGCCCACGGCGTTGGTGCCGCGCCAGCGCTCGTGCCAGCAGGCACCGGGACGCAGGGCCACGCGCTGGGCACGGTCGAGGAAGCCGGCATCGCCCAGGGCCTGCAGCAGCACGCCCTGCGCGTCGGCCAGGATCACCACGCCTTCGCCGCCACGCGTCTGCTCGAAGAGGAACTCCACCACCGGCCGGGCATGGCTGACCAGCTCGGCCTGGCGGTCGAGCGCGCGTGCGAGCTGCGCGGCCGAGGCGTGCGGGCCGCCGGCGTTGCGGCCCGTGGGCGCCAGGCCGAAGCCGCGGCTGCGCTGCCAGCTGCGGCGCAGCGCCTCGTCGATCAGGCCGGGCGCGATCTCTGCGTCGCCCTGCAGCTGCGAGCGCGCCTCGCGCAGCAGCGCGGCGCTCGTGCGCGCAGGCAGGGGATGGGGCGAAGACATGCCCGACAGCCTAGCCACGGCCGGCGCGGGCACAAGCGGCCCAGCCCTGGCTTGAACGCGAGATGAACGCGGAACCCGCCGCCACCTGTCCCGTTTCGTGACAGGTGTTTCCCTGAGCCGCGTCCTGGCACAGCCGCCGGCCTGCCGCGCGGCCCGTTTCGGCGGCGGCAGCGCGCATTCCTGCCGGAACCGCACTGGCACGCCGCCTGCGAACGCGGCGCGGCGGCGGCCGTCGGCGTCCGGCCGGCGCCGCCATCTTCCCCACCAGCCGGACGGAGACAAGAGACCATGCTCTACGCCAATCCCCACACCCCGGACGCCAGGCTCGCCTTCAAGCCCAGCTACGACAACTTCATCGGCGGGCGCTTCGTCGCCCCGGTCAAGGGCGAGTACTTCGACGTCATCACGCCCGTCACCGGCCGCCCCTACACGCGGGCCGCGCGCTCCGGCGCCGAGGACATCGAGCTGGCGCTGGACGCCGCCCACGCCGCAGCCGACAAATGGGGCCGCACGCCGCCGGCCGAACGCGCCAACGTGCTGCTGAAGATCGCCGAGCGGCTGGAGAAGAACCTGGAGCTGCTGGCCTACGCCGAGACCGTCGACAACGGCAAGCCCATCCGCGAGACGCTGAACGCCGACATCCCGCTGGCCATCGACCACTTCCGCTACTTCGCCGGCTGCCTGCGCTCGCAGGAAGGCGCGCTCAGCGAGCTGGACGAGCACACCATCGCCTATCACTTCCACGAGCCGCTGGGCGTGGTGGGCCAGATCATTCCCTGGAACTTCCCCATCCTGATGGCCGCGTG
>SCTQ01000047.1 GCA_004322345.1 Aquabacterium sp. | reverse complement strand
GCAGCAAGCGGGACGCGGCAGCTGCTGCACCCCGGTCAGCCGGGCACGCACGGAGCTTGAGCCAACGCAATGCGCGGCCACGCTGCAGGCGCCATCGTTGTCCCGCGATATCACTCACACGAAGGAGCAGACTCATGACCCACGCTTTCGACATCCTCTTCCTCGGCATGGATCCCTCGGCCGCGCTGGCCGATGCGGCGCGCAAGCGCGCGGCCAAGCTCGAGCTGAGCTGCCACGAGCTGATCTCCTGCAAGGCGACGGTGGAAGTGGCGGCCAGGCACAAGCGCCATGGCCGGCCTTACTGCGTCCGCGTGGAAGCCACGCTGCCCGGACATGTGCTGACCGTGGAGCAGGTCAACACCGAGGACGCCTACGCCGCTCTGGCGGACGCCTTCGACAGCATGAAGCGCCGGCTGGACGAAACGGTGCAGCGCATGCGCGAGCAGGAGCAGCAGGCCGCGCGCGCGGCCTGGGGCACGCTGCTGGCAGCCGACGCGGATGCGTCAGCGGGTTGAGCCGCGCAGGCTCAGGCGTAGCTGCCGTCGTGGCGCTGGATGCGCACGCGCCAGACCTGCGGGCCGCACTCCACGCTTTCCCAGCGGAACTGGTCGCGGCGGATGCTGGCGAACTGGTGGTAGAGGGCCACGGGCTGGTGGTCGCTGACGACCTCGATGGCCTGGCCCTCGGCCAGCGCGTCGAACGAGGCCAGGATCACCGCATGGCGCTCGTGCGGGCGAAGGTGGCGGACATCTAGCAAGCCGCCTGTGGAAAGCTCGGACATGGAAGGCCCCCGTCTTTTGGAATGGTGGCCACCTTAGCGACGGCCGAATCCGGGCGGTTTGAACTGGAACAAGGAAACGGTGTGCAATCGGCACGCGCTGGGCACGCGCGGGGCACGCATCGCCGCCGGGCACACTCCGCCCATGGACTACCCCACCCTCAAGGCCCTGCACCAGGGCTTCGCCACGCTTTCCTTCGCCGGTTTCCTGGCCCGCGGCGCGGCCTCGCTGTCCGGTGCCGGGTGGGTGCGCTCGCGTCCCGCGCGCATCCTGCCCCACGTCGTCGACACGGCCTTGCTGGCCTCGGCCCTGGGCCTGGCCTTCACGCTGCGCGTGGACCCGGTGCACACGCCCTGGCTGGCGGCCAAGATCGCCGGGCTGGTCGCCTACATCCTGCTGGGCATCGTCGCGCTGCGCCCGGGCCGCCCGGTGGGCGTGCGTGCGGCGGCCTGGGTGTCGGCGCTGGCCGTATTCGCCTGGATCGTCTCCGTGGCCGTCACCAAGCAGCCCTCGGGCTTCCTGTCCAGGCTGGGCTAGGGCCTCCGGAGGATGCGCGTGATTCAGGAAACGGGCCCTAGTGTCTAGACCCGCTCGAACAACACGTTGTTCTCCAGGTGGATGTGCTCCATCAGGTCCTCGCGCAGCGCTTGCAGACCGAGGTAGAGCGCACGCCAGGTGTTGCAGGCGCCGCGTGGCGGCGTGATGCCGTCGGTCAGCTCCTCCAGCTTCGCCAGCTCCTGGCCGTGGTGCTCGTGCTCCAAGCGCATGACCTCGGCGGGCTGGCGGGCCGCGGCGTCCATGCCGCGCAGGATCAGCGGGAACAGCACCTGCTCCTCCCGCCGCATGTGGCACGCCAGGGCCTGCTGCATGTCCTCCAGGTGCCGGGCCAGGCCGTGCGGGCAGTCGGGGCGGTCGTCGTGCACCTGCTCCACGCGCGCGGCCAGGCGGATCAGCTCTGGGAACTGCTCGCGATGGCGCTCGTGGAAGCGCACCAGGATGTACTCGATCAGCTCGCGCGACGAACACTGCGCCCAGCCGGGGGCGGGTGCCTCGCCCTGCGGCGCCAGCTGCGCCAGCCGCTCGGCGATCGCCTGCGCATCCAGCCCCTTGCCCTGCGCGGCCTCGCGCAGCGTGTGCCTGCCGCCGCAGCAGAAGTCCAGGTGGTATTCGTGGAAGACGCGGGTCGCGCCGGGGATGGTTCGCGCAAGGTTGCCGAGCGATTGTTCGACGAGCTTCATGGGCTGCTCCTGCTGGGGGGACAGGGGCAGAAGGTCGCAGCACGCCGGCCGCATGGATTTGCGCGACGTCAAGCAGCCTTCCTGTCGGGCGCGCCGGCTCGTTGATGCAGCACAAGGACAGTGGGGGCCCGGGCTCGCTACCTTGTCGCCTTCTTCACGACACGAGCCCCCGATGCCCGACATCCCCGACGAGCTGTGCAATCTGATGCGAGGCAGCGGCCTGGCGCCGCTGCGCCTGGGCGGGCGGGACCTGCTGCCTGTCGTGCAGGGCGGCATGGGCGTGGGCGTGTCGGCCCACCGGCTGGCGGGCACCGTGGCCGGCCTGGGCGGCGTGGGCACGCTGTCGTCGGTGGACCTGCGGCGCCACCACGCGGACCTGATGGAAGCCACCACCGGCCTCGCGCCGGGTGATGCCGCGAAGGCCGCGATCAACGCCGCCAACCTGGAGGCCATCGAGCGCGAGGTGCGTGCCGCACGCCGCCTGGCGGGCGGCGCGGGACTGGTGGCCGTCAACGTGATGCGTGCGGTGGCCGACTACGCAGCCTCCGTGAGGCGCGCGCTGCAGGCGGGCGCCGACGCCATCGTCATGGGCGCCGGCCTGCCGCTGGACCTGCCGGACCTGGCCTCGGACCATCCGCGGGCGCTGCTGGTGCCCATCCTGTCGGACGCACGCGGCGTGCAGCTGGTGGTGCGCAAGTGGGAGCGCAAGAAGCGCCTGCCCGATGCCATCGTGATCGAGCATCCGCGCCTGGCCGGCGGCCACCTGGGCGCCGCGCGCGTGGCCGACCTTGGCGACCCGCGCTTCGACTTCGAGCGCGCCATCCCCGAGTCGCTGGCGTTCTTCCGCAGCGCGGGCCTGGAGCGCGAGATCCCGCTGATCGCCGCCGGCGGCATCCGCTGCCTGGACGACATCCGCCGCCTGCAGGCCCTGGGCGCCGCGGGCGTGCAACTGGGCACGCCCTTCGCGGTGACCACGGAGTGTGACGCTCAGCCCGCCTTCAAGCGCGTGCTCGCGCAGGCGCGCGACGAGGACATGGCCGAGTTCGTCAGCGTCGCCGGCCTGCCCGCGCGCGCGGTGCGCACGCCCTGGCTGGCGTCCTACCTGAAGGCCGAGCAGCGGCTGCAGGCCGTGGCCCACGCCAAGCCGCGCTGCACCAAGGCCTTCGACTGCCTGGCCCAGTGCGGGCTGCGCGACGGCCTGGGCGGCTGGGGCCAGTTCTGCATCGACAACCAGCTGGCCGCGGCGCTGCGCGGGGATGTGCGGCACGGCCTGTTCTTCCGCGGCGCGGGGGCCCTGCCCTTCGGCGACCAGATCCGCAGCGTGCACGAGCTGCTGGTGCGGCTGCTGGGTGGGCCGCCTGCAACGGCGGCAACGGCAGCCGCCTGCTAAGGCCGCGTGCGGCGCGCGACCATCGCGTCGCAGATGGCGCGCGTGCGTTCGGCCTGCAGCAGGCCGGCATGCGGATAGATCTCGGCCTCCTCGCGGTCGGCGTGGCGGCAATAGGACTGCGCGAACGCGTCCACCTCCGGCGCAGCCTGCACCTGCCCGCCCTGCGCGACGGCCAGCAGCCAGGGCCGCACGCGCTGCCACGTCTGCGTCAGCACCTCGTGCTCGGCATGCAGCTCGTCGATGGCCTGGACCAGCGCCGCATCGCCGGACTCGCGCAGCGCCGGGAAGAGGTCGCACTCCTCGTCCTCGTGATGCAGCACCGCCGCGAGATCGAAGTAGCGCAACACGGCTTCGGCGGCCGAACGTGCCTCGGCATCGGCACCGTGCACGGCCACGTGGTCGCGCAGCCGCTGCGCCAGCGTGGCGAAGCGGCGGACCTTCTCGTGGCAGGCCCGCAGCATCTCGATCGGGTCGTCGATGCGCGGGCCCGTGGGCGGCAGCGTCTTCATGCGCCCATTGTGCGCATGGCGCGCATGGCGCGCAGGCTCAGCCCATCTTCACGTTCATCGTGATGCGCGCGCTGAAGACCTTCCTGTCTTCGGCATCGAAGACATCCACCGGCACCACCTTGTCACCCGGCGTGCTCCAGTCCACGCCGCTGCCGTCGGCCACCGCACGCACGTCGGTCCTGGCCTTGGCCAGGTACTCCACCGCCATGCCCTTGGGAATCCAGCGCGCACCGGGCGGGATGGAGACGTCGGTCATCGTGCCGGCCACCAGCTCGGCGGCATTGCACAGGGCGATCGCGTGCAGGGTGCCCAGGTGGTTGGTGACCTCGCGGCGGAAGGGCACGCGGGCTTCGGCGGCCCCGGGGGCCAGGCGCACGAGACGGGGCTCGATGGTGGAGAAATACGGGGCCATCTGGCAGACGAGCTTGCTGAACTGCTCGCCGCCGACGCTGTTGAACATCTCAAGAACCTGGCTCATGGAAGGCTTCCTCGTCGGGATTGCAATGGTGGGAGTGGAAACGGCCAATACAGAACATTGCTCTGTTTCAGAAGAATATTCCAGAATAAAATTCTGTCAAGCTACACTGGCCATCCACCCCGCATCCGCAGCCCCATCCCTCCCGTGGCCACCACCGACGTCCTCGAACGCCACTACCCCGGCCGCCGCGCGCAGCTCAAGCGCGACATCCTTCTGGCCGCCCTGGCCTGCTTCAACGAGCACGGGCTGGAGCCGACCACCATCGAGATGGTCCGGCTGCGCTGCAACACCAGCGTGGGCAACCTCTACCACCACTTCGGCAACAAGGAGGGCCTGGTGGCCGCGCTGTTCTTCTGCGCACTGGAGGACCAGGCCCGGCTGCGCGAGGACTACCTCGCACGCGCGAAGACCGCCCGCGAGGGCGTCGCGGCCCTGGTCCACAGCTACGTCGACTGGGTGACGCAGGAGCCCGAGCTGGCGCGCTTCCAGTACGGCGCGCGCGCCGCGGTTGCCCAGGGCCCGCAGGGCGATGAACTGGCGCGCCTGAACCGCGAGCGCTACCAGGCCATGCTGGCCTGGTTCGCCGAACCCGGCCGCCAGATCGATGAGGTGCGCCACTGGCCCGCCGAGCTGGTCCCCTCGCTGCTGATCGGCCAGGCGGAGAACTACTGCCGCGCCTGGCTGTCCGGCCGCGTGCAGGCCGAGCCCGCCCGCTACCGGGAGCACCTGGCCCATGCGGTGTGGAGCGCGCTGACCGGCCCTGCGCCGGCACGCCGGCTCAAGGCGTGATCGCCACCTTCAGCACGCCGTCGCGCTGGTTGGCGAAGAGCTCGTAGGCGGCCTCGATGTCGTCCAGCCTGAAGCGGTGCGTCACCATCGCGCCCAGGTCCACGCGCCGGCTGGAGATGACTTCCATCAGGCGGCGCATGCGTTCCTTGCCGCCCGGGCACAGCGTCGTGATGATGCGGTGGTCGCCCAGCCCGGCAGCGAAAGGGCCCAGCGGGATGCGCAGGTCGCCCGAATAGACGCCCAGGCTGGACAGCGTGCCGCCCGGGCGCAGCACCGACAGCGCTCCCTCGAAGGTGGCCTGGGTGCCCAGGGCCTCGATGGCGACGTCCACGCCGCGCCCGCCCGTCAGGTCCATGATGGCCCGCACCGGATCCCCGCGGCTGGCGTCCACCACGTGGTCCGCGCCCATGCGCCGCGCCATCTCCAGCCGGGCCGGGATGCGGTCCACGCCGATCACGGTGGTCGCGCCGCTGAGCTTGGCCCCGGCGGTCGCGCACAGGCCGATCGGCCCCTGCGCGAAGACGGCCACCGTGTCGCCGATGCGGATGCCGGCGCGCTCGGCGCCGGAGAAGCCGGTGGACATGATGTCGGGGCACATCAGCACCTGCTCGTCGGTGAGGTGGTCGGGCACCGGCGCGAGGTTGGCCATCGCGTCGGGCACCAGCACGTATTCGGCCTGGCAGCCGTCGATGGTGTTGCCGAATTTCCAGCCGCCGATGGCCTTCCAGCCGTGGGCCATGCCGGCGCCGTCCTGCGAGCAACTGCCGCACAGGCAGGCGTTGCTCCAGCCGCTGGGCGTGATGGCGCCGGCGACGACGCGCTGGCCCTCGCGATAGCCCTGCACGGCGGAACCCAGCTTCTCGATCACGCCCACGGGCTCGTGGCCGATGGTCAGGCCGCGCGCCACCGGGTACTCGCCCTTGAGGATGTGCACGTCGGTGCCGCAGATCGTCGTCGTGGTCACGCGCAGCAGCGCGTCCAGCGGGCCGACGTCGGGGATGGGCTTGTCGTCGAGGACGATGCGTCCGGGTTCGACGAATATTGCGGCTTTCATCTTCGGCATGGCTGGCTCCTGGTGGCGGATGGGATGCAACACCGTAAGCAAGCGGCCACCCCGGGACCTTGCGCCGTGTCAAGCCGCACGACACCGGAGGCCTTTCGGCGGAAATTCCTTATCCTTGCGCATCCCACGCCCCCCCCGTCTTCACGTGACCGCTGCAGCACACATCGCCGTCGTCGACGACGAGCCGGACATCAGGCACCTGCTGTCCACCTACCTGGAAGCCCAGGGCTATCGCGTGACTGCGCTGCATGCCGGCCGCGCCCTGCTGGAGCTGATGCCCGCGGACCCGCCGCAGGTGGTCCTGCTGGACCTGGGGCTGCCCGGCGAGGACGGCTTCGGCATCGCGCGCCAGCTGCGCGAGCACTGGCAGTGCGGCCTGCTCATCGTCACCGGCCGCGGCGACGCGGTGGACAAGGTGGTGGGCCTGGAGGTCGGTGCCGACGACTACGTGACCAAGCCTTTCGACCTGCGGGAGCTGCTGGCCCGCGTGAAGGCGGTGCTGCGCCGGGTCGTGCCGCCGCAGCCCGCGCCGGCGGCCCCCGCCCACGTGCCCGCACCGGCAGCGCCCGCGGCGCGCGCCATGCTCAGCTTCGCCGGCTGGCGCTACGACCGAGCCGCTCGCCTGCTGCTCGATCCGCAAGGCGCCGAGGTGGCGCTCACCGCCGGCGAGTTCGACCTGCTGGGCGTCTTCCTCGACCACCCCGGCCGCGTGCTGACGCGCGACTTCCTCCTGGAGCACACCCGCGGCCGCGAGGCCGGTCCCTTCGACCGCACGATCGACGTGCAGGTGGGCAGGCTGCGCAAGAAGCTGGAGGCCGATCCGCAGGACCCGCGCATCATCAAGTCGGTACGCGGCGCGGGCTACGTGCTGGTGCCGGAAGTCGGGACATGAACGACGAGGACGCCCCGCTCGACGCGGCGGTCCACGCCGCCCTGTTCGACGCCTATCCCGACGCGTTGCTGCTGGTCGGCGCCGATGGCCGCATCGTGCTGGCCAACCCCGTGGCCGCGCGCCTGCTGGGCTACGAGAGCGGCGATCTGGTCGGGCTGAACGTGGACGCGCTGGTCCCCGACGCCATCCGCTCCCGCCATGCCGACTACCGCGCCGGCTACGCCGCGCATCCCCGCACGCGGCCCATGGGCAACCAGATGGACCTGGTGGCCCGCCGCCGCGACGGCAGCCAGGTGATGGTGGAGATCGCGCTGAGCCCGCTGGTCAGCCAGGGCCGGCGCTACGTGGTCACCGCGATCCGCGCCATCGGCGACTATCCGCGCGTCAAGCAGGCCCTGCAGCGTGCGCGCTACAGCGACGTCGTGGCCCGCCTGGGCCGGCTGGCGGTGGACACGCGCGACCCCAAGCACCTCCTGCAGCAGGTGCCGGTGATGACCACCGAGGCGCTGGACGTGGAGGCCGCGGCCGTCTACCTCTTCGACACCACGCGCACGCACTTCGTCGTCTGCGGCGGCGTCGGCCTCGCGCCGGAGGAGCACGAGGGCGCGCGGCTGCCCAACGAGGACGGCCTGCTGCCGGGGCGCGTCATGCGCGACAACGCCGCGGTGCTCTGGACCGCGGCCGACCCGACCCCCGGGCTGAAGCTGCGCCAGGGCTACCTGGACGCCGGCATCCGCAGCGCGCTGGCGGTGCCCCTGTCGGACCGCGGCCGCGCCGTGGGCGTGCTGGCCGCGCGCTCGCGAGACGAGCGCCGCTTCGGGGAGGACGAGCAGCGCTTCCTGGAGTCGATGGGCAACCTGCTGGCCAGCAGCCTGCAGCGCATGCACACCGAGGAGCAGCTCAGCCACTCGCAGCGGCTGGAGAGCGTGGGCCAGCTCACCGGCGGCATCGCCCACGACTTCAACAACCTGCTGACCGTCATCCAGGGCAACCTGCAGGTGATGGAGGACCTGCCCTCGGTGGCCAGCGACCCGCATGCGCAGCGCCTGCTGGCCGCGGCCACGCGCGCCTCGCGCCGCGGCGCGGAGCTGACCGGCAAGCTGCTGGCCTTCTCGCGCCGGCAGGTGCTGCAGCCCGGGCAGATCGACACCTCGCAGATGCTGCATTCGCTGGCCGACATGCTGCGCCGCACGCTGGACCAGCACGTGCGCATCAGCGTGGACGCGCCGCCCTCCTGCCCGCCCTGCGTGGCCGACCCGGGCCAGCTCGAATCCGCGCTGCTGAACATCGCCATCAACGCCCGCGATGCGATGCCCGCCGGCGGCACCCTGGGTTTCACGGCGCGTGCGGTCGACGGCCTGCCCGAGGCCCTGCGCGCCGCCGACGGCGAGGGCGATGCTGCCGACCCCCTGGGCCGCTACGTCGCGATCTCGGTCAGCGACACCGGCGCGGGCATGCCCGACGAGGTCAAGGAACGCGCCTTCGAGCCCTTCTTCACGACCAAGGAGGCCGGCCGCGGCACCGGCCTGGGCTTGGCCACCGTCTACGGCTTCGTCAGGCAATCGCACGGCGCGGTCGCGCTGGACAGCGAACTGGGCGCGGGCACGACGCTGACGCTCTACATCCCCGTGGCCGACGCCTGCGACACGCACGAGGAGGACGCCCCGGCCGAGCGCGGCGAGATCCCGCCGGGCCTGGAAGTGCTGCTGGTGGAGGACGACGGCGAGGTACGCGCGGTCGTGCGCGCCTTCCTGGACGCGCTGGGGTGCAGGACCACCGCCTGCTCCAGTGCCGAGGAAGCGCTGCGCTTGCTGGACGCCGGCGGCCTGGGCTGCCGCCTGCTGCTGACCGACATCGCGCTGGGCCCGGGCATGCGCGGCATCGAGCTGGCGCGGCTGGTGGAGCAGCGCCTGCCCGGCCTGGCGGTGATCCTGATGTCGGGCTTCTCGTCCGAGCTGCTGGACGCCAACCGCGACGCCCCCGAGCACTGGGAGCTGCTGAAGAAGCCCTACGGCCGCGAGGAGCTGGCCGACGCGGTGGCCCGCGTGATCGCGGCGGGCTGAACGCCTACTGCAGCGTGACCTTGCGGCTGGCGGGCGCGCAGCCTTCGACGAAGGTCATCAAACCGCCCACGTCGGGGATCAGGATGTCGCGGCGGCTCTTGTCGGCGAAGCGGATCAGGCCCTCGGAGGCCATGCGCGACAGCGCGCGGCTCACCGTCTCCAGCGTCATGCCCAGGTAGTTGCCGATCTCCGCGCGCGTCATGCGCAGCGTGATGTGGTCGCTGCGCAGGCCACGCTGGGCCAGCGACTCGGCCCAGTAGCGCAGGAAGTCCGCCACGCGGGCATCGGCCGACAGCGTGCACAGCGACAGCAGCGAATCGCGGTCGCGGCTGATCTCGCGGCTCATCGCGTCGTGCAGCGCGGCCAGCAGCGCCGGCTGACGCGCGGCGGCTTGCAACAGCGCGTCGTAGGAAATGCTCCACACCTCGCCGGTGTCCATGGCCACCGCGTCGCAGCCGTAGCGGCCGCGGGCGATGCCGTCGAAGCCCAGCCAGTCGCCCTTGAAGTGCAGGCCCACCACCTGCTCGCGGCCATCGGCGGCCACGTTGACCGTCTTGAAGCAGCCGCTGTGCAGCACATGCAGTGCGCCGAAAGCCTGGCCGGCCTGGTAGATCTTGTCGCCGGTGTGCAGCACACGGCGCTGGATCGCCACCTCGTCGCGCAGCAGCTGCAGCTGGCGCGTGATGCGCTCGCAGGCGGCCGTCATCTCGCTTTCCTTCCAGGCGCTGCGGCGGCGCGGCTCGTCGGCGTTGGAGCGCACGGTGCGCAGCGTGGGTTGGACGTTGCTGGCGCTGGGGGTCTCGACGGCGTACATGGGCGGGCCTTTCTGTGGGGCGCGGGGCGGTGTGTGTATGGGCCAGGAGCTTAGGAAGCGCCCGCCAATGCATTGAGAACGCCGCATGTCGCTGGGTAACGCTGGGTGAATGCCTGGTATCAGCCGTGTATCAGGACGGCATCAGCATGGAACGCATGGGCCGCGATTGACTTGGGTCAAGCGATGCGGCCGGCCGCTGCCCGACGATGCGTCGCAGCCTGCTTCCTGACGCCGACGTGAACTTCTACCTGGACTTCCGTGACCTCTGGTCCGCCGACCGCCTGCCCGCCGCGCTGGCCGGCGAGGTGCTGCGCGCCGCCGTGGACCTGCGCCGCGCCAAGGCCGACCCGGCCACGCAGCGCCTGCTGCAAGGCCGCAACATCGCGCTGCTGTGCGAGGAGGTGGACGGCAGCGAGGAGGAGGACGCCCGCCTGTTCAGCCAGGCCGCCAGCAGCCTGGGCGCCCGCGTGGCCCGCGTGCGGCCGGCGGAGGCCGGCCTGCTGCCCGGGCGCGACCTGCGCGAGCTGGCCCGCATGCTGGGCCGCCTGTACGACGCCATCGAATGCGAGGGCATGGACGAGGGCGTCGTCGGCCAGCTGGCCGAACACAGCGGCGTGCCGGTGTTCAACGGCATCGGCCGGCGCAGCCATCCCACGGCCGCATGGGCCGTGCGGCTGGACGGCCGCGCGCCCGGCGAGGCGGGCGACGCCCGGGAAGACCGCGAGGCGCTGATCCAGTCCCTGCTCGTGGGCACGCTGCGCTGAGTCAGCCCTGCCGAGGCGCGATCAGCCGGGCCGCGGCCTCCGCCAGGTCACCCAGCACGTCGATCAGCGGCAGCCCGGCCTGGGGCAGCGTGTTGCACACGACCAGCCGCGACGCACCCGCCTCCTGCAGGCGCTGTGCCGCATCCTGCGCGAACAGCCCGTGCACCACGACGCAGGCGGCGGCCTGCAGCCCCTGCGCCCCCAGCCCCTGAAGCGCGGTCACCAGCGTCTGCCCGCTGGAGACGATGTCGTCCACCAGCACGGCCGGGCGCCCGCGCCAGGGCTGCAGCGCGGGCCAGGCGATCTCCACGCTGCGGTCGCCGTGGCGCAGCTTGCGTCCGGTGATCCCCGGGCATCCGGCCAGGCGCGCCACCTCGTCCACCCACTGGCCGCTCTCCTCGTCGGGCCCGACCACCACGGCATCGGGGACCTCGGCGCGTATCCAGCGCGCGATGGCCGGCGCGCTGGGCACGGCCAGTGCCGGCACGCTGTAGATGGCGGACAGCGCGGCATGGCGGTGCAGGTGGGGATCGACGGTGGCCAGCCAGTCCACGCTGCGCGAGAGCAGCCGCGCGAAGGACACCGAGGTCACCGCCTCGCCCGGCTGGAAGCGCCGGTCCTGGCGCATGTAGGCCAGGTAGGGCACGACCAGCCCGACCTGCCGCGCTCCCAGCTCGCGCAGCGCGTCGGCCAGGAAGACGATGTCCACCAGCAGCGGGTCCACCGGATGCAGGTGGGCCACCAGCACCACGTCGGCGCCTTCCACCGCGCCGAGCACGCGCAGGTAGTGCTCGCCGTCGGGGAAGCGTCGCTGCGCCAGCGGGCAGACCGTGCCGCCCAGGCATGCAGCCAGCCGCGCGGCCGCGGCATCGGCGCCGCCGACGGCGATGACACGCGTCGTCACGGCGCGCTGCCGATCTCGATCGCCGGCAGCCGCGCCCGTACGAAGCTGCAGGCATAGGCCAGCTCGCCCGGGGACTCGGCATGCAGGGTGTACAGCGGCTGGCCGGCCTCGACGTGGTCGCCGACGTGCACGTGCAGCTGCGCGCCGGCCGCGGGGTCGCGCGGTGCACCGGCCAGCTTCGCGGCGCGCGCGACGATGCGGTTGTCGATGGCCACGACGACGCCGCCGGCGTGCGCCTCGATGACCTGGCGGTGGGGCGCGCCCGGCGGCACGCGCATGCCACCCTGGGCCTCGCAGATGGCGACGAACTTGCGCAGCGCGCGGCCGTCGTCCAGCACGCTGCGCGCCAGCGCGAGGCCGCCGCCGGCGGCGGCTCGGCCGGCCATCTCCAGCACCTCGCCGGCCAGCAGCAGCGCGCGTTCGCGCAGGTCGGCGGGCGCGTCGGCCGCACCCTGCAGCACGGCCATCACGTCACGCGCTTCCAGGGCCGGGCCGATGCCGCGGCCCACCGGTTGCGAGCCATCGGTCAGCAGCGCCCGCACCTGCATGCCGAGGGCGGCGCCCACGCTGCGCAGGCTTTCGGCCAGCGCACGGGCGGCCGCCTCGCTGCGCACCTTGGCGGTGGGGCCGACGGGGATGTCCACCACCACGCGCTGCGAGCCCACGGCCGCCTTCTTCGACAGGATGGAGGCCACGAGCTGGCCCTCGCTGTCCAGGTTCAGCGGGCGCTCGACGCGGATCAGCACGTCGTCGGCCGGGCTGAGCTGCAGCGCCCCGCCCCAGGCGATGCAGCCGCCCTCGCGCTCGACGACGCGGCGCATCGCCGCGGTGTCCAGCTGCACCGGCGCCAGCGTCTCCATCGTGTCCGCGGTGCCGGCCGGCGAGGTGATGGCACGCGACGAAGTCTTGGGCATCAGCACGCCGCAGGCGGCGACGATGGGCACCACCAGCAGGGTCGTGCGGTTGCCCGGCAGTCCGCCCACGCAGTGCTTGTCCATCACGGGGGCGGCGCCCCACTCCAGGCGCTCGCCGACGTCGACCATGGCCCGCGTCAGCGCGGTGGTCTCGCCGGTGTCCAGCCGCCCGCCGGAGCAGGCGGTGACGAAGGCGGCGAGGTGGATGTCGCTGAGGCGCCCGCGTGCGACGTCCTCCATCAACGCACGCATGGCCGCGTAGTCCAGGCGCGCGCCGTGGACCTTGGCCCGCAGGTGGGCCAGTGAATCCAGCACCGGCGGATGGCGCACGACCACCTCCTCCTGCTCCCGCACCTGCAGGGCCTGCCAGGCGGCGTCGCTGAGCGCGACCTCGCCGGGCTGCAGCCAGCCGTCGGCCACGCGGTGCAGGATGCCCAGGACATGGCGCCCGCGCGCGACCAGCTCCACCTGGGCCTGGGCCTCGAAGCCCTCGGCCCGGCAGACGTGGCAGTCGGTGCGCATGTAGATCACATGCTGCTGGTAGGTGTCGATGGCGGCCCGCCGCGCCCGCAGGCGCGAGGGCTGCAGCGGGGCGAAGGAGACGGCGCTGGCTTGCGGTGGCATGGGCCGCAGCCTAGTGCGGCGCGCCCCCGGCCCCTTGCGCCAGCTCAAGCGCGGCGCCGCTCGGCCGCGAAGAATGCGAAGGGCGTATTTCTTGGAGGGACCGAGATGCAAGCGATGGTGTTGCGCCAGGCCGGCCAGCCGCTGGTGATGGAGGAACGGCCCGATCCCGTGCCGGGGCCGCTGCAGGTGCGCGTGCGGGTGGAGGCCTGCGCGGTGTGCCGTACCGACCTGCACCTGGTGGACGGCGAGCTGCCCCAGGCCCGGCTGCCCGTGGTGCCGGGCCACGAGATCGTCGGCATCGTCGATGCGCTGGGCGCGGGCGTCCAGGAGCTGCACTTCGGGCAGCGCGTGGGCGTGCCGTGGCTGGGCCGCAGCTGCGGGCATTGCAACCCCTGCGTGCACGATCACGAGAACCTCTGCGACACGCCGGAGTTCACCGGCTGCACGCGCGACGGCGGCTTCGCCACCCACGTCGTCGCCGATGCGGCCTTCTGCCTGCCGCTGGCACTGCACGGCCACGACCCGGCGCACATGGCGCCGCTGCTGTGCGCCGGCCTGATCGGCTGGCGCGCCTTGAAGGCCGCCGGCGACGACGCCCGCGAGCTGGGCCTCTACGGCTTCGGCGCGGCGGCCCACCTGCTGACCCAGGTGGCCAGCCACCAGGGGCGGCGCGTCCATGCCTTCACGCGGCCGGACGACGCGCAGGGCCAGGCCTTCGCGCGCAGCCTGGGGGCGGAGTGGGCCGGCGGCTCCGACGAGACGCCACCGCGCCCGCTGGATGCGGCCATCGTCTTCGCCCCGGCCGGCGAGCTGGTGCCGCGCGCGCTGGCGGCCGTGCGCAAGGGCGGACGCGTGGTCTGCGGCGGCATCCACATGAGCGACATCCCCTCCTTCCCCTATAGCCTGCTGTGGGGCGAACGCCAGCTGTTGTCGGTGGCCAACCTGACGCGGCGCGACGGGCGCGACTTCCTGCACCTGGCAGCCACCCTGCCGCTGCGCGTGGAGATCACCCCTTATCCGCTGGCCCGGGCCAACGAGGCCCTGGACGACCTGCGCGCCG
>SCTQ01000046.1 GCA_004322345.1 Aquabacterium sp. | reverse complement strand
CTCTTCACCTGGATCAAGGCCGACGCGACCTTCGACGGCCTCGTCCAGGCCATCACTGAGTTCGAGGACCGCGTATTCATCGGCGACACGCCGCCCAAGCGGCTCCTGGTCGAGGCCAACCGCACCAAATACGCCTCCAACATCCGCATCAACCGCAAGGCCGGTTCCACGCTGGCCGATCCTTGGTTTAACGTGGACATGCCGCTGAGCCACGACTTGGTCGCCATCATCGGCAACAAGGGGAGCGGCAAGAGCGCCTTGGCCGACATCGCCGCGCTAGCCGGGGACACCAAGAACTTCAAGAGCTTTTCGTTCCTCAAGGACACGCGGTTTCGCAACCCGAGGAACAAGCTCGCGCAGCATTTCCTCGGCGCGCTCGGCTGGCACGACGGCACCGAGTCCGAGCGCCAGCTAGATCAAGACCCGTCGGAGACAAGCGTCGAGCGGGTGAAGTATCTGCCGCAGAGCTACCTCGAGACGCTGTGCAACGAGCTCGGCGACGGCGGCTCGGCGACGTTCGACACCGAGCTGCGCAAGATCATCTACACGCACGTTCCGGAAGACGCGCGGCTGGGCTACACGTCCATGGACGAGCTGCTCGACTTCAAGGTCGCGGAGATCGACAGCGCGCGCGAGCAGGTCGTCAAGGAGATTTCCAAGGCCAATGCGGAGATTCTGCAGACCGAGCGTAGGCTGACGCCGGAGTTCAAGCAGTCGCTGCAAGAGCAGCTTGATGCCAAGGTCGCTGAGTTCAACGCCTTGGTGGCATCGAAGCCCGCTCAGGTGGAAGACCCCACGGCGTCGGAAGCGGCCCAGGAGGATTCAAAGGCGGCCACCGAGAAGATTCAAGCCCTCGAAGACGAGCTCAAAAAGCTGGGCGATGAAGAGAAGCTTCTCCGCGACAAGAAGGTCGCCGAGGCGAAGCGGCAAGCCGTCCTGAGCCGCATCGTCCAAGCCATCGCGAACCACAAGAAGGCTCACGACCAGTTCGTCGCGGAGTTGGCCCCCATGCTCGCCGAAGCTGGCGCGGACGTGAAGGCGTCCGACGCGGTCGAGCTGAGGATCGACACGTCGCGGATTGACGCGCTCGGCAAGACAACCAAGGAATCCATCGCGTCCATCGACGCGGCCCTCGCCAATCAAGAACCCACAGGCCTGTCCAAGCGGCGCGAGGCGGCCGAGGCGGCGATGGCTGACATCAAGAGCAAGCTCGGCGAGAAGCAGCGCCTGTTCATCCTCTTCAAGGATCAGGTCGCCAAGTGGGAGCGCGCCCAAGCGGAGCTCACCGGCGGCAAGGACAAGCCGCAGTCCATTGAATGGCTCAAAGCTGAGATCGATTCGCTAGCCGCCCTGCCCGCCAAGCTGGCGCAGCTGCGGGCGCTCCGCGTGGAACTGGCCAGGACGGTCCACGAGCAACTGGGCAAGACGGTCGAGGAATACCGCCGCCTGTATGGGCCGGTGCAGGAATTCGTCAAATCGGCCGCGCAGATGGACATGCACCTGCCGCTAGATTTTGCGGTGCGGATCGAAGAGTCGGACTTCCAAGACCAATTCTTTCCTCGAATCAATCGGCAGGCGCGCGGAAGTTTTGCCGGCGTTGACGAAAGCGGCCAGCTCATGCGTGGTTTGCTCAAAGAGGTCAACTTCGGAGACGTGGAGTCGACGCTGAAATTCCTCGAGACTATCGACGACATGCTGCGCTTTGACCGGCGTGAGTCCGGCGGCGGCCGTGAGACCAGGATCGCCGACCAACTCCGAAAAGGCGGAGAGCCTCAGGATATCCTCGACTACCTCTACGGCATGAGCTATCTCGAACCGCGTTATTCGCTCACGTTCGACGGCCAAGAGATCAGCCAGCTTTCACCGGGCGAGCGCGGCCTGCTCTTGCTGGTCTTCTACCTGTTGGTGGACAAGGACGACATTCCGATCATCATTGACCAGCCCGAGGAGAACCTGGATAACCAGACCATCTTTAAGGTGCTGGTCAAGTGCATCAAGGCGGCCAAGCAGCGGCGCCAGGTCATCATGGTGACGCACAACCCCAACTTGGCGGTGGTGTGCGATGCAGAGCAAATCATCTGCGCGACCTGCGACAAGGCGACCAACACGTTCAACTATGTCTCGGGCGGGATTGAGTCGCCGGCAATCAAGGCCATCGTCGTTGAAATTCTCGAGGGCACCGAGCCTGCCTTCAAGAATCGCAAGCGCAAGTACGGTCTTTGATGGCGGTACGCTGGCGCTCAAAGGCGCAGACGTCACCGCCGTTGGACATGTCGAAGGACTGCTTGATGTCGGCGCTCGGTCGCAGCGGAAACAGCCGCGACTGACCGCAAACGCTGCAAGGCGGCAGTTCATTCCGCAAATACGAACAGCCGGGGCGGGTGGTTCCCGCTACTGGAAAGATCGAGGCAGCCACGATCCCTGCCAGCCGCCATCAAGCCTCGCTCACCCGCTTCCGACACCCCTCAATCACCACCCTCATCCTCTGCACCGTCCCCCGCCGAATTGCAAATCCCGCCGCACGCTGCAGAACGCCTTCGGCCTGCTCCAGCATCCGTCCGATCACCTTCTCGGCCACCTTCACCGCCACACCTCCCTCCGCAGCCAGGCGCAGCAAGTGCGCCCGCCCCACCGCATCCGCTTCGCCGCACACATCCATGTGATGCTGCCCCCGCGGCCCGTCGCTGAAGCTCAAGTCGAAGGCCGGTGCCAGCCGCCAGCGCCGGTCTCGCCCGAGCCGCCAGGCGAAGTTCTTCGGATGGTCGTCGCGGTTGTGGAACAGCACGTTGAAGACGGCGCGCTCATAGGCCTTATGCACTTCGCGCTCGTCGCGGGTCAGCAGGCGCGTGGCGCGCAACAGGGTGGTGTAGTCGGCGCTGCCCGGCAGGCGAAAGTCCGCGTGCAGCAGGCCGGCCAGGCTGTGCATCGGCACGCGCAGGCCCTGTTCGCGGTCGAAGCGCGCCACGCCGAATGCGGCCAGCTTGGGCGACAGGTCGAACCACGCGCTCGCCGGCATCTCCAGCCCGCAGTCGCGGGCCAGGTCCGCATACATCCGCTCGATGGCGCAGGCCTCCTTGTGTTCGCCCTGGGCGGGAAACTTCACCAGCCAGGGTTCGCCGGGTGCCTCGGCGCGGGTGCTGACCTGTCCGGTCGCCGCGTCGTACTGCACCAGAGCCTTGGGGCGCGCGCCTTGCGGGGAGCCGCCGGCCAGGGCCAGCTCGCGCAGGGCGTCGTCCGCGTTGCCGGCCAGGGCGCGTTCGCTCTCCTGTGCCAGGGCCAGCAGGTTCCAGTCCGGCTCCTCGGCATCGGGCTGGGCGGCTGGCACAAAACGCAGGGCGCCCATGGCGCGCTCGCCGATGAAGGCCAGGCGGTCCAGCGGGCCGGGGTGGCGCAGGCCCTGCTGGCGGAACAGACGGTCCATCAGCAGCAGGCCCCATCCGTCGGGCAGGCTGTCGGCCAGCAGGCCGGGCAGTCGATGCTGGTGCGGCGGGAAGCCGCCATAGGCCGCGGCGCGCAGCTTCAGGTGCAGGGGTGACAGTTCCAGCCCTTGCGCCAGCGCCTGCGGCGTGTACTCGAACAGCAGCGTCCCGCCGTCGTCGGCCAGCAGGCCCAGCGGCCAGTCTTCGCCCCAGCCGCAATAGTGGACGGCCAGTTGCCGCATCAGCTGCCCTGCCTGCGGCGCGGCGCGCGCTGCCGCTGGCCGGCGGCTTCTGCCTGCGCCATCTGGGCGATGGACTGGCGCTTCAGCACGAACAGCGTCTCCAGTTCATCCGCCAGGCCCAGCGCCTGCACCGCGCGCACGAAGGTCTCCAGCGAGGACTGGCCGCTGTTCTCCAGCTTGCGCAAGGCGCCCAGCGAGAGGCCGGCCATCGCGGCCAGCTCGCTCTGGGGCAGGTCCTGCGCCAGGCGCTGCGCGCGCAGGCGTTGGCCCAGGGCTTGGAGGATCTCGTCCGCGGGCGCCAGAGTGAATGTCATGATGATGCGTTTTATACGCGAATTTCTCGCATAAAACACATAAAAATGAACTTTAAAAGGGGTCGAGTAGCGCGCCACACGCCCAGTGCTTGAGGCTTCGCGCCGGAGTGGGACCAGCCTCAATCCTCGCCGCACTCTTCCTCGATGGCGTGCGTCAATGCAATGAGCGCGACACGCTGCCGTTCTTTCGATCGCTGGTCCCAGGCCATGTACAGGTCGGCGCGAAGCTTGCGCTTGACTCTGGGTGGCAGGCGGACACGCCGTTGGATGAGCTTGATCAGGAGGTCCACCTCCCCTCTTGAAGGCAGGTGCGCCTTGACTGTCGGTCGGATGGGGATGGGCTGCTTCATCAAGCACATTCAATCAAGCTGGGCCGCTTGGACCACCCCTGGAGGGGCGAGCGTGCTTCGGACGCTCGCGATCCCGGCGATGAGGCGTCAACTCTGCTGCGCCCCCGGCGACACCGCCGCCGGATCCATCCAGAACGTCGCCCACATATGCCCATCCGGGTCCGCCAGGTCCCGGCTGTACATGAAGCCCAGTTCCTCCGCCGGGTTCACATCAGCCTGCCCGCCGTGCGCGGCAGCAGCAGCCTGGATCGCATCGACGGCGCCGCGGCTGTCCATCGACAGCGACACCATCGATCCGCAGGCCCCCGCCGGCGGGAAGGGCCGCTGCGTGAAAGTGCGCCACTTGGCGTGCGTCAGCAGCATCGCGTGGATGGCCTCGCTCCACACCATGCAGGCGGAGGCGTCGTCGCTGAATTGCGGGTTCTGCTCGAAGCCCAGTGCCTTGTAGAAGGCGATGGAAGCCGCAAGGTCGGTGACCGGCAGGCTGATGAAGATCATTTTGGTCATGGGGTGTCCCGGGGTTGGTGTGAGCTTGGTGTGAGGGATCGAAGCCTTCGCGCCATCGGCGCGTGTGGGGCTCCACTGCCACGACGAACGAGCGCCGCCGGAATCGACACCTGCTCGACGAGCGGCCGAAAAAAAAGGAGCTGCCTGGGCGGGTGCGCGCGATGACGCCGGGGGTAAGGGGCAGGCATGCGCCGCGTCTTGCACCCAGCGACGAAGGCGCCTGGGCCGCCCCCTCGATCGGGCGCCGCGGCGGGGCCGCTTGCGGGGCCCGCTTACACCAGCGTACGTCTGCCGACGTAGCGACATAAATGCCCTGCGCGCCCTCCACACAATCCGCGGCGCTTGCTGGCCCGTCGGCCCGCGGCTCCAGACATCACGGAGGACGACATGCACCCAGCAACCCACACACGCTACACGCGCGTCGCCGCGGCCTGCCTCCTGGCAGCCTGCGGCTCCCTGGCCCAGGCGGGCATGCCGCTGTCGCGCGCCTTCTATCGAGGTTCGGACACGGCGCCCGCCGGCACCCTCGCCGCCACCACCCAGATCTCGGGCGACCAGGCGCACACGCTGTCCTACAACTTCACCGCCGCCAGCCAGGTGGCCAGTGCCGCCATCCAGCTCTCGTGGCAAGGCGGCTCGCACGTGCGCCTGCGTCTGCGTGCGCCGGCCACGGCCAGGCTGGTCCTGGCCATCACCGATTGGGCAGGAAACCAGCGCTTCTATCCGGTGAGCCGGGGCAACGCCCCGGTGGACGCCTCCGGCTGGGAGACACAGACGGTGCAGATCGCCCCCGTCAGCACAGGCGTCGGCATCCTGGAGCTGCAGGTGCTGGCCCCTGCCAGC